>CAZBIR010000083.1:0-7955 GCA_964491035.1 uncultured Sulfuricurvum sp.
TTTTTCCCTCTTTGAGCGCCTGGAGGAGCTGCAAGAGAGGATCGGCCGGAGCCGTTTTCCCCTCAACGGGCGTTTGATCTGTGTTCCGGGCGAAATGGGTCAGGGCCTTGATGTCGAGCAGCGGCTTGGAGAGGAGTTCCTCGGCGATCGGGTTTTCAGGCTCGTTAGGGAGCATTGAGAGGGTGATCGTTTCGGGTTTGAGCCCCAGTTTGTCGGCCAGTCGGATCAACCCGCCAAGGGTGGCAGGAATCGATTCGGGTTCCCGGGAAAGTTCGGGGGATTTGGCCATGATCTCGTTTTTGAGATACTCTTTGGCTTTGTGGATCAGGGTTCGGAGCTGCCCTTCGGAGAGGGTATTGAGAAGTTCGGGAAGAATGAGGTTTTTTTCCTCGGTATTCCCCTTCAGCAGCGATTCGAATTCGCTGATGGGGGGTGTTTTTGTTGCTGCTGCCGCCGTTTCGGCATTTTGAAGGGTACGGACAATAATACTTTTGGGGTGGATGACCCCTTTACCCTCTATTGCGGCGGATGGGGCGGTTTCGGATTTGGTATCGATTTTCACTGCCGATCCTTTGGTTTGCTGCCCCAGCGAAGCGAGCAATTTGGAAAAGAGTCCGTTGCCGCTTGCATCGCCGGTTTTCGTGCTTCCGCCGAGCAGGTCGATCAAAGAAGGCTGGGATTTCGCCTCTTTGCTGGGAGTGATCATGGCCGATCCTTTGTTTTTATACCTATTATCGAAAGCAACAAGCAAATCGCATTCCACTCCTTCGGATAGAATAAACGGGAGAGCTGCTAATCCCTTAACATATCCTTAAAATAAAAAAAGATATAATTCGCGAAAATCTTTGCGCCTATCCTAAAGGACACCCATGCAAAAAATTCGTAACATCGCCGTCATCGCCCACGTTGACCACGGTAAAACGACCCTGGTTGATGGACTGCTCAAACAGTCCGGAACATTCGGTACCCACGAACAAGTCAATGAACGGGCGATGGACTCCAACGCCCTTGAAAAAGAGCGGGGGATCACCATCCTCTCGAAAAACACCGCGATCCGCTACGGCGAATACAAGATCAACATTATCGATACTCCGGGCCACGCCGACTTCGGCGGCGAGGTTGAGCGGGTTCTGAAAATGGTTGACGGGGCGCTGCTCCTCGTCGACGCGTATGAGGGGGTTATGCCCCAGACGAAATTCGTCGTCAAAAAGATGCTCGGTCTCGGGATCAAACCGATCGTCGTCATCAACAAAATCGACAAACCCTCGGCCGATCCCGAGCGCGTTGTCGATGAGGTATTCGACCTGTTCGTCGCGATGGACGCGACCGAAGATCAGCTTGACTTCCCGATCATCTACGCCGCGGCGCGTGACGGTATCGCGAAACTCGACATGTCCGAGCCCGACGGTGACTTCACCTGCATGTTCAACACGATCCTCGAAAAAGTACCCGAGCCGACCGGTGATGCGGAAAACCCTGCGCAGCTTCAGGTTTTCACCCTCGACTACGATAACTACGTCGGTAAAATCGGGATTGCCCGTATCTTCAACGGTACGATCAAAAAAGGGGACAACGTTCTCCTGGCCAAAGCCGACGGTGAAATGGTCAAGGGGCGTATTTCCAAACTGATCGGATTCATGGGTCTTAACCGCATGGAGATCAACGAAGCCGAAGCGGGTGACATCGTCGCTCTTGCGGGACTTGAAACGGTCGACGTCGGGGATACCATCTGTGACCCTGTCAACCCGATGCCGCTCGATCCGATGCACATCGAAGAGCCGACCCTGACCGTCGTATTCTCGGTCAACGACTCTCCGCTGGCGGGAACCGAAGGGAAACACGTTACCAGCAACAAAATCAAAGAGCGTCTCGATGCCGAGATGCAGACGAACGTTGCGATGCGTTACGAAACGGTCGGAGAGGGTAAATTCATCGTCTCCGGTCGTGGTGAGCTTCAGATCACGATTCTGGCTGAAAACATGCGCCGCGAGGGGTATGAGTTCGGTATCGGACGTCCCGAAGTTATCGTCAAAGAGATCGAAGGGGTCAAATGCGAACCGTTCGAGCACCTCGTTATCGACGTTCCCGAAGAGTTCAGCGGTACTGTCATCGAGCGTCTGGGGCGCCGCAAGGCCGAGATGAAAGCGATGGTTCCGATGGGTGAGGGCTTCACCCGTATCGAGTTCGAAATTCCTGCGCGCGGCCTGATCGGCTTCCGCGGGCAATTCCTCACCGATACCAAAGGGGAAGGGGTCATGAACCACTCGTTCCTCGAATTCCGCCCTTACAGCGGGACGGTCGAGAGCCGTCCGTACGGTGCGCTCATTTCGATGGAAGACGGTGTCGCCCTGGCGTACTCGCTCTTCAACCTTCAAGATCGCGGTGTCCTGTTCGTCGCTCCGCAGGCGAAAGTGTACAAAGGGATGATTATCGGCGAGCACAGCCGCAGCAACGACCTCGACGTCAACCCGATCAAAGGGAAGGCACAGTCGAACGTCCGTTCAAGCGGTGCGGACGAAGCGATCAAACTCGTTCCGCCACGCGAAATGAATCTCGAGCGTGCGCTGGAGTGGATCGAAGACGACGAGCTTCTCGAAGTTACGCCGGTCAACATCCGTATCCGCAAACGCTGGTTGGACATCAACGAGCGCAAACGCAACGCGAGATAATCGCGTTTTCGGCCTCTCCCTTCGTTGGGGAGATCGATTTTTCTCCGTTTACTTTTTCGCCATCTCTTTTCCCGCAATCATCCCGCTGGCCCACGCGAAGTGGAAATTGAATCCCCCCCGACGCCCGACGATATCGAGTACTTCCCCCGAAAAATAGAGCCCATCGACGAGGTTTGATTCCATCGTTTTGGTGTTGACCTGCGCGGTCGAGACCCCGCCTCCGCTGACCTCGGCATGTTTGAAGCCGTGGGTGTCGGTGACGTCGAAACGCCAGTCGCCGATCAGGTGGGCGAGCTGTTTGACCTGTTTGGGGTTCAGAGCCGATGCGGGTGTCGGGAGGGGGATCCGGGCTTCTTCGAGGAGGTAGGTGACGAGCTTGGCGCTAAGTAATCCGCACAGGGCGTTCTGGACGCTTTGCGCCGGGACGGCGGCGAAGAGTTTCTCGATTATGCCGGCGAGTTCGTGACGTTCATATCGGGGGAGGAGATTGAGGGCAATGCTCACGCGCTGTTTGCGGCTGAGGGCGTAGGAACCCCTCTGGCTGACGTCAAGGATTGCGAGCCCCGAAATGCCGTAGGGGGTAAAGAGGATGTCGCCGGTCACTTTGGCAGCGCCTTTGCCCTCCACGATGAGAGTGACTTCCGCGACGGTTTTGACCCCCGCCATTTTCGGGGCGTGTTTGGAGGCGAGATGGAACTGCACGAGGCTGGGATAGGTGGGGATGATCTCGTGTCCGAACGCTCTGGCGAAGCGATGGCCGTCCGCCGTGGCTCCCAGCTGGGGGGCCGCTTCGGAGCCGGTCGCGATAAGAACTTTATTATAGCGCTTTGTGCCCGATGCGGTAGTTACGACAAAGTCGCTTCCGTCTTTGGAAATCGCCGTGACGGCTGTGTCGGTGAGGATCGTGGCTCCCGCCCCGGTTACGGCGCTTTTGAGGGCGATCAGAACCGATTTGGCTTCGTTGGAGAGAGGATAGCACCGGCCGTCCTCCTTGACGTCGAGGAGGAGCCCCAGCGAAAGAGAGAGCTTTTCGAAATACCCAAACGAGAGCTGTTTGAGCGCATACGTGACGAAAGAGGGGTCTTCTCCCGCGTAATCGGCCGTCGAAGCGGCCGTGTTGATGATGTTGCACCGCCCGTTACCCGAAGCGAGGATCTTTTTCCCGACGCCGGAATTGTGTTCGTAGAGGGTGACGGCCGCGCCGCCGCGTGCGGCAAAGAGCGCCGCCATCAGTCCGCTCGCGCCGCCGCCGATAATTGCTATGGTATTCATAAAGCGTATTGTACCACTCTGCGGAAGCGCTTACCCCTCGCGCCCGTAGAGTTCGTTGAAGAGCTCCATCGCGTAGCGGTCGGACATGCTTGCGATGTAGTCGGCGATCACGCGGTGTTTGTTCCGCAGGTCAAGCTGTTTGAGATAATAGGGAGGGAGCATTTTGGGCTCTTCCATCAGTGCGTCGAACACCCCTTTGATCGCCTGTTTCCCCGCAAACATCTTGCGCATGATGTTTTTGTGCTGGTAGAGCTCTTGGTAGAGGAGCTTTTTGAGTTTTTTGATCTGCGTCTCAAGGGCGGGCTCAAATCCGATCGGGATCGGTTCGGACGCGGGAATAACGGAGGCCAACACGCGGGAGTTGTCGATTTTACCCCGCGAATGCTCGAGGAGCGAGTAGACGAGGTGGTTGATGAGATGGGAACTGAAACGGTAGCGGAACATCTCGTCTTCGTCTTCGCGTATCCCTTCGGCGTACACTTTTTCCAGTACGGTTTGGATCAGGTCGCAGGAGCGCAGCGTGTCGAAGCTAATAAGTCCCGAGGCGACGCCGTCGTCGATGTCGTGGCTGATGTAGGCGATTTCGTCGGCCCGGTCGACGATCATCGCCTCGATGCTGGGATGGGTATGGAGGCAGAACGCTTCGCGGACGGTCTCGGGGAAAAACGGCTTGTTATAGGGATAGGAGTGCTTGAGGATCCCCTCCAGCGTTGCGTAGGTGAGATTGAGCCCCAGAAACGCCTTGTAGCGCTGTTCGAGTTTGGTGACGACGCGGAAGCTCTGGAAGTTGTGCTCGAATCCGCGTGAAAAGCCCCGTTCTTTGAGGCATTCATCGAGGGTGTCCCCCCCGATGTGCCCAAACGGCGTGTGCCCAAGGTCGTGGGCGAGGGCGATCGATTCGGCCAGTGATTCCTGCAATCCCAGGTGCGAGGCGATCGAACGGGCGATCTGGCTCACCTCGATGCTGTGGGTGAGGCGGGTGCGGAAAAAATCCCCCTGCGAGTTTAGAAATACCTGGGTTTTGTATTCGAGGCGTCGGAAGCTCCCCGAATGGATGATCCGGTCGCGGTCGCGGGCGTAGGGGGATCGGAAATCGTCGCTGATGCAGAAGAAACGTTCGTCGGGTCGCACGGGTGGCCTTTGGGAGTAAGTTGTCTTATTATAGGATGTCTTTACACAAAATTAACACTCCTTTTGTATCATGACGCTTCGAATCTCCTTCTTCGAAGCGAATCGGCACTCCCCTTCGGGGCGATGCGGCCGATCGTCCTTTGTAGATACTTAAGTTCTTCTGCGGATACAAATCCGGTGCAAAACCTCTGCAAATCCTTAAAAAAGAGTTATAATATTTTCCAATCCATTCGGGAACGGGCGATGAAGAAAAAGACAACCCCCAGGTACAACTCGACGTTGATTTCCAACACGGCATACGAACGCTCAAAAGAGTTCCGTCAGGAATCGAATAAAATCCGCCAGAAAAGGGAAGAGGAATTTTTCAACCGTTCGTTTGACATCCAGGACGTCATCATCGCCCCCGCAGGATACGAAGGACCGATGCTGCTCCTGTACGCCGCCATCATCCCCTACCTGGCGGGGCTGGCCTTTTTGTTTTTCTACGTCGCCGAAACGCAGTTCGAATTTTTCGTCGAATTCAGCCTCACCTCGATATTCGTTATCTGGGCGATCGGGTACGAAGTGTGCGCCGCGCTCCTGATCGGCGGAATCCTGCTCGCGTGGGCCAGACACCTCACTCGCAGGGGAACAAAACAGGAACCGCCCAAACGGAGAAACGGCCGTAACGGTTTTTAAGCTAGATTGGTTATAATTTCGCACTTCTTCATAGACAGGTGTCCGAGCGGTTGAAGGAGCACGCCTGGAACGCGTGTGTAGTGCAAGCTACCGAGGGTTCGAATCCCTTCCTGTCTGCCATCCATCCCTTTTATACAATCCAATACCCTCTTAAAAACCTCATCAAAACCCCGAAAAATAGGGCTTTTCATGCTATTTATCGTCTGATGCGCTCCAAAGCACTTTAATATAATCTCAGAATTTTAGGGGTAACATTAGGGGTATCACCCATTGGGGTAACTGCAAAATGGCAAAAGTTACCCCTAAAGAGAGAGGTTACCCCTATGGCACGAAAAGCAGTACCCCTAACCGATACCGAGATCAAAAAAGCGAAACCGGCCGAAAAAGATTACAAACTTTTTGACGGCGGTGGGTTATTTTTACTCATCAAAAAGAGCGGCGGGAAATGGTGGCGGCTCAAATATCTCATCGACGGGAAAGAGAAATTGATCTCCCTGGGAACCTACCCCGAAACGTCTTTGAGCGATGCGAGGGTGAAGCGGGAGCAGTACCGCGGCGATATCTCCAAAGGGATCGACCCCTCAGCTGAACGGAAAGAGGAGAAGCAGATCATCCAGGAGGAAGTCACCGCCGAGCGGATCGAGAACGAGCGGAAGCAGACCACGTTCGAGAAAGTGGCGCGGGAGTTTTTGGAGAGTACCGAAAAAGAGATCGTCCCCCGGTATCATAATCTCAAACTCGCCCGGATGGAAAACCACTTCTTCCCCTACATCGGAGCCGTACCCATCGATGAGGTGAGCCGGATGATGATTATCGAATGCGTGGACCGCCTCAAAGCCGCCGACAAAGCCGAAACCGCACGGCGATCCCTCAACGCCCTCTCCCAGATATACCGCTATGCGGTCACCCGCGAACTGGTCCCCCACAACATCATCACCGATATCGACAAACGCTACCTCATCGGCAAGAAGGAGGAGAAGCATTTCCCGACGATCACCGACCCCAAAGAGGTGGGGCGGCTGCTGAGAGCCATCGACAACTACCACGGGGAGGTTACGGTCAAATGCGGGTTGAAGCTCTCCTACCTCACGGCGCAACGCCCCTATAATATCCGTTTCGCAGAGTGGGACGAATTCGATCTCAAAAAGAATGAGTGGAGCATCCCGTCCGAAAAAATGAAGATGAAACGCCCCCACATCGTCCCGATCACGCCGCAGATCCGGGCGATCCTGGACGAACTGGAACCCCAGACCAAAGGGCGCAGCCGCTACCTGTTCCCTGCCCTCACGTCGAACGTCCGGCCGATCAGCGAAAACACGATCAATCAGGCCCTCCGGCGGATGGGGTACGGCCGGGAGGAGATTGTCGCTCACGGTTTCCGGGCGATGTTCTCCACCATTGCAAACGAACACCTCGCCGATCATGGCTACCACAGCGACGTTATCGAGCGGCATTTGGCCCATGCCGAGAAAAACAAGGTGAAGGGGGCCTATAACCGGGCCGAGTACATGGAGGAACGCCGCGGACTCATGCGGTGGTGGTGCGATTTTTGCGATGAGGTGAAGAATAGGGAAGGGGTGTAAAATGGCACGTCCAACAAAGCAACAAATTGAACAGCGTAAAAAAATTGAGGCTGTATTGAAACGGGATTTTTATCTGTATGTAGGGTTTGAGGCAGATTGTGAAAGAGAAGCTTTGAATATGGGGGATGATTGTTTTATGGCTTATACAATGGCATACGAATGCTATGTTAGAACATTGGAAGATGACCCAACAAAAAAGTTTATTGATGATGCCGTAGAGCAATATTTACCAGACGCTACAGCAGATATAAAAGATAAGTTTCGTGATATTGCAAACAATCATTTTGACAAAGCAGCCGCCCCAAAAAGTCTAAGATATATCCTCCCGGTTGTAACTACTTCCGCGTTCGTGTGTGGGGAGGTAGAGGCCTATATCAATCGCGACATGGCAAAACTTTCAAAATGTGTTTCTGGATTTGCAGAAAAACGATTGAAAGAGTTTATCGATTGCGGCTATAAGCATTATTTTGGAATGCCTATTATTGAATATCAATATGGGGGAATTACCCATAAATCCGCTTTAGTGAATATCGACTTCACGAAGCCAAAGGAGGAAATTATTGCTTTGGTATCCAAGATCAAAGATGATTTCGATAATGACCATTCTACCATTCAGGGCATA
>CAZBIR010000084.1:0-7951 GCA_964491035.1 uncultured Sulfuricurvum sp.
TTCACCTTCATCGGTTATAATGGCGTTTTATTTAGGGAGTGTTTTTATGACCCGTTCGTTCATCCTTGCTTCATTGCTGTTCACCGCCTCCTCCGCGTTCGAT
The DNA here is from genome assembly GCA_964491035.1 of uncultured Sulfuricurvum sp. Classification (GTDB taxonomy): domain Bacteria; phylum Campylobacterota; class Campylobacteria; order Campylobacterales; family Sulfurimonadaceae; genus Sulfuricurvum. The sequence goes on from CAZBIR010000084.1 coordinate 104, forward strand.
TTCGGCTCCCTCATGCAAAGCGTCGCCCCCGTAGCGACCCCCGTGGTCGATTCGGTCGCTACCTCCAACCCGCTGATCAAAAACATCACGACCACCCTGGGAGTCACCCCGACACAGGCGCTCGGCGGAACCGCCGCAATTCTCAACGACGCCAAAACATCGATGAAACCTTCCGATTACACGGCCCTGACCAGCCAGATGCCTCAGCTGGGAACCATCATGGCCGCCGCCCCCGCCGCAGTCGCGGGGAGCGGTACCGTCGCATCGCAGTTCGGCGCCCTGGGGATGGACGCGTCGATGATCTCCAAATTTACCCCTCTGATCCTCCAGTACATCCAGACCGGCTCGACACCGGGAATGGCCCAGATCGTCCAGGCGGCGCTGGCCCAATGACCTTCGAGCTTCCCTGCGTCCTGTTTGCGGGGGGGAAAAGCTCCCGGATGGGGCAGGACAAAGCCCTCCTCCCTTTCGGGGGATTTTCCACCCTCGCGCAGTTCCAGTATGAACGGTTGCTCAGGCTCTTTTCGGAGGTGTGGATTTCGGCCAAATCGGCCGACAAATTCGGTTTCAACGCCGATTTTCTCCTCGATCCGCCGGAGTCCGAGTTCGCTCCGACCACCGGGTTCGTCAGCGCCTTTCGGCGCCTTGGAACCGAGCGGATCATGGTACTCAGCGTTGACACGCCGTTTGTCGGTGCGGCGGTATTTCGCGCCCTGATGGACGCGGACAGCCCTGATGCCGATGCAATCATTGCCAGAACCGCATCGGGAAGCCACCCGCTGTGCGGAATTTACCACCGCAGCCTCCTGGGCGAACTGGAACGGATGCTGCGCGAGGGGGACCACCGCCTGGGCAAACTCCTCGCCGCTTCCCGCACCCGCTACATCGATTTCGAAGACGAGGAAGCGCTGGCCAATCTCAACCACCCCCACGAATACGCCGAGGCCCTTGAGCGGCTGGAAAAGCGATGAAAATCCTCTTCCCCCTCCTGATGAGCCTCTTTTTCGTGGCCGTCCATTATCTCGCCTACACCCGCGTCGTAACCCACCTCCACATCCGGCCCCGCACCCGGACGTTTCTCCGGTACCTCCTGATCCTCAACCTCGCGGCCATCGTCGGCTACCTTGCCAGCCGCTACGCCCTCAGCCCCCCAAAATGGCTCTATTTTACCCTCTCCCTCTCGATCGGGATCGGCTTTTTGCTCTTCATGGGGGGGGTACTCTACGAGGGGCTCCGCCTTCTCCAGCGCTATGCCCCCTTCGATCCGGCCAAACGGGCTTTTTTCAAACGAAGCACCGATCTGGGATTTCTGGGGCTGGGGGGGCTTTACGTCGGGGCGGGGATCGCCGGGGGGGCAAAAGACCCCACCCTCGTCCATGTCCGCGCCGCCCAGAACCGCTTCAGGGGAAAAAGCTACCGGATCGTCCAGATCAGCGACATGCACATCGGGGGGCTGATCGATCGCGATTTCGTCCGGCGCAGCGTCGAGACGATCAACGCCCTCTCCCCCGACCTCATCGCGATCACCGGCGACCTGACCGACGCGCACATCCGCACGATAACCCCCGCAGTTGACGAGCTGCGTCACCTCAAAAGCCGTTTCGGGACCTTCTACGTCCCCGGCAACCACGAGTATTTCCACGATCTGGACGCCACCCTGGAGCACCTGCGGGGGCTGGGAATCGAAATCCTGGGCAACCGCAGCCTCCTTATCGACGGCACGTTTGCCGTTGCCGGAGTTTATGATCTGTTCGGCCTCCGCGCGGGGTATCACCCCCCCGATATTGGGGCCGCGACCCGTTTCATCCCCTCCGGAATGCCGACCCTGCTGCTGGCCCACCAGCCCAAATACATCGACCACCTGGGGGAATTCGAACCGGCCCTGATGCTCAGCGGCCACACCCACGGGGGGCAGATCTGGCCGTTTGCCCACCTCGTCTCCCTCGCCCAGCCCTACGTCAAAGGGCTACACCGCCTCGGCGAGAACCGCCACATCTACGTCAACAGCGGTATCGGTTTCTGGGGTCCCCCCATGCGTCTGGGCTCAACTTCGGAGATCACCTGCATCACGTGGTCCTGATCCCTCCCGGGCAGATTCGGACGGCTCTTTTTCGCTTTTGCGCACGAGGTAGATAAACACCGCGAACACCAGCAGCAAAAATGCCAGCGCAGCGATCAGCGTCGAGGCGTAGGGGAGATCCTTGTAATCGTGAATCGCGATTTTGAAGACGACGAGGAGCGCTTCGATCAGCAACGCGATAATGATCGACACCGAAAAGTTCAGCAACGTTTTGGCGTTGAACGCCTCGCTGACATGCTGGGTCCGGGGAAGTACCTCCTGCTCGAAAATCGTTTTCCCCAGATCGTAAACCGCCAGCCCCAGCGTCAGGGCAATGATCGGCTTGAACACCGTATCCATCGAGAGCGGCTCATGGCCGAACAAATACCCCCCGAACGTGTAAAACCCGTAGAGGACGACAAATACCCCGAAAAAGAGCAGCCCCCCGCCGATGATCGCGTAGGCGGAGCGGTTGAGGCGTTTGAATACGTCGTTTTTCTCGATCAGATCGAACCGCTCCAGGAGGCGGCGGACGCGAAAATCGAGAAACAGGTAGCCATCGCCGACCGCGTACACGGCGGTGACGCACAGAAACCCCGTCGCACTCGAGATGTAGGGCTCGCTGATGTAATGCCCCTTGGCGAGGGCCGCTTCGTTGACGAGGTAACTCCGGTCCGCCCCGATCTCGGCGTGGTCTTCACGGTCGGCATAAATGTTGGGGGAATTCTGGACAAGCCCCTCGTCGCATTTGTAAATCAGCTCCAGGCTCGGAAACGTTTTAAAGAGGCGCTGCGCGAGCTCGACGTCAAATTTTTTGAGGCTCACCTTGCCCAGCGTTGTCAGGATAAATTTCTCAAACAACGGGGCATTGGCGGTATAACTGCGTACCAGGTCTTGCATGTTTTTCCCCTGTTTGGTTTGGATTTTCGGGTGTTGGCGCTCAACCCGGCCACAGGGGGCACGGGCAGGACGTAAATCTTGAAGAAGGAGGTATAAGGTTCCCGGATTTAGAGCCTATCCACAAGGCCGACCGAAATCTTATGAAGAAACTATAACCCATTTTTCACCATCGATATGTTCATTTTTTAATCACTGTGCGGATTTACCCCCCTCCTGCTATAATTTACCAAAAGTTTTACGACAGGCAACGCTATGAACCTTACCCACCTCGACGAGCGTGACCGCCCGAAAATGGTCGACGTCTCCGACAAAAACACCACGTCCCGCTCGGCCACCGCCAGCGGCCTCATTACGATGAGCCGCGCGGCGTACGAGGCCGTCGTCAACCAGACGGCCAAAAAGGGGCCCGTCCTCCAGACCGCCGTGATCGCCGCGATCATGGGGACGAAGAAAACCTCGGACCTCATCCCGATGTGCCACCCCCTCAACCTCAGCGGGGTGAACTGCGACATTGAGGAGCTCCCGGAACTCCCGGGATTCCGCCTCACCGTTACGGCAAAACTGAGCGGGCAGACGGGGGTAGAGATGGAAGCGCTTACGGGGACCAGCATCGGCTTGCTCACGATCTACGACATGCTCAAAGCGATCGACAAGGGGATGGTCATCAGCGACGTCCGCCTCGAAACCAAAACCGGAGGAAAAAGTGGTAATTATCAACGAATCGACCCAGAAGCTTGAGTTAGAGTACCCCTGCAACTGGCTCTATAAAATCGTCGCGTACGAGCGGGCTGGGATCGAAATCGCCGCGCTCGAGGTGATGGGCGAACGTTCCTATTCGCTCACCCCGTCCAACAAAAGCAGCGGCGGAAAATACATCAGCATGAATTTGGAATTATTGGTGCATAATGAGGACGAACGGACGTACTTTTACGAAACCCTCAAAGCCCACCCCCACATCAAGATGGTGTTGTAAAGGACCAAAGCGCATTTATGCGCCGGGCATGCTGCCGAAGCAAACTCAGCGTTAGTGTAGAAATCGGGGCTTTGCTCCGATTGCGTATCAAAAAGGAATAATATGAATCTGGAAACATTCAAACGGGACATCAAAACCCGCTACCGCACACTCCCCCAAAGCGACCTTGAATCCAAAGTGCATGAACTGATCGGCTCACTGCACACCGAATGGTCCGCCACCCCCCAGAGCCTTTCGCTGCAGGAACTGCGCACGTTTACGGGGGCGATGATCGAGGAGGAGGGACACGCCCTCTACGACGAGCTCGAAGAGCTGATTGCCCAGAAAGAGCGGATCGAGCGGCAGATTTCCCGCAAAAGCGAAGAGCTCCAGCACCTCAAGTACAACCTTTTCAACGCGCTGGAAAAAGAGGTGGGTTCCGATGAGGAGACCCTCGAAAAACTGCACCAGGTGAAACTCCAGTCAGTCGATCTCCTCGAAATCCTCGAAGAGATCACCGAAAGCGCGATCATCACCACTCTCGAAAAAGGATCTGACATCGAGGAGACCCTGAGCGAAATCATCAAGGAGATCACCTTCGAATCGCTCAACGCCAACGTCCTCAACGCGGTACGGATCCGCCGTATCCTCGCCAGCATCCTCCAAAGTGCGCTGAACATCGCCGAAGCGACCCCAAACCAGTCCGATTCCATTTTGCGCGGGACACTGCGGGGAATCCATTCCGCCCTCATCCGCTCAATCGAGAAGTTCCACCGCTACCTCCTCTTCGTCCCCGAAGAGGTCAAAGCCCTTTACCGCGACGAATACAAAACGATCGAGATGGAACTCGACAACGTCGATACCCTCTATGCCCAGATCATCCACGGTCTCCGCGCCCACAACAACGCACGGCTGATCGAACGGCTCGAAACAATCAACGAAGAGATCACCTCCGGTTCTGATGAACTCGCCCTCCTCTCCAAAGAGACAGTGGAACTTTTGCGTAACCGTCTCTCACGGATCAAACGGGGGGTCACGGAACAGGGAAGCAAACTGCTCAAATCCAAATCGGCCCAGGAAGCCAAAGCGATGGGAGCCCGCGCCTGGAGCGTCGCCAAATCGGCCATGGAAGGGGCAATCAAAGGCGCTAAAGACGCCATGGAGAAGAAATAGGCGGGATTTACATGTCCCTCGCCAGCGTAAACATATCCGGGTTTTGTTTTACGAATCCGATACACCGATCGCAGATCGGGTCTCCCCCCTTGTACGGATAGGGGGTGCGGCATTCCCGGCACATCACCAGATCGTAATGAACCATCTGCTCGGCACGATCAAACGCCACGCTCACCAGATCAAATCCCACTTTGGCGCTGATCGCTTTGGGTTTGCAGATATCCTCGCAGATCCCGCAGCCGATACATTTCCCCTGCGAAAAATAGATCCCCTGCCGGTCTGACGTCGGAAAAAGCGCGTCGGTGGGGCAAAACTGGATGCAGTCGCCGCAGTTGGTACAGGCCGCAAAATCGATCTGCTTGTTGAAAAAGAGGGGGCTTGATTCACCGAAGGTCGTAGCGGGGAGTTCCCCCACGACCTCCTTGAGGGTATTTTTGAGCATAACCCGCTTCAGGGGCATTTTCATATCAGCGATCTTATGGTGCGCACGGGTCATCGCTTCATGCGCTTCCGAAGCATCAGCCACGCTCTCCCTGAGCTTCTCGAACCCCTTTCGAAAGAGGGCACGGCGGTCGCTTTGCTCCTCTTTTTCCTCGATGACTCCGATGCGCCGCTCGCTTTGGATCTGCTCCAAAAACCGATCCGCCGCAGCGATTTTGGTGCGGATCGTTTCGCCGAGCCTGCCGTTTTCGTTCAGACTGCACGTCGCGCAGTGGCTCAGGTCGCACGTCACCTTTTTCTCTCCCCGCAGCGCCATTACCAGATAGTGCTCCGCATCGAAAACCCCCAGGCAGGGGGTGGAAACTTTACACGACAGGGGAGCCTCATCGCTTTGGTGGACGTATCCGGCGGCAAAACCGTTCGGGTCGAAACTCTCCATCTCCAGCGCCTCGCTCGGGCAGCTCCCCACGCATCCCGCACACCCTACGCACTCGTTTTCAAACAGGGTGAGTTTGTTACGTACGATATGAAATGCCCCTTTGGGGCACAGGTCGATACAGATCCGGCAGTCATTGTGGTAATACTCGTTACGCAGGCACCGCGTCCCGGTATACGAAAAGAGATTGCTTTTCTGGACGAAATTGATGTTACCCATTCACCCCACCCCCACTGAGGTATTCGACGTCGGCACTCAGGAACTCGACGATGAAATCGCACATCTCCCGATAAAACGGCGTATCGGCCATCTGCTTCATCCCCATCATGTACGGGACGACCCACGGGAAAAGGTGTTGTTCGAGGAACTCTTTTTGCGGCGCGATCTCGTTACGGTACACCAGCGTCTGCATAAAAGCAAACTCGATCGAGAGGTGATCGGGAGCCATAATCTGCGTCTGGTCCATGTTGACTTCGAAGCCGTGGGTAAAATAAAACGCCATGACGGGATTTTGCAGCCCCACCAGCGTCTCGTTTTTCGCATCGAGGACAAACGACTCGACCGGCTGCGTGTTGAGAATGAACATCGACGTATAATCGACGTTCATCGCTTCATAGAGGCTCTCTTCGTCATGGCCGAGGACCCAGTTTCTGGTCTCTTCACCGATAATCTCCAAAAGCGCTTCATTGTTTTTGAGATCATGGATAAAACGACGGTCGGGGATGTCGCTCATTACGCGGGATAAAAAAGCATAGATGTAGAGTCGGTATTCGTGATTCATAAAATAGGGTTCCTAAAAGAGATGGGAGATTGTTGCATAAGACGGCTTGAAATCTGCCTAGAAGAAAAGGTTACAAACGATTGCTCCGGGCCCCGGAGGGGACCGGACAAAGGATTACAGACATCCCTTGAAAAACGATTTTTTCGGCGGCGGGGGAGCTTTGAACTCGGTGGCACGAATCGTATTGGTCGAAGCATCCAGTGTTCCGACGATTATGACGCCATTTTTATTCATCCCTTCCTTGAGTTCCGCTGCCTTGATTTTACTCGTATCGATCGTGTAAGTTTTCCCGGTCGCATGTACAAACAGGGCTACAGGAGCATTATTCATTACCCCCGGCTCAGTTTTTTTGAAACAGCCGTCCGATCCGCACGCGTAGTTTTCGAGATAGCAGTCGGCAAAAGCACCCTGTGCGGCACACGAAGGGGTCGTCATGAACCCTTCGAACTCTTCAGGCTCGTTGGCAAACGCGCTGAATACCAGCGCGGCACATAGCAAAGCTACCTTTTTCATTATTCAACCTCCGCTTTGAGAGTTTTGAGGTACGCGACGATGTCCTCGATCGTTTGCTTATCCAGGAAGCTGTAATCGGTCATCGTAGAAACACGTTTCCCCTTTTCAATATTGTACCACGGTGTATTCTTATGCGCGTTGCGATTGAATCCGGGTACGACTACCGCTGAAGGTTTGACCAGAGACTCTCTCAGGTAAGCGGCGGTAGAGTATCCGCCGATGTTGAGGAGTGAAGGGGCCATATAGCCCGCAGGCATGTCGGCAGAAAGCTGATGACATCCGGCACATCCGTTAGCTTCAGCCGCCTCTTTTCCTTTTGCCGCGTCCCCTTTGGGCATTTCGGTCGCTTCGGCAACAACCGCAGCGTTGGCTTTTGCGCCTTCGAGGTTGATGGCAACCCATGAGGAGAGGAGTTTCAGGCCGTTACGCCCGTGTTTGGCTCCGTCCCATACCGCGATCGCCACCGGAACCGTGCCGGCAGCGTTCATGTACGCGTCTTTCAAAGGGCGTGAAAGGGTTCCGCTCCACGCTTTGTTGTCGTACTTCATCGACGCGTTCGATTTGACCGAACCGTCTTTGATCTCGGTAATCGT
>CAZBIR010000085.1:0-1319 GCA_964491035.1 uncultured Sulfuricurvum sp.
CCCTCATTCACCTCAAACGCAAACGGTTCCGTGATGGAATCGTCCACAAACGACTCCATTATCATCCCCCCCTGCCCCTCGTAATCGAGGGTCTGGATAAATCCGCCTAAACTGGCAACCGCATCAAACAGTCGCCCCATGGATGAACTACGCGGAGCGTTAATACCTTTGCTCCACATATGGTGCATCGTTCGGATTTCATGGGGCAAAAATGCTTCCACCGTCGGTGAATTTAAGCTCATCACCTCATCAAGGCTGTAACGCTCAAACAGCAATGACAACGCAATCCGTCGCGGCTCTTTGATCGCTTTGTCCCCACCCAGAAGGGCAAAGGGTTTTAAAAGCCCGATTCGCTCATAGCCGTGGGTATCGGCGATCATCACCTCTCCCCCCCACAGACTCCCGTCCGCACCGTATCCTGTACCATCATACGCAAAGCCGAGCACTTTTTCGCTCAGTCCATACTCTGCCATACAGGCAAGGATATGGGCATAGTGGTGCTGGATTCCGTAGTGCTCTTTTTTTTGCGACCGCGCGTAAGCGCTCGTACTGTATTGCGGATGCAGGTCATGAACCAACAGTGAGGGCTCAGAGTCATAAAACCGTTTAAAGGTCTGTACCGTCCGCTCAAAATAGCCATCCGCTTCGACGCTTCCCAAATCGCCGATATGTCCGCTCAGTACCATGTTCTCTTTGACCCCGAGAGCAATCGCACTCTTTTGATGAGCGCCGAGGGCTAAAACAGGGTAGTCGTGTTCCTCTTTCAAAAAGGTGTGAGGAGCATAGCCTCTCCCCATTCTGAACATAACGACCCGACCTTCGGCGATTTGGATCACCGCATCATCGAGAGCATTGATGATCGTGCGGTCATGATCGAGAATAGCATCCACAACCTCTCCCAACCGGCTTACGATCTCAGATGATCGGATCATAATCGGCTCATCGCTGATGTTGGCGCTGGTTGCGACGAGAGGGAAATCTATTCGATCAAACAGTAACCGATGAAGCGGGGCATAGGGGAGAAATACCCCTATACGTTTAATTGAGGGGGCGATCAAAGTAGAGAGATTTGTCTCCCCTTTCGCATCCACGATGACGATAGGCTTTATCGTCCCCGTGATATGCTTCTTTTCCGCTTCGTTGATCGAGACATACGTTTCGAGTTGCTCCAATGAACCGAACATCACCGCCAGCGGTTTGGCTTTGCGGTGTTTGCGCGATCGCAATTCCGCCACGGCGGCATCCGAAGTGGCATCGCACATCAGATGAAATCCCCCCAACCCTTTGAGGGCGATGATTTTCCCCGCTTTGAGCATCTC
>CAZBIR010000085.1:1419-3582 GCA_964491035.1 uncultured Sulfuricurvum sp.
TTCATCGAGGTGCGGACACGATCATAGGGAGGGGTTTGGATAATGGTGTAACGGGGACCGCAATCGGTGCAGTTGATAAAGGGATAGCGATAACGGCGATTAGAGGGATCGTCCATCTCCGCTTCGCACGCAGGGCACAGCGCAATGTCAAGCGGGATAGCCACACTGCTTTTGCCCAAAGCGCTCTGGCGGATTTCAAATCCCGCATACTCGGCACTTTGAATTTCGGTAATCTCCATCGAATCGATGCGGGCTTGAGGAGGGAGATGGTTTTTTAGAGCATCCATAAATGCCTCCACGCTCTCACCGTGTGCTTCGATCACCACCCCATCGGGAGTATTGCAGACGAATCCGCGGATACCGTAACGGATCGCTTCCCGGTAAACAAAAGGACGGAACCCGACCCCCTGAACAATCCCTTTGATGGTGATTTTATAAAAACACTCCGCCGACAACGCAATTTTCCTTCCCGATCGGATAACTCGTATTCATCAGCACCGGAGTATTTTTCAAATTTCTCTGCAAACGGCTGAAGAGCGATTGCCCCGCAAAATACGACCCGCAGAGCACAATCTCCGTCGCTTTCGTCTTCCCTTTGATCTCGGTGAGCAGTTCACTAAAATAGTCCCCGAAAGATTCAAAGATAGAATAGCTCAGATAAACTGAATCGACACCCGCGAGACGGTAACTGATGATACTCGCTAAAAAAGCAACGTGATTGAAACGGTTATCCTCCACCTTGGTATCGATCTGGAGCCCCCCTTTTCCGATGAACTTCAGCGCCTCTTTCATAACCCCTTTGTAACTCTTCTCGTCCAGATCCAAAATCATCGCCGTAGCTTCAAAGAGTGTGATGTCATTTTGCTCAATTTGGAGTAAAACAGCGTACAAATCAGGATGGTTTTTTTCGACATTGTCGATCAAACGGTCAGACCCTTCCCGTAGGGTACGCATCGCTTCGACGATCCCCGCTGAACTGAAGTGTTTCGGAGGGACGACGCGGATCACTTTTTTACCGTCATAATACAAAAACGACGGTTCTCCCTCAAAATAAGCCCCTACCGCTTTGGTTCCGAATTTGTTATGCTCGGCGATCACCGACATAAACGAGGCTTCATCGGCACTTATCGGATGAAAATTGGCCGATTCTACCGCAGGTGTTTCGGTTTCGAGTTGATTTACCTTGAGGGTTGATGCCCTCTCAAAACGACCCATCTGATCGAACAATACCCCCCGTTCATCTTTGATCCCCACCAGTCCGTGCGCGATGCTGAGGGTATCGGACCCGTATGCCAGCCGCGCGGGGAACGATACCCGCTCCCCCGATGCGATAAAACGGATATCTTTGTTGATAAACAACCGCATATCGCTCTGCGCATTCACTTCCAGATCAAAATCCATCACGAAATCGGCTTCACGAGGCTCTTCCAATGCTTCATACGCGATATAATCGATCCCCAATAAATTGAGTTCTTTCGCCAAAAGGATCGAGAACCCCTCATCGGGATATTTAACGTCGACCGATGTTCCGAACGTCTCGCGCAGCGCTTCGTCTTTGAGGGCAACATGTAAAATCGGGCGTTCGATACTGAGCAGTGCGTTAAACTCATCATTGATCAATGAACAGTACTCCGTGATTTTCATCGCATTGGTGAGCATTAACACCGCATCCGCATTCAACCTCTCGGCACGGTAAAAATAGCGATATCCCATCGTCGTTTTCATAAGCAAAGTCTTGTGATCGCGCAGCGCTTTGGCGGCGACTTCAAAAAGGGTGCGGAAGCTCCCCGCATCGTTTGCGTAGCGCTCTTTGCCTTTGTGGATCAGTTTGACGGGGATACCGCAGGTGTGACAGGAGTTCAAAACCTGTTTTTCGCGGCGTCCGACGTTTTGGGATTCCGCTTCACATGCAGTGCAGGGTTTGATGTAGGAGAGTGCCGTATTTTCACGTACATACGGATATTTTTCAAAAAATGCGTATTGCCCGCCGCAATGGGTACATTGGGTAAAAGGATAGTAGTATCGTCGTGAAGAGGGATCAAACATCTCTTTTTGACATGAGGGGCACAATCCCAAAGCAGAGGGATACTCTATCTCGAAATCGGGGACCCGCTCAGGTTCACCTTCTAACTCATAGTGCTGCGATCCGCTCATAAAACACGA
>CAZBIR010000085.1:3682-7865 GCA_964491035.1 uncultured Sulfuricurvum sp.
CCGCTGATGACGATACCGATATCACCCTCTTTCCAGAAAATCGTTCTCCAGATTTGGTAGTAGATATGAAACGCCACCCAGCACAGAATCAGCCACATCGTCGCGTGGTGCGAAATCCGCACATCCATCAGCGTCCCGCCTGAAACCCAGATCGTCCAGTCGGTCGCCACATGCAACATCCACGGCCACCATGCGCCGATCGAACTCAGCCCCGATCCCAGACCGTGAACGTAGAGCTGCAACCCGGTGAGAAGCATCCAGATCAGCAATAGATGAAAGATCGTGAAATAGACCGTGTTGAAACTGTCCGCGTGGGACGAATCAAACTCTTTTTTACGGTTCAGCGTCAGCAGATTGACCAAAACCGCCTTGAACTCGCTCACGTTTTGAGCGTTGGGGATCAGCTTTTTGTACGGCTTTTCAAACCGGCTGAAAAAGTACAGATAGGCGATGATGACCGATGTCACGTCGAAAATAATCGCGATGATAAAATGTCCGTACCGGTTCCACGCCATCACGTATTTGTCCACCGCCGGGTCGGCAATAAACGTCTGATAGTACGGATGCCCGATATACAGACCCGTTACGACGGCACCGATCATACAAATCGCATTCACCCAGTGGATGATGCGCATTGCGGGTGTCATACGTTTGACTTGTTTATAAGCCTGTTTCATATTGATCTCCTTAAATACTGCAAGAAGTATCTACTTTGTAAACAGCAAGCTCTTTACCTTTGGTATCGACGACGTGAACCGCACACGCGATACAGGGGTCAAAACTGTGGATGGTACGGATGATCTCCAGCGGCTGTTCGGGATTGGCCACTTTCGTTCCGATCAGACTCGCCTCATACGCCCCCATCCGGTCTTTGTAATCGCGCGGAGCGGCGTTCCACGTCGAGGGGACGATCGCCTGGTAATTGGCAACTTTTCCGTTCTCGATGCTCACCCAGTGCCCCAGCGCCCCGCGGGGGGCTTCAGCCATACCGTGCCCTTTGGCGCTAACGCTGACCGTGTCGAAATCAAACTCGGTCCACGTACTCTTGTCCCCGGCGAGGACGTTGGCGGCGAGTTCGTCGATCCATTCGACCATGACATCCGCCATGAGCTCGGTCTCGATCGCCCGCGCCGCGGTCCGCCCGATGGTACTGAACAGAACCGAAACCGGAAGTTTTCCCCGTTCCAAAAAGGTCGTGACATATTTCGTGATACGGGGATCTTTGGCGGCGACGCCGATCACCATCCGGGCCAGCGGCCCCACTTCGACCCGCTCGTCGTTGTAAAGGGGCGATTTGATCCAGCTGTATTTCTCTTTGGTTTTGAGATAGGCGTTACCGTCCTCGCGGCGCTCAAGTCCCGTATATTCAGGAATCGTCTCCCCTTCGTAAGGGTGGAGCGGTTTGGAACCTTTGTACCACGCGTGGGCGACGTCCTCGCTGATTTTGGTCTGATCGAGGGGGTGAACTTTCGAGAGGTCCCCGCCCAGGACGACACCGCTGGGGAAGAGCAGTGCCGACTTGTAAAAGCCGGTATCGTCGAGGCGGAAATCGCCGTAACTCATAAAGTTCAGCAGCCCGCCGCCGGTCCCGCCGACCCCTTTGCCCCCGACAAGCTCGCTAAAGGTTGCCTTGGAATCGGTTGCTTCGGCGGCGTACATCGTCCCGGCCATGTAAACGTCGGGGAGGTACGCCTGCTTGACGAACTTCGTCCCTTCCAGCAACAGTGATTTGAACAACGCCAGACGGGCGGGATTCTGGATATCCATGACGCAGGTCACCCCGCCGACGACGATGCTTTGCGGGTGGGGGTTCTTTCCTCCGAAAATCGCCTGCATTTTCGCCAGATCACGCTGCACATCGAGGGCCTGCAAATAGTGCGCAACCCCGATCAGGTTTTGTTCCGGGGTGAGTTTGTAGTGGGGATTGCCCCAATAACCGTTTCCGAAAATCCCCAGCCGCCCCTGCTTGACGAATTTGGCCACCCGTTCCTGGATCGCCTTGAACTCGCTCTCGCCGTCGATGTAGGGGGTTGTCCCCGCGACGGATGCCCATTTGCGCGCTTCGGCAGCCGTTTTGGCCGGATCGGCCGAGAGTGCGGAGACGACGTCGACGAAATCGAGCGCATGGAGGTGGTAGAAGTGGACCACGTGGTCGTGCACGTAGAGGGCGCCCTGGATCAGGTTGCGGACGATACGGGCGTTTTTGGGGATCGTGACCTTGAACGCATCCTCGACCGCCTCGATGGAGCGCTGATAGTGGGTCCCCGTACAGACGCCGCAGATCCGCATCGCAAGCAGTCCGCAGTCGCGGGGGTCGCGTCCCTGCAAAATCGTCTCGATCCCGCGGAACATCGTCGACGCGCTGTACGCATCCACAATCGTGTTGTTGTCGTCGATGACCGCTTCGATACGTAAATGCCCCTCGATCCGGGTAATGGGGTCAACGATAATGTGTTTACTCATGGCTCTCTCCTCCTGTTTCTCGTTTGCCGGCTACGGCGCTGGCTGCTGCGTGAATCCCGATTCCGATTCCGGCCGCGGTGAGCATCCCCAGACCGAATTCGTCGACGGTTTTTTCGACTCCGCCCGTCGGCGCTTTGATATTGGCATCCGCCATCGGACGCTCATAGGCGTATTTGTCCCAGAAATCGGGTTCGGAGCATCCGATACATCCGCGCCCTACCCCGATCGGCCAGTTGACCGCCTCGTTGTAGCGGACGATGGAGCAGTTGTTGAACGTCATCGGCCCCTTGCATCCCATTTTGTAAAGACAGAAGTTGTTCTGCGCTCCGACGTCACCCCACTCCTCGACGTATTCACCCGCATCGAAATGGGCACGGCGTTCGCAGTTGTCGTGGATACGGTAGCCGAACGCAAATTTCGGGCGCAGCAGCGAATCGAGTTCGGGGACCTGCCCGGTGAGAACGTAATGCAAAATCACCCCGACCATATTTGCCGGGTTCGCCGGACAGGCGGGGATGTTGATTAACGGTTTGTTTTTGATGACGTCCATCACCCCGACCGCTTCGGTCGGATTGGGAGCGGCGGCGGGGATACCGCCGAACGTCGCACAGCTGCCAACCGCGATGACCGCCGCCGCGTTTTCGGCACACCGCACCAGATGGTCATGGAAGGTTTCAGCTTTGGGGCCGATCGTGCCGTACTGACCGTTCATCCCCATCGGGATGGAACCTTCGACGAAGAGGAGGTATTTCCCTTTGAAATGTTCCATCGCCTCGTCCATCTGCTTTTCGGCCTGATGGCCCGACGCGGCCTGAAGGGTTTCGTGAAATTCGAGGGAGATAATATCCAGGACGATCTCGTCAATCTTGGGCCCGTCGCTCCGGAGCAGCGCTTCGGAGTTACCCGCACAGTCTTGAAGTTCCAGCCAGATGACGGGAGCGCGATTCATCATCACCGCCGCATCGGCTACCAGGGGCGTAAACATCGGAGGGAGCATCAGCATCGCCGTCATCGCGCTCGCCCATTTCATGAATTCGCGCCGGTCGATCCCGTTCTCTTCCATCAGCTCGGTGAAATCGAGCTTGTTGGCCGGCGCGTTGGCCCGCATTTCATTCAGCCGCGCTTCGCATTTTTTGAACAGCTCATGGTAATAGGCATCACCTCTGTTGGTGTCCACTCGCGAACTTTTCGACGTAAACAGTTTTTTGACCGCGTCTACTTTATCGGACATAATCCCCTCCTCTGAAAATGAATAGTCATTCACCATTCTACGACCGCATAACTTAAACGAATATTTAAAAAGTAAAATTTATTTTAAAAATATAATTTGTTATTTAATTTTAGAACTGGCAAGAGAAAATGGACAGAAGAAGAGATAGTTAATCTACTAAGAGTCAATAGGTCAAATAATTACGGCAAATTTTCCCGATAGAGAGTTAATATCCAAATCTGATCTTTTTCGATGGTATAGATAATCGAGTACCTCTGATAGACGAGTTTACGAGAACCGCTGATCAGTTCTTCCGAACTTCGCCCCGCATAGGGAAAAGCACTTAAGGTGCTCACGATAAACTCCCTAAGACGTTGCAAGTACTCTCGTGTGAGTTTTTTGGACTTTGTCTGCTCATAGATGTATTCGGCGATCATCTCTAAGCGATGATGTGCTTTGGGAGAGAAATCAATCCGCATATTTCGCGATCACACGATCAAACGCTTCATC
>CAZBIR010000086.1:0-7426 GCA_964491035.1 uncultured Sulfuricurvum sp.
ATGGAATTCTGGCAGCATATCTACGAGCACTTTAACCCCGTAGCGTTTCATATTTTCTCCATCCCGGTCCACTGGTACGGGCTGATGTACGTTCTGGCTCTCCTCTCGGCTCTCGTCATCGCCAAATGGATCGTCGAGAAAGATAACATCGCGATCACGAAAGAGCAGCTGGACGATTATTTCATCTATGCCGAAATCGGGGTAATCCTGGGGGCGCGGCTGGGGTACATCCTCTTTTACGACACCCACACGATGTATTATGTGACCCACCCGTGGCAGATTTTCAACCCCTTCGTCGACGGGCAGTTCGTCGGGATCCGGGGGATGAGCTTCCATGGGGCGATTTTCGGCTTTCTCGTCGCCTCCTACCTCTTTTTCCGCCGCCACGGCATCCCGTTCGGGCGGCTGATGGACGTCGTTGCCATCTCGGTGCCGCTGGGGTACGTCTTCGGCCGGATCGGGAACTTCCTCAACCAGGAGCTTGTGGGACGTGCGACCGATGTGCCGTGGGGGATCTACGTTTATGATACCCTCCGTCACCCTTCCCAGCTTTATGAGGCGTTTGTGGAGGGGATCGTCGTTTTTGCGATCATCTACCTCTACCGCAAGCGCAAAGCGTTCGAAGGGGAACTGATCCTCCTGTACGGGGTCGCCTACGGGATCGGCCGGGGAGTGGTCGAGTTTTACCGCGCTCCCGATGCCCAGATCGGTTATCTGGCGGGGGAGTGGCTGACGCTGGGAATGGCGCTTAGTTTTGCGATGGCCGCTGTTTCGGCGCTGATCTGGATCTATTTTCGCAAAACGATACAGAAGTGATGGACTCCCTCCTCGTACCGGTACGCTAGTTCGAACCGGTGCAGCTCGCACACCGACTGGGCGATGTAGAGCCCCAGCCCCAGCCCCCCGTCTCCCCTCTCCGTGACGAATGCCTGCAACGCCTCCTCGACGGGGCGCCCCAGCGGTTCGCCGTTGTTGCGGATGCAGATCGTCTCACCGTCGCATACCACCTCGACCGGATAGGCGCTCGCGTGGCGGTAGGCGTTATCGATGAGGTTCTGGAGCGCGCTGGTAAAGAGGACGGGGTCGACCGACACGGTCCGATCGCAGCCGAGAACGTGCAGGTTGGCTTCGTCGATCAGGAGATTGTCGATGGCCGTATCGATCATTGAGGCGATTGAAACCTCTTCGCGCCGGAGCGAAAATGCATGCATTTTCTCGATTTGCGCCATCTGGGCGATGAGGTGCTCGAGGCGGTGGAACAGCTTGCCCAGCAGGGTACGGTTGGGGCTTTCGGGCTCGAGTTCGACGATCAGTTTACCCTTGGTGATCGGGGTTTTGAGCTCGTGCATGATGTTGCGCAAAAAGAGTTCGCGCGAGCGCTTGAGACGGTTCTGGCGTTCCAGTGCGTCGCTAAAGGCGTTGGAGATGAGGGCGATCTCGTCCTTGCCCTGGCTGCGGCGGGTGTCGATCGTTTTCCCCTCGCCGTAGAGCTGGATCTGTTCGTAGAGCTCTTTGAGGGGCTTGAGATTTCTCCAGAGCAGCAGGTACATGCTCACCAGCCCTCCCAGCAGGGCAAAAAAGAGCGACCAGACGAAGTAGTAGGTTTTCCCCTCCGCCGTGTCGCGGTAGTACATGATGCAGTGCCCCTCGTCGAGTTCGTAGATGAATCCCGTTTCGTCTTTGTAGATGGTTACCTTGACGTTGCGTGAGCGGAGTTTTTCCTTCATCGGCGGCGGAAGTCGGATCGGCTCGCAGCGGGGCGTTTTTTTCTCCAGCAGGGCGAAACCCGCTTCGGCCAGCTCGTGGTTTTTCTCACCGCAGCTGCGGGCTTTGCTCTCCTCGACGATGCGCGAGAGCTCCATCGAGCGGTGGGTCAGCAGATGGAATTTTTGCCGTTCCTGCTCGTGCAGTGCCGAGAAAAAGAGGAGCACGAGGACGATCAGGGCGAGGAAAAAAAATGCGTGAAGCTTGAAAAAGACGGAGTGGCGGCGGGAGATCATAGGGTAAACTGGTATCCCATACCGCGTACCGATTTGATCAGGGTCGGGTGTTTGGGATTGGGTTCGATCTTCTGGCGGATCCGGCTGATGAGGACGTCGATGCTCCGCTCCGAACTTTCCCATCCGATCGATTCGACGTTGTTGGCGATGAAATCACGCGAAATAATCTGGCGGCGGTGTTTGATCAGCAATGAGAGGAGCTCGAATTCGGCGCGGGTAAGGGGGAGGAGTTCACCGTCTTTGTAGATGCCGTTTTCGTCGACGCGGAATGTTTCGGTGCTGGCTTGAATCGTCTTGCCGTTGATCCGGCGCAGGAGGCTCTGGATGCGGGCCACCAGCTCTCTGGGCTCGTAGGGCTTGGGGAGATAGTCATCGGCGCCCAGTTCGAGGGCGATAACCTTGTCTCCCAAATCACTCCGGGCCGAGGAGATGATGATCGGGATGTCGCTGCGCTCGCGCAGTGCCTTGCATACCTCCAGACCGTCGATGTCGGGGAGGGTCAGATCGAGCAGCACGAGATCGTACGACTCGATTCCCAGCGATGCGAGGGCCGCTTTGGGATGTTCGTAGGCGATCACCTCCATCTGGTAGCGCCCGAGGTACTGGCTCAGCAGATCCGAGATCTCGCGGTCGTCTTCAATCAGGAGGATTTTGATCATGAGGGTTTATTCCCGGTCGCAGTTTTTCTTGCAGCCCATGCCGCCCATGCCGCCCTCGGGCATACGCAGCCCTTTGCCGTCCTGTTTCTGTTCGCGGAGCTTGCGGAGGTATTCGAGTTTCCCTTTTTGTTCCGGGGTGAGGACCGACATCATTTTTTCGCGCTGTTTGTTATGGAACGCTTTCCCCTCTTCGCGGAGTTTGACAATCTGCTCTTTTTGCTTGTCGCTCAGATCGAGCGCTTCAAACGAATGGGGAAGCTGTTTCGTATCACACTGGCATTTCTCCATCATCATGCCGCACCCGGCCCCTTTGTCGCCGCAGCCCATTTTGCCGCCGGGGCATGCCATTAGTGCCGTAGCGCCGAGGATCATCGCGATACCTAAAATCTTTTTCATGGGTTTTCTCCGTGTTGGTGTTGTTACTCTGACATCATAAGGATTTGCGGACAATGGAGTATCAATCCTGTGTTAATGGCATTAACGGTGCTCTTCATCCTCCTGCGCGGCGGTGATCCGCAGCAGGGTTAAAAACAGCACGGTCAGGGCCGGGCCGATAATCATTCCCCAGAATCCGAACGTCCCCAGCCCCGCGATGATGGCGAAAAAGATGATGAGCTCGTTGATCTTCTCCTGGGGCTTGATGAATTTCTGGTTGATTACTTTGATAATGAACGGTTTGACGAACGTATCGGCGATCACCGAAATGACGATGATCGTGTAGAGGGCGATGAAGATCGCGTTTTCGGTGTTCCCCATCGTCCATTCGAACAGGGAAAACGGCAGCCACATGATCACCCCGCCGACGACGGGGATCAGCGAGGCGAAGCCGTACATGATCCCGAACAGCAGCCCGTTGTACCCCATGTACTCGACCGCGATCCCGAACAGCGCCCCCTCGAACACGGCGGTCGCGAGGATCGAGTAGAACACGACGCTCATCCCCGAACGCATCTCGAAGAGGATCAGGGTGCTCTCCTGCTGCGGAAAATGGGCGGAACGCTTCAGAAATTCGTAAATGTCGCGCCCGTAATACTGGGCGACGAAATAGAAGATCAGGATGAAAATCGCCCCCGAGAGAAACGACATCGCGAATCCCCCGATCTGCGAGGCGTAGGTGAGGATATGCTGACTCATCGATGTGGGATCGAACTGCGCGAGGGAGGCTTCGAGTTTGCGTTCGAGGCGGGAGAGCTCGGGGGGAAGGTGCAGCAGCATCTCCCGGAATTTTGCCTCCATCTTGGTGAGGATGGCGGGATCGAGGTTCTGGAGCATGACGGAGAAATGAAACAGGAAATACCCCAGAGGAGCAAAAAAGAGGGCCGCCAGCAGCAGCGTCGAGAGGGCCGAAGCGGCGAGACGGTTGCGGGTGAGATGCAGCAGCGCTTCCTGGATATGGTAAGTCGAGATCGCCAGCAGCGTCGCGACGGCGATGCTCATCCAAAACGGGGCGTAGAGGACGTAGATGCCGTACGAAACGGCGACGAGGAGGGCAAGGGTGAAGTATTCGCGTTTGACGTTCATTCAAACAGCCCCTGCTGCGGTGTGCCGAATTTGAGCAGTTCGTAGGTTTTGGGGGTCGCAACCCGCCCCCGCGCCGTCCGCTCCAGGTAGCCGTTGGCCAGAAGATAGGGCTCCAGGACGTCCTCGATCGTCCCCTCGTCCTCGCTGAGCGCCGCGGCGATCGTGGAGAGCCCCATCGCCCGTCCCTTGGCCTCCATCAGGAGCTTGAGGAGGCGGATGTCCATCTCGTCAAACCCGTGGGCATTGATCCCCAGCTGGTCGAGGGCATAGCGGGAGCGCTCGTGCAGGATCGTCCCTTCGTTGGCGACGTCGGCAAAATCGCGGACCCGTTTCAGCAGACGCAGAGCGATCCGGGGTGTGCCGCGGGAACGTTTGGCGATCTCGAGCGCCGCGGGGCGTTCGATCCCTTTGCCGAGCTTGTTGGCCGCCTGCGTAATGATGTCGCACAGCTCGTCGGGGGTATAAAACTGCAGCCGAAAATTCATCCCGAACCGGTCGCGTAGCGGGTTGGAGAGCATCCCCGCCCGCGTCGTCGCCCCGATGAGGGTGAAGCGGGGGAGGTCGATCTTGACCGTCTGCGCCGCGGGGCCGCTTCCGATGATGATGTCGAGTCGGAAGTCCTCCATCGAGGGGTAGAGGATCTCCTCGACCGCCGGGGAGAGGCGGTGGATCTCGTCGATAAAGAGGATGTCCCCCTCTTCGAGGTTGGTGAGGATCGCGGCGAGATCCCCGCTTTTCTCGATCATCGGGGCGGCGGTCACCTTGATGTTGCTCCCCATCTCGTTGGCGATGATGAGGGCCAGCGTCGTTTTCCCCAGCCCCGGAGGGCCGAAAAAGAGGACGTGGTCGAGCGCTTCGGAGCGTTTTTTGGAAGCTTCGATAAAGACCCCCAGGTTCTTTTTGACCTGCTCCTGCCCGATATAGTCGTTCCACCCGGAGGGACGCAGCGACGTTTCGCTCGCCTCCTCGGCGTCGAATTTTTCAATCTCTACAATACGTTCCATCGGGTTCCTTAAAACGAAGCGGGAATGAAATCCCCGCTTCTGCACTCGCCGCCATGGCGCTGAAGCCTGCCTCGTACGAGGTAGATGTTCTCGAACTTAGTAGACATGGTTTTCGTCGGGGAAGGCACGGCTTTGGACTTCTTGCGCATACGTTTTGACCGCCCCCTTGACCGCTTCGGCTCCGTTGAGGTACTGTTTGACGAATTTGGGGACGAACGGCTCATAAAAGCCCAGCATGTCGGAGAAAACGAGCACCTGCCCATCCACCCCGTTCCCCGCACCGATCCCGATGACGGGAATCTCGACGCTTTGGGCGACCCGGGAGGCGACGTCGGCCTTCACCCCCTCGATGACGAGGATAAACGCCCCCGCCGCTTCGATGGCGCGGGCATCGGCGATCAGCCGCAGCGCATCCTCTTCGCTTTTCCCTTTGACCTTGTATCCCCCCTCGGCCCGGAACGCCTGCGGTAGCAGTCCGATGTGTCCGCACACGGCGATCCCGTTGGAGACCAGATGGCGCACGAGAGAAGCCTTGTCGGCACCTCCTTCGATCTTGACCGCGTCGGCGGGGGTTTCACGGTAGACGCGGATTGCGTTGTCGAGGGCCGTTTTCTCGTCCGTATAGCTGCCGAAGGGCATGTCGGTGATGACGAACGTCTCCGGGGCACCTTTGCACACGGCGCTGGTGTGGTAGATCATCTGATCCACCGTAGCGCTGAGGGTGTCGGGATTGCCGCCGAAACTCATGTTGAGGCTGTCGCCCACGAGGAGAATGTCGGCACTTTCGCTGAACAGCCGCGCGAACAGGGCGTCATAGGCGGTAATCATCACCAGCGGCGCACCGTTTTTCCGTTTGCGGATCGAACCGATTGTAAGCTTTTTCATAAGGGCACATCTTGATAGGTATTTTAGGAGGATAGTTTACCCAAAAATTGGATGACAAAGCCATTCGGAGGCAATTTAAGAGTTCAGAGGAGACAATATCGCTATAATTGCCCCTCACAGGAGAAAATCGGCATGGGCATACGCAGCGGACTCGAAGCAAATTTCGACTTTGAAATCGTCGATGAATTCCTCGACCATTTCGCAATGATGGTGGAGATCATGGAGCCGCTGATCGTCGATCTCTCCAGTCAGGAGCGTTACCGCCGGAGCGTGGATGAACTGTTCAGGATCTTCCACAACATCAAATCGGCGTCCGCTTACCTCCGGATCGAGCCGATGACCCGGCTGGCCGCACTGGTCGAGGACGCGCTCGAACAGCTGCGCAACCGCGAACAAACGGCCAACGAAGAGACGGTGAACTGGCTGATTGCCGTCGCCGATATGTTCATGCAGTGGCAGGAAGATCTCAAAATGGATAACGAGCTCGCCAAAGTCCCATTTTCCCTCTTAATTTTACCCGACATGGAGAAAGCGTGAAGCACCTCGTAGCGTACATTACCGCCGGATATCCCGACATCAATTTTACCGTCGATCTGGCCCTGGCACTTGGAGAAAACGGCGTCGATACCCTCGAACTCGGGGTCCCGTTTTCCGATCCGGTCGCCGACGGTCCCGTCATCGAAGAGGCCAACGGCCGATCCCTCGCCTCGGGATTCCGTTTCGCCGACATCCTGAGTATCTCCGAGCGGATCGCTCCCAAAATCGATACCCTCTGGATGGGTTACTTCAACCCGTTTTACCAGTACGGGATGCCCGGGCTGCTAGAACGCGCCCAAACGATCGGCGTAAACGGTCTGATTATCCCCGATCTCCCCTACGAAGAAGCCCGTGCTTACGCACCGCTGTTCGATGAGAGAGGGCTGGCCAATATCGCGTTTGTCGCTCCGACCGACACCGACGAGCGGATTGCGACGATCACCGCCGATGCGCGCAAATTCATCTACCTCGTCGCCTACGCCGGGATCACCGGCAGCGGCCAGAGCGAGGATCTCGGCGACGTGCTCGCTTCCATCAAACGCCACACCGCCACCCCCGTCTACGTCGGTTTCGGCGTCAACGAGAAAACCGCCCGCGAAAAAGCCCTGGGTGCCGATGGCGTCATCGTCGGATCGGCCATCGTCAGCATCCTGCTCGACGACACCCTGAACGCTACCCAAAAAATCAAGCGCTGCTGCGAAATTACCCGCAATATTAAATCCCTGATTAACGACTAATCGTGCTATAATTGCATATTCTCTCTCATGGGGCTGACATGGCTTCGACGGGAGCGGGATGCTTTAGGTTGCATGCCGGACTG
>CAZBIR010000087.1:0-7426 GCA_964491035.1 uncultured Sulfuricurvum sp.
CTCATTGCCGGAAAAATCACCGAAACCGATGCCATGGTCCGCGACGTCGCCGGTGCCAGCCGCGAACAGATGGCGGGGATCAGCCAGATCAACGATGCCGTCAGCCAGCTCGACCAGATGACCCAACAGAACGCAAAAACAGCGAACAATGTCGCCCAGATCGCCAACGAGATTCTCGCCAAAACCGAACAGTTCGAGCAGATGCTCTCACGGGTGAAATTCGATCGGACGGTCGAGCGGCAAAACTGTGACGTCGGGATGATTTTCGATACCGCAAAGCTCAAAATCGACCATATCAATTTCAAAGAGAACAACTACAAGCGGCTCAAAAACGAAACGGCCCTCTGGCGGGTCACCGGCCACCACGAATGCAACCTGGGCAAATGGATCGACGCCCATGCTGCGGCCCCCTTTGCCCGGACCGAAGAGTGGAAAGCGCTGCTTGCGGCCCACGAAAAGGTCCACGGCAGCGTCCAGTCGTACATCCAAGCCGATCTTTCCCACGCTACGGATGAGACGATCGATACGATCACCCGAACGCTCGAAGAGGCGACGCGCGGCGTATTCAACGGTCTGGATGCCGTCAAATCGGCCCATTGCCACGGATAACCCTCGACTCAACATTATAAAAAGGAACATCATGAATCACCCCTCTCTCTCCGATACGATCGAAACGATCAACCGCGACATTTCCGAAGCCCTCGAAGCGCTGGATGAAAATCCTCTGGGGGAATCGCCCATCGATCAGACCATCGAGGAGAACAACGCCCGATTTCTCGAATTTCTTGACGGCATTCTCCCCCGGCGCCACTGAAACCGCAACCGGCGGTTTTGCAACGTATTTGCCACACGAAATCCCTACAATAGCGCATCACTATCCAGGAGTTATTCATGTTCGGCAACATCGCCCCCCTGCTCGTTACCTTTTCCCTGTCGCTTTACGCTTCCCCTCTCCTCGAAAACGTCCGTTTTGAAGGAAATGAAAAAATTTCCGCCGAACGGCTCAATACCCTCGTTAAAACGCATCTCGGAAAAACGCTTGATGCGTCAAACGCCTCGGCCATAGCCGCTGAAGTGGAGGCGTTTTACCGCAAAAACAATTTTTCCCTTGCCCACGCTTCGGTCCGTTCAATCGACGAAAAAACCGGTGTGGTGACGATCGCGATCGGGAAATACGCCGATTTCAGCGCACGCGCTATCGGAGAAATGGAACGCCGTCCCCTCAAACCCGGAACCCTCAACCGCGTCTTTTTTACCGGCAATGAAAAGATTACGACGTACCGGCTCATGAAAGAGATCGAAGGACTCCTCGGCCGGGAATACAATGAATCGACCCTCACCGAGCTGACCCGTACCGTCGAGCGACACTACCGCAAGCGGGGGTATGAACTCGCTTACGCCCAGATCGAACATTCCGATGAAAACGGCATCGTCACCGTCGCCGTCAAAAAGTACCCCTCCTTCAAGGCGCGCTACGCGCGTGAGGGGAAAAACTGACCCCTTTTTTGCCACATACTTGCAACACTAAAGGGATAATATGCTTACGATATAAATCGCAAACAGGTCCTATGCAAAGGGGTATTTCCATGAATGCAAGCGTATTCGATCGCCTGTCGATCCGGCAGCGGATGATCTATCTGATCGGCAGCGTCACCGCTGCCGTCGTCGTCGCTTCGGTGTTTGTCTTTTTCGCCTTCGGCAAAATCGAGTCCGATTACGAAAACGTACAGCGCAATGCCACCGCCGGGGCCCTCTACACCCTCGAGATCGAAAAGGATCTCAACTACGTCAGCCGAACGAGCCGCGACATCATCCTCGGCAACAGTTACGACAAGAACATGGCCAAACTCCGCGAGCACAGCGAACGGATCAAAGAAAATTTTACCCGGCTTGAAGCAATCGACGATCCCTCATCCGAAGAGCTTGTCCGCCACGCGCGCGAAAGCACGGCGGCATTTTTGGATAACACCCTCGTGATGATGCAAACGCTGGGTCGGATGGAGAAAAATGCGATCGCCGCCAACACGATCCCCATTTATGCCCAGTACAAAAAAGAGCTCACCCCCTATGCCGAAGCTTCCCGCGACGATTTCGAGAAAGTGATCACGATCAAGCGGAACCATTTCGAAACGGCAGCGGAAGCGATGCACGAGCAAATCCTGTTTCTCAAATCATCCGTACTGGTTGCAGGGCTCCTCGTCGCGCTGCTCATTTTTGGATTCGCCCACCTGGTTCAGCGTTCGATCACCTCGGCGCTTGCGTCGTTCACCCGCGTTATCGAGCAGGTGTCTGAGGGGAATTTCGCCGATACCTCGATTGACACGACTCCGGGCAGCGAGCTGGGGGCCATGGGACGGTCGCTGGATCAGCTGATCCGCCAGATCGAGACGTTCATCCACCGTATCTACCGCTCGATCGGCAACGCGACCCGCGGCGAATTTAACGAACCGCTGACCTCCGATGGGATGCATGGGGAGTTCATTCAGGCGATCGAACTGGTCAAAAGTTCCATTGCTGTCATGAAAGAGCAGGAAAGCAAAAAACAGCGCGACGCGCTGAATTCCGAACTCAGTAAACTCTCGGTTGAAGTGACCGAATCGCTCGCGGTAATCCAGCACAACCTCGAACACAATATCACCAATCTCAAAGAGGTGACCCGCACGACCAAAGAGGCGGCCAACCTCTCCGACGACAGCCGCAAAACGATTCAGGTCATCGTGCGCGAGCTCGAATCGATGAAACAGAGCGTCAGCGAAAACAACGAAGCGATCATCCACATGGCATCGCGTACCCAGGAAATCAACTCGATCATCCAGCTCATCACCGATATCGCCGAACAGACCAATCTCCTCGCCCTCAACGCCGCGATCGAAGCGGCCCGTGCCGGGGAGCACGGACGCGGTTTTGCCGTTGTCGCCGACGAAGTGCGCAAACTGGCCGAACGGACCCACAAGGCGACGGGTGAGATCGCCGTGTCGATCAACTCGCTCAAACAGGATATGAGCGACATCGAAAAAAGCGCCGAGGAGATGAACCAGGTCGTCGAGTCCTCAACCGACCATATCCACGATTTCGAAAAGACCCTCATCCGCCTTAACGAAACCTCCTCGAATATCGTCACCTCCTCGTACCGGATGGAAAACAGCGTCTTTATCGTGCTGGCCAAAATCGATCACATCATCTATAAATCGCGCGCCTACAACAGCCTGATGCGGTGCGAACCGCGGCTGGAAGTGATGAGCACCCGCGAGTGCAGCATCGGGCAATGGTATCACGAGGAGGGGCAGCGCCGCTTCGGCAAAACGGAGAGTTTCGCCAGCATCAGCCGCCCGCATGAAATCGTCCACGACCGGGTCAACAAAAATCTCGCCTACATCAAAGACCCCAGTGGTGCCCTGTGCATCGCCCATGCGGGCGAAATCATCGACAACTTCCGCCAGATGGAGGAGGCCAGCACCCAGCTGTTCGCCCTCATGGACAATCTTACAAAGGAGTTATAAATTATGAAAGAAATCATAATGGATGATCATTCCCTGATCATTTCCGAAACCGACGCACACGGCGTCATAACATTTGCGAACGACGATTTTATCCGCTACAGCGGCTTTGAGTGGGAGGAGCTGCTGGGCAAACCCCACAACATCCTCCGCCACCCCGACATGCCCAAAGCGGCTTTTAAAGACCTGTGGAAGACGATCAAAACGGGCCAGACCTGGAACGGATTTGTCAAAAACAAAACGAAACGGGGGGAATACTACTGGGTCTACGCGACCGTCTCGCCGATCACTTTTGAAAACGGGGAGACCCGCTACCTCTCGCTGCGGCGCAAGCCGACGCGCCAGGAAATCGCCAAATACGAATCCCTCTACAAAACGATGCATTAAGGAGCACCATGTTCGATATCAGCAAAAAAGATTACCTGCTCCTCAAAGAGGCCATCAACGACTGCCGCCATTTCGTCCTCGAAAAAGTGAACGAAGTCGACACCCGTTTCAGCAGCGGCAGCCGCCGCATTAACGATCTGCTCGAAGACCTGCACCACTTTGCCGCCGAGTACAAAGAGGTCCGCGACGCCAACTACATCCAGGCGGGGATGCTCGCAATGTCGGTGTTCCGGGCTAAAACCGGGGAACTGAGCAACGTCAGTATGGCCCGCTGCACCGATAACGGCAGCGGCGTTCTCAAAGAGACGACCAACTTTTACAACGGCCTCATGAGCCGCCTCAAAGAGCTGTTCAACGAGATCGAAACGGGCTTTACCCGGATCAGCAACAATGATCTGAGGATCCCCTTCAAATCAGAGGGGTGGCACCACGACATCCGGGCACTGAATGAACACATTAACGAGTTGCAGGAGATCATCGCCGAACAGTACCGACGCCAGCTCACCGACGCCCTCGCCCTCCGCCGCGACACGATCGAGCTCGCCCGCCATTCCGACGAACTCAGCGCCAGTGCCAACGAGCAGGCATCCAGTCTCGAAGAGACCGCCGCCGCCCTCGAGGAACTCACCTCGAACGTCGCGTCCAACGCTGCCAAGGCCGAAACGATGACCGCCACTGCACAGGAGGCCAAAACGGCCGCCGAGCGGGGGAACGAAATCGCGCAGGAGAGCTTTTCGGCGATGAATGAAATCGTCCGTGCGACCGAAGCGATCCATCAGGCCGTCGATATCATCGAGAACATCGCCTTCCAGACCAACATCCTCTCGCTTAACGCCGCGGTAGAAGCGGCGAGCGCCGGGGAAGCGGGCAAAGGGTTCGCCGTCGTCGCGCAGGAGGTGCGCAACCTCGCCAACCGAAGCGCCGACGCCGCCCGGCAGATTCAGGAGGTCGCCCGGACCGCCCGCGAAAAATCGCACGGGGGACTGGAGACTTCCCGCAACATGATGGAGAGCTTCTCGCTCATCGCCCGGAAAATCGCCGAAACCGATGAGCTCGTCCGCGACGTCACCCTCGCGGGGCGTGAGCAGATGGCGGGAATCAACCAGATCAACGGCGCGATTTCCCAGCTCGACTCACTCACCCAGCAAAACGCCAAAACGGCCCACAACGTCGCTTCCCTCTCAGGGGTCGTTCAAAACCTCTCGGATCACATGTACGCCGAAATCTCCCAAAAAGAGTTTGCCGGCAAAGAGCAGATTATCCTGGCTCAAGCGCACGTCTAATCTACGTATCAATCCATCTTATTTTTCTCCCGAATAGTGAATGAAAATTCACTATTCGATTTGTTTATTTATTTGTTCCGTTTATAATGCAACATACTTGCAACGTTCCCCCCCTACACTTTCACCGCAACAACACCGTACCCGGACCAAGGAGCTTCAAAAATGCAAAACTACCTCACCATCAAAGAGAGGCTGAGATTTTTCCCGATTTTCGCGACGGCCCTAATGATCGCCGTGGGAATTTTCCTGTATCTTTCCCGCAGCGGCACCGACTATACGCTCGCAGCCGGAATCATCATCCTTCTCCTGGCGCTCATCTTGATCGCCGTCTCCATCGTGATCCCCAATACGATTCAAAAGGAGATCGAAACGCTGCGTGACGGGTTCGAAACCCTCAACCGTTCCGAATCGGCGGCGCATCGTCTCAGCGTCATCGGGAATGACGAAATAAGCGAAATTTCGAGACTATTCAACACCTACATGGAAAAAGTCGAAACCATCGCCCGCAAAGACGAAGAGGCGATCGCCGATATTGCCGACGTTGCGAAAATGATGGCGGTCGGTTTCGTATCGGTCCGGATCCGCGCCGAGGCGGGCAGCCCGGGACTGCGACAGGCCGTATCGGGCTTCAATACCGCCCTCTCCGAGATGGAAAAAGCAACCGGCGAGATCTCCCGCATCATGTCGGCGCTGGGAACGAGCAATTTTGCGATCGAGTTCGAAACGGGTCAATACTCTGGCGAACTGGGGGGAATGATGACCAGCCTGCAGGGGCTTTCGGAGAGCATCGGCGACTTCATGGCGCTCCTCTCCAAAAACGGACTGGCCCTCCACCATGGGGCAACCACCCTCTCCGATGCCAGCAACAACCTCTCCGGCTCAAGCAATACACAGGCTTCCAGCCTCGAAGAAACCGCCGCCGCGATCGAAGAGCTCACCGGTAACATCTCGGCCAACAGCCAGAAAGCTTCCGAAATGGCGTCTCTGGCACGCGAAACCGAATTGGCTGCCAACCAGGGTAAGTCGCTGGCCGATACGACGGTCCGTTCGATGAACGAGATCAGCAAAGCGACGCAGGCAATCAACGAAGCGGTCGACATCATCGAAAATATCGCGTTCCAGACCAATATCCTCTCGCTCAACGCCGCGGTGGAAGCGGCGAGCGCCGGGGAAGCGGGCAAAGGGTTCGCCGTCGTCGCGCAGGAGGTGCGCAACCTCGCCAACCGGAGTGCCGACGCCGCCGCGCAGATCAAAGGGCTCGCCGAACTGGCCAATGCCAAATCCAAAGAGGGGCTTCACGTCAGCGAAAATATGATGAAGGGATTCGATGTCATCAACCACAAGATTTCGCAAACGACCGAGCTCGTCCAGGATGTCGCCAGCGGCAGCCGCGAGCAGATGGCGGGGATCAACCAGATCAACTCAGCCGTTGCCCAGCTCGACCAGATGACCCAGCAAAACGCCTCGCTGGCCGGTGAAGTGAGCCGCCTCAGCGAAGAGATCCTCGCCATGGCTCAAACGCTCAGCGAAACGGCCGCCAAAACCCGATACCGCACAGAGTCCGAAAACCGGGTTTGCCGCATCGACATGATGTTCGAGACGAACAAACTCAAATTCGACCACGTCAATTTCAAAAATAACAATTTCGGAAAACTCAAAGAGGGGATCAGCGCATGGACGGTCACCAACGAAACGCAGTGCGATCTGGGCAAATGGATTCAGGCGCACAGCCATGAGAGCTACGCCCGTGGTTCGGAGTGGAACGAGCTGCTTGCCCACCACGCCCACGTCCACCGGAAAGTTCAAGAGTACGTCAACCGCGAAAAAGCCGGAGGTCGCCCCGAAGAGCTGGCACAGATCGCCAAAGAGATCGAGCACGACACGACCAGGGTATTCGCCTCGCTCAACAATATCCGTGTCGCCGCCTGCCGGTCCGATCAGTCGTTTGTTTCTTAACGCGTCCCCTTTTCCGGGACGGCAAAAAAGTGTTCTCCCTCCCGTTTTAAAATAATTTTTCAGCCCATTTTTCGCACAACAGCTCAAACTCGTCCATCGTGCCGCACAGACTATCGTAAAGCGATTTCATCTACGGTTCAACCTTGAATTCAAATTTAACCAAACAAGCAAAAAACGTACCTAAATTATAATTTTTTGTTTTATAAATCATTAGCCTAAATGCAACAATTCTGCAACACTAAAGCGATAGAATCGCGCGAGGCGCGGTCAAAATCGACGGTGAATATCGTAAAAAATGCAACG
>CAZBIR010000088.1:0-4077 GCA_964491035.1 uncultured Sulfuricurvum sp.
CGCAGGAACTGCTCAAAAACGGATGTGTCTGCGTCAGCGAAGGGGCGAATATGCCTTCCACACTCGAAGCGGTTCACGCCTTCATCGATGCCAAAATCTGCTACGGTCCGGGCAAAGCGGCCAATGCCGGAGGTGTTGCGACATCACAATTGGAAATGGCGCAAAACGCCTCCATGGTGAGCTGGACGTTTGAAGAAGTCGACGCCAAACTGGCCCAGATCATGAAAAACATCTATATCAATGCAAGCACAACAGCGGCCGAATTCGGCCAGCCGACCAACCTCGTCCTCGGAGCCAACATCGCCGGTTTCCGTAAAGTCGCCGATGCGATGATCGAGCAGGGGCTGGTCTAAATCGTTTTTTTGATGCGATTTTGACGCTGTTTGCATTACAATCCCATACCCCATAACAGAGCGGCTTTCCGTCCGAATCGTAACACATCTCGCGAAAGTACCGCGTGATGGGGTGTCACCTCTACACTCTCTTTTTGGCCTATAAGCTACACCCTGCTACAATCTCGATATGAAAACGAAAAAAGCACTCTGCATTATGAGCGGAGGGATGGATTCGACGCTCGCGGCCTACATGATGCGAGACGAAGGGTACACTCCCGTCGCACTCCATTTCAATTACGGCCAGCGCACGGCGGCCAAAGAACTCTCAGCGTTCCGGGCCGTCTGCAACGATCTGGGGGTCGCGGAGAAATACGAAATCGACCTCGGATTTTTCACGGTGATCGGCGCCTCCGCGCTCACCGATCACTCAATCGAGGTTCCAACCGGGGGGCTGGAGGCGGGAGTACCGGTCACCTACGTACCGTTTCGTAACGGGATATTCCTTTCCATCGCCACGGCGATCGCCGAAAAAGAAGAGTGCGAAGCGATAAGTATCGGGGTTGTCGAGGAGGACGGCAGCGGCTATCCCGACTGCACCGAAAGTTTCATTGCCGCCTTCGAACGCTCCGCCAATCTCGGGACCAAAGAGAGCACCCGTATCTCCATTCAGATGCCCCTCGTGCGGTTGAAAAAATCCCAGATCGTCGCTGAAGCGCTTCGGCGGAACGTACCGCTTCATCTCACCTGGAGCTGTTATGGCGAAGAGGAAGAGGCATGCGGCGTCTGCGACAGCTGCCGTCTCCGTCTGCGGGGGTTCGAGCAGGCCGGCGCGATCGATCCGATCGCTTACCGTGCATGATGTTTTGCGCTGCCACGTCGCCGATTACCCTCCACCATCGCCCCCGCAACCGTAATACCTACATCACGATCACGAAAGAGGGGGAGGTATGCGTCCGGACCCCGATCAACAACGAAACGGCACTCCGGAAACTGCTGGCGTCCAAGGCAGGGTGGATTTCGGCCAAGCTTCAGGGGATACGGGAAGCTTCCGACCGCCGGCACGAACCGGGTAAAACGATCCGTTTCCGGGGAGAGAATTATCCGGTGTCGGGGATCGCGTCATTGCAAAATCATCTCCGCAAAGCCAGAAACAGCGTTGATATTGAAAAATATTACCACCGTTTTTACCGCGAAGAGGCCGAATTGACCCTCCCCTCGCGCATCGAACACTATGCGCGGAAAATGGGGCTGCGCCCGAGCAGCGTCCGTTTTAAAAAAATGCGCCGCCGGTGGGGGAGCTGTGATGCACGGGGAATCGTGACGTTCAATACCCTGATGATGCAGCTTTCCTACGAACACATCGACTACATCATCGTCCACGAACTGGCCCATCTGCGTCACATGAACCATTCGGGGGAATTCCACGCTCTCGTCGCCTGTTTTTTGCCCGAGGAAAAGCGGCTGAGGCGGGAACTTCGTGAAATACATCCCTACTGAAGCAGACTTTCATAGAACCCCATCGATTTTAAGTGAAGCTGTAGCATGGAACGGCTAAAATGAAAAAACTTACACCAACAAGCGAGTCACACCATGATCCAGAGCTTCAGAGATCTTTTCAAAACCAGAAAAGCCGCGTATGGGGTTTTTGTTCTTGGGTTGGTGCTGAGCGTATGGGGATATGGGTACGCGCAGTCTACTATTCGGGAGAAAGAACAGCTCCGTTTCGAGACGCTGAGCGAACATGCTACACTGCTGATTCAGACACGAATGGATACCTACCGCGCTATGCTCCGTGCCGGGGTGGGGATGTTTGATGCCTCAGAGCAGCTGAACCGGAACGAATGGCGTCTTTTTGTATCGGATCTTCAGATTGCTGAAAAATTTCCCGGAGTTCAGGGGATCGGGTTCACCGAAATGATCCCTGCGGCAAAGCTGGATGAACACATACGGCGGATCCGTGCCGAGGGGTACCCGGACTACACGGTCCGCCCCCACGGCAAGCGCGATTACTACACCGCGATCATCTATCTCGAACCGTTCGATATGCGCAATCAGCGGGCATTCGGATACGACATGTTTTCCGAACCGGTTCGTCACGAAGCGATGATGCGGGCGATCGAAACAGGAAAAACGGCGCTGAGCGGAAAAGTGCGGCTGGTGCAGGAAAACAGTGTGGACGAGCAGGCGGGGTTTTTGATGTATCTGCCGGTGTTCCGCCGTGGTGCGCCGTTGGAGACGACGATGCAACGGCTTGAGGCCCTCCATGGATTCGTATACGCTCCGTTCCGGATCAAAAACCTGATGAACGACGTACTGGGAAGCCGCTATGAAGACGTTGCATTCGAGATTTACGACGGAGCAAAACGTCCCGAAAATCTTCTGCTGGCGACCCATCCTGGTAAATCGCTCTCCGATCGGCTCGAAATCGAGAAAAAAATCACTATCGATGGAAAGGTGTGGAGCCTCTATTTTCGCCCTTTGCAAGGGTTTTACGACGAGGCAAAGGACAACACCCCGTGGTGGATTCTGGGGTTTGGGATAGTGTTGTCGTTCGCGCTTTTCTGGATTATGCGTTCAGCGTATCGCCTCTCGGACAAAGCGCAGAAGCTGGCCGATGAGATGACCGAAATCCTCTCGCAGCAGAAAAAACGGCTGGATGGGATTATCGAAGGGACCAATGTCGGAACGTGGGAGTGGAACGTCCAGAGCGGCGAGACCATCTTTA
The DNA here is from genome assembly GCA_964491035.1 of uncultured Sulfuricurvum sp. Taxonomy (GTDB): domain Bacteria; phylum Campylobacterota; class Campylobacteria; order Campylobacterales; family Sulfurimonadaceae; genus Sulfuricurvum. The sequence continues at coordinate 3,061 of CAZBIR010000088.1, forward strand.
ATGAGCGATGGGCCCAAATCATCGGCTACACTCTCGAGGAGATCGCTCCGACATCGATTCAGACCTGGATCGACTACACCCACCCCGATGATCTCGTCCGGAGCGGCCAGATGGTCCAACGGCATCTGGCCGGGGAGCTGGACTATTACGAATGCGAAGCCCGGATGCGCCACAAAGACGGAAGCTGGCGATGGGTTCTCGATCGCGGTAAGGTGACGACATGGAGTGAGGACGGGCAGCCGCTGATCATGTCGGGGACCCATCAGGAGATCACCGAAAACAAACTCTATCAAGAGGCGCTGCTTCAGGCGTCCAATTTTAACCGGGCGCTGCTGGACAACAGTGCGGTGGGGATTTTTCTGGGATCGGTGGAGCGTAAAATCATCGAGGCAAACCGCAAACTCGCCGAAATGTTCGGATACCTCCCTGAGGAGCTGATTGGAGAAAGCCTTCGGATTTTTCACCTCTCGGATGAGCATTTTGCCCGCTTCGCGGAATCCTACGCAGCGTTGCGCAAGAACGGAAAAGCCAATCTCGTTTATCCGTTCCGCAAAAAAGACGGAACACCCATCTGGTGTCAGATTTCGGGGGTGATGGTCGATACTGACGAGATCGAGCGGGGGATTATCTGGACGATGCTCGACATCACCGCCGAGAGAGAAATCAGCGAACGGCTCGAAAAAAATGAGACGCTCTTTCGCAAACTCTTCGAAAACATGAACAGCGGGGTCGTCATCTACGAGAGTGTTGAGGATGGCAAAGATTTCATTTTCATAGAAGTCAACAGCGCCGTCGAGAGGATTGAGGGGCTCAGAGGAGAGGAACTCGTTGGGAAGAAGGTGACCGAATGCTTTCCATCGGTCGAGTCGATGGGGCTTTTAGAGGTGATGCGCAGAGTCTATCGAAGCGGAGAGGGGGAGTCTTTCCCCATGAGCTGGTACGATTACGGGAAGATTTCGGGGTGGAGAGAGAACTACGTCTATCGCCTCCCGACGGGAGAGCTGGTGGTGGTCTACG
>CAZBIR010000088.1:4177-7280 GCA_964491035.1 uncultured Sulfuricurvum sp.
TGGAGAGAGAACTACGTCTATCGCCTCCCGACGGGAGAGCTGGTGGTGGTCTACGATGACGTGACGGAGCGCAAACAAGCCGAAGCGTCGATCCGGGAAGCCAAAGAGGAAGCGACGGCCGCGAATGCCGCCAAAAGCCAGTTTCTGGCCAATATGTCGCACGAGATCCGTACCCCGATGAACGCGATTCTGGGGTTGAGCGAGTTGATGCTCCAAATCGATCTTCCTCCGCAGCAGCACGATTATATCCATAAAATTCACACCTCTTCGAAACTGCTGTTGGGGATCATCAACGACATCCTCGATTATTCCAAAATCGAGGCGGGGAAACTGCAGCTCGAAAACCGCCCCTTTTCCCTCAGTTCCATTTTCTCCCAGTTGCGGGTTCTGTTTAGCCAGAAGGGGGTAGAAAAAGGGATTCAGCTCTATTTTCACCAAAGCGATGACGTTCCCGGGATCGTTGTGGGGGATGAACTGCGCCTCTCCCAGATCCTCATCAACCTGATCGGAAACGCTCTCAAATTTACCGAGAAAGGGGCGATCACGGCAGGGATCGAGATGGTTGATCGAGTGCATCCGCAGAGGGCACGGCTTCGATTGAGCGTCGAGGATACGGGGATCGGGATGAGTAAGGATCAGCTCGGGCGCCTTTTTAATCCATTTTCTCAGGCGGACAGTTCGACGACGCGACGCTACGGGGGGAGTGGGCTGGGGCTCTCGATCTCCAAACGGCTCGTCGAAGCGATGGGGGGAGAGATCGGTGTTGAGAGCGAGGAGGGGCGCGGTACGACGTTCTGGTTTACGGTGGAGGTTGGGGTTCAACGGTGGGAGCAGGAACATCCGCACATGCCATCCCCGTGCCGGGCGCTGGTAGTGGACGATCATGAGATCTCCCGAAACATTCTCATAACGATGCTGGGGCATTTCGGGTGTGAGTGTGCAACGGCAACGAACGGCAACGAAGCGCTGGGGATGATCCTCACCGCCGACCACGAAAACCGCGGATTCGACATCATTCTGATGGATTGGGAGATGCCGGGGATGGACGGCAAAGAGGCGATCAGAGAGATCCGCCGGTTGGAGCGGGAGGGGATTCTCAAACATACCCATCCGTTTGTGGTGATGCAAAGCGGCTATGCCCCTGAGCAGATCGGTACGGATGAGATCGAGATGGAGGCGTTTCTCTCCAAACCGGTGACCGAATCGGCGCTGTTCAATGCCATCAATCGGGCCAGAAACGGCACCTTTGTTACAAACGGAGACGATGTATCGGCGTGGAAAACCGACGAGAGGCTCAAAGGGATCCGAATACTTCTGGCCGAGGACAATGAACTCAATCAGGAGGTGGTGAGCACGATGCTTCATCGGTTCGGCATCGAGGTAGAGGTGGCGAACAACGGCGAAGAAGCCATAGAACGGTTCCGATCCGATCGTGAGGGATTCGATCTGATTTTGATGGACGTACAGATGCCGGTGATGGGGGGATATGAAGCGACGCAGCAGATCCGTTCCCAAGAGGGGGGATACCGGATACCGATCATTGCCCTCACCGCCGCCGTGACGGTCGAAGACAAAGAGAGGGCGCTAAGTGCCGGGATGAGCGATCATCTGGGCAAACCGGTCGAAATGTCCAAACTCTACGAAATGATCGCGCGATGGTGCGGCCGGACGTTAGAGTCCTCCGAAAGCGAGAACAAAGGGGAAAAAACCGCGACCGTCATCCTCGATGTGGAGTATCTGCGCACCATCGCCGACCAAGACGAGTCTAAAGTGCGGATGCTGCTGCGTACCCTCCATAGACAGCTGGAGGGGGAATTTGCCCCCCTTGTCGAAAAAATCAGATCGGACGATCCCGACGCGAAATCGCTGATCCATGCCCTCAAAGGGGTGAGCGGAAATGTCGGAGCCAGAGCCCTTTTTGAGGTGTGCCGCCGTATCGATCAGCGGTATAAAGAGATGGAACCGGTCCCTGTAGAGGAGATCGAGGTGCTTGAGCTGTCGATGGAGGAGCTTACCCTCACCCTCATCCCACTGATCCGGGAGGAAGAGGAAGGGGCGTTTTTGGGTGAGTCCGAGGGGAAGGCGCTGTTCGAAGAGACCCTTCGTAACTGCGAAAACTTTAAAATCACCGACGCTCGGAAAACAAAGCAACTGCGGCAATGGTTGTCGGGGAGAGTTGAAGAGGAACGCCTTGAGCAATGGCACAGGGAGATGGACCGATTCGCCTATCCTCAGGCGTTAAAACAGATGAAAGAGTGGAAAATATGAGTATGATTAATAAAAAAGCGACGATCCTGATCGTTGATGACATGAGCACCAATATCTCGGTTTTGTACGATTTGCTTTGCGACGACTACGAAATCCAGGCGGCGACAAACGGGGAAGATGCCCTCGCCATCGCCCAAAGTGTCGATCGTCCCGACGTGATTCTCCTCGACATCGAAATGCCGGGGATGGACGGGTATGCGGTGTGTAAAGCGCTTAAGAATCTACCCCAGACCAAAGAAATTCCGATTATCTTCGTCACTGCCCGAAACTCCCCCGAAGATGAGGAATACGGATTCAATATCGGTGCGGTCGATTACATCTCAAAGCCTTTTTATCCCGCGATCGTCAGGGTACGGGTGAAAACCATCGTCGACATGAAACTCAAAAACGATCTGCTCGAAGAGCTCTCGATGGTGGACGGTCTCACCCATATCGCCAACCGCCGCGCGTTTGATGAAACGTATCTCAAGAGATTTCGCGACAGCGAGCGGGAAAATCGGGCTCTGTCGGTCATGATGATCGACGTCGATTTTTTCAAAAACTACAACGACCACTACGGCCACGGCAAAGGGGATGAGTGTCTGATCCGGATCGCCGCCGCTCTCAACGCCGTACTAAAGCGTCCCGGCGACATTGTTGCCCGTTATGGGGGAGAAGAGTTCGTCGTTTTGCTCGAATCGATCGATTATCAGGGAAGCGAGACGGTTGCCCACCATCTCCTCGAAGCGGTGAGGAGATTGCAAATTCCCCATGAATACTCCAGTGCAGCGGAATTTGTGACGATCAGTATAGGAATTGCTGTGAAAACGGGGAAAACAACCCCCGAAACGCTTCT
>CAZBIR010000089.1:0-7037 GCA_964491035.1 uncultured Sulfuricurvum sp.
GCCAAAAAACGATGACATCTTTCCTCTTCACGAGGACGATCTCAAAGAGTTTTAAATGCGGTTCGACGGAGATGTACTCACCATCGATCTTTCGATGTCGATGGATGAGATTCGGGAATTCGAACAGTTTATCCGCCCTCGTATCGAGTATGTCGAAACCATCGAAGTCGAAGAGGGCAACGGTCTCGTCTCAGGCGCGCTGGTCGCGCTGCTGGCGAGTTTGAAACGGACGCGGAGCGATCTGATGATCCCTTATCTGGACAAGGGGATCGTGACTTCCCAAACGTACGGAACACTGCATTGGATGTGCCATGACTAAACAAGAACAAGTCAAAGCGATTTTTATCGAAGAAGCCGGGGAGATCATCGAAAAGCTCGACGTCGATATTCTCCGATTCGAAGAGGCTTCGGGCGATTTTGATCTGCTCAACGAAATTTTCAGGGGTGTCCACACCCTCAAGGGGAATGCCAATGCGTTCGGATTCACCCGGCTGGGGGAATTCGTCCACCACTTCGAGGATATCCTCGACCACTACCGCAGCAGCAAAGAGGAGATCGAGTCGCACAACCTCGAACTCATCGTCAACAGCGTCGACGTCATCAAAGAGGTCATGACGTGCGAACTCGACGCCTTGCCGCATCTGCCGGGAAGCTACGGGGAGTGCCTGGAGGGGATCAAAAGCCTGATCGCCTCCAAGACGGGCAAACCGACTGCGGCCGCCCCTGAGGTCGAGGGGGGTGAAGCGGCGATGAACGATCTGGCGAGCGAATTCGGGCTGGGATGCGAGGAGACGATCGAAAATGCGATTGCCCGGAGCGTCCAGCTCGCTCAGGCGATGCGGGAGGAGAGCCAGAACCTGTTTCGACTCGAGCTGACGCTCGACGCCGATGCCTATCGGCGCGGGTTCGATCCTCTCGCGTTCGTCAAACTCGTCCGCGAGGGGGCCAGGAGTGCGGAGTCGTTCGTCGACATGCAACAGGTCCCGCCGCTGGAGTCGTTTGTTTGCGACGAAAACGTCCTGCGCCGGATCGTCACGATCCTCCTGACCCCCAAAACGATGACGGAAATCGCTGAAAATTTCGAATTTCTGTTCGACCATGAATACCAACTGATCCCCATCGAGCACCCCGCCGCCGCGAGCGTCGTCGAGGAAAAACCCCATGAGGAGCACCCCGGGGTGGCCGAAAAAGCGCCGGTCAAAAACGGCGATTCCGGTTCGGCGGTCCTGAGCGCTTCGAAATCGACGATCCGGATCGACACGTTCAAACTCGACGAGCTCTTCGATTCGGTCGGGGAACTCGTCATCGCCCAGAACTTCATCGCCCAGAACGAAAAGATCCGCTCCATCGAGGACGAATCGATCAGCCGGACGATCGAAACCCTCTCGAAAATCACCAAGCGGATCCAGGACCGGGTCATGAGCCTGCGGATGGTCGCGATCCGCGATACGTTCGACAAGATGAAACGGGTCGTCCGCGATACCTCCAAAAAGACGGGCAAAGAGCTGCATCTAACCGTGCTGGGAGAAGAGACCGAGATCGATAAAACGATGATCGACAGCCTCTCCGATCCGCTGATCCACATCATCCGAAACGCCATCGACCACGGTCTGGAGGCCAATGCGGACGAACGGCTCGCGGCGGGCAAAAAAGCCGAAGGCTCGATCACGCTGCGCGCCTACCACAAAAGCGGCAGCATCGTCATCAGCGTCAGCGACGACGGCCGCGGGATCAACAAGGACCGGGTGTTCCAAAAAGCGATCGAGAGGGGGATCATCACAGGAGACGAGAATCTCACCGACAGCCAGATTTTCGGCCTCATCATGCAGCCGGGGTTCTCGACCGCCGAGACGATCAGCGACCTCTCGGGACGCGGCGTCGGGCTGGACGTGGTGAAAACCTCGATCGAGAAACTGCGCGGCAAGATCGAAATCGAATCACGCGAGGGGGAGGGGACCACCTTTTCGATGGTACTTCCCCTGACGCTGGCGATCATCGACGGGATGCTCGTGCGCGCGGCGGACGAGATCTACATCATCCCCACCCTCAGCGTCGTCGAATCGTTCCGCCCCGAGCGGGAGATCGTCCACGCCCTCAAGGAAAAGGGGGAGTTTGTCAGCATGCGCGGCCAGCACATCCCGGTCATCCGTCTCAGCGACGTCTTTTCGCTCCCTGCCGAGCGGATCGAACCGTGGGAGGGGATTCTCGTCTGCGTCGAAACCGAAGCGGGACGGATCGCGATCATGGTCGACGAGCTGCTCGGACGCCAGCAGGTCGTCATCAAAACGCTGGGCAAATCGCTCGCCCGTCTCCGGGAGATCTCGGGCGGGGCGATCCTGGGCAACGGCGACATCGCGCTGATCCTCAACGTCGACGAACTGCGCCCCCTGATCGAGGGAACCCATGGTTGAGATACCGCTCAAACCCGAGGAGTTTGCCCTTTTTCGCAAATACATTTACGACAAAGTGGGTATTTCCCTCTCGGACCAGAAAAGCACCCTCATCAAAGGGAGGCTCAACAAGCGGCTCAACCAGCTGAAACTGGCATCGTTCCGGGCCTATTACGACCATCTGGTCAGCGACGAGGAGGAACTCTCCTTTTTTGTCAGCGCGATCTCGACCAACGTCACCTCTTTTTTCCGCGAAAGCGCCCAGTGGAAATGGCTGGAGGGGTATCTGCCCCGGCTCGTCGAGAGCAAAAGCCGCGAAAAAAAGATCCGCATCTGGTCGGCGGGATGTTCCAGCGGCGAGGAACCCTACACGATCTTGATGTTCTTGCAGCATCACCTGAGCGATTTCGAGGCGTGGGATATCAAAATCCTCGCGACCGACATCTCCCCAAAAGTGCTCGGCCACGCGATGGCGGGGGTTTACGACGCCAAATCGGTCGAACCTCTCTCCAAAGATATCGTCCTGCGCTCGTTCGAGAAAATCCGCACCGATGAGGCGCACCGTTACCGGATCCTCCCCCACCTGCGGGAAAAAGTGCTGTTTCGCCTCTACAACCTCGTGACCGACCCGTTTTTTTTCAAAAACAAGTTTGACATGGTGTTCTGCCGAAACGTGATGATCTATTTCGACGATCCGACCCGCCACGACGTCATCAGCCGTTTCGGGGCCGTATTGCCCAAAGGTTCTCCCCTGTTTCTGGGGAGTTCCGAATCATTGACCACCCATCGAGAGACCTTTAAACTGCTGGGTTCGTCGATCTATCAGAAGCTTTAGTTTATTAGACAGTTCCTCTCCCGTATCCGGAAGATACGGGTGGCTTTAGGGGGTGCAGGGACAGTTGTCCCTGCCACTTTGCGGGCTATGCCCGAAAAGTGCGTAACATCAGAATAAAAAGGAAAAATTTGGAACGGATCGACGTAACGGACAAGGAAGCCGTGTTCGAGAGCGACGAGCTCTTTTTCTCGATAACGCGGCGCGACAGCACAATCCTCTCGGGGAACGACGTCTTTACCCGGATCAGCGGCTATGCCGAAGAGGAACTGGTCGGCAGCTTCCACAACATCATCCGCCATCCCGACATGCCCAAAATCGTCTTCAAGACCCTGTGGGATGCCCTCAACGTCGACAAACCGCTCGTCGCGTACGTCAAGAACCGTTCCCGGGATGGGAAATACTACTGGGTCCTTGCCGCCGTTTTTCCCCTCGGCGAGCACCTGATCTCGATCCGGATCAAACCCGATTCGCCGCTGTTTGCCGCGGCTCGCGAACTCTATTTCAAACTCCTGATGAGCGAAGCCAAAGGGGGGATGGAAGCGAGCGCCCCGCTGCTGGGCGAGGCGCTCAAAGGGCTCGGATATGATTCGTACGCGCAGTTCATGTCCGACGCGCTCGTCACCGAGCTGGCCCAACGCAAGGCCAAGGCGGTTGAGAGCTGCCTGAACGGGGGAAAATACGAATCCTCTTCGGCCGCGCTGATGCGTCTGAAATCGATCCACGACACCTGCGAGCGGCTCGTATGCGAATACGAAACCTGGTTTGAAAAAATCTCCCTCTTCAACGAGGTCAAATCGATTTTCCAGGAGAAAGGGACGCAGCTGCGGCGGCTGGCACGCGACGTCGTGTTCCTCTCGCTCAACGCGTCGGTCGCTTCGTACAAGGTCGAAAGCGGCGGGGAAACCTTCGGGGTTTTAGCTCGCGACATCCGCAACAGCGCCAAGGAAAACGACGAAATGATCGGCCGAATCGACGGGATCATCGCTCTGCTCTCGGAGGGGCTCAACGAACTGGTCTTTTCGATCTCGGCGATTTCGCTGCAGATCGAGACCGTCACCTATTTCATCGAAGAGGTCTTGTGCAAAAACAACGACGAGAAGATGGGGCAGATCAACACCAACATCTCCGACCTGATTACGCTGGTGGTGCGGTATGCCCACCGCGCCCACGCACTGCAATCGGAGCTGCTGGAGAATATCCTGGAGGTCATATCGCATCTGGAACAGATTGAAAAACAGATGTTCTACCTGGGGTACATCCAGGTGTACGGTGTCATCGAAGCGGCGCGCGCCGACCAGGAAGGGGGGCGGTTCGGGGTAATCTTCTCCGAACTCAAAACGCTGCTGACGCAAACGACGGCTGAAGTCGAGGCGATGCAGAAACTGGGGCTGAGCGTCGAAAAAGAGAGCCGCCGGCTGCTCGAAGCGTCGAGCATCGCCGAAGCGATACTCGAAAAACTCCGCGATGAGGGGGAATCACTGATGAAAGGGGCGGAATACGCATGATGGAAAACGCAGAACACGATCATAACGAACGGTGCGAGGAGGGGATGGAAGAGATCGCGTTTCTCAGCCGCAAGATTCTGGAACTCAACAAGCAGCTCATCGAGAGCGAAAAGGCCAAATCCCGCTTTCTCTCGCTCGTCGCCAGTGAGCTCAATAACCCGATGACGGCGCTGCTGGGGCTGATTCCCCACCTCTCGCCCCCCGCAGGAAGCGAGAAACGCTCCATCTACGAAACGGTTCACGCCGAGGCGCTGGTGCTTGATTTCCGGATTCAGAACCTCGTGGCCGCCGCTTTGATCGAGAGCGGCGAATGTGACCTTTCCGCCGCCTGCACCGATCTGGGATCGGTGGTCCAGGAGGTGCTGGAGTCGCTGAAATACGCCCTGAACGCCCGCAAATGCATCGTCTCGATCAACGACACGCTGGGCCATTCGATCGTAACCGATCCGGGGAAAATCTACCTGATCCTCAAAAACCTGATCGCCAACGCCTGCACCTACGGCGATGCGGGGGGGCTGATCGAGATTTCCATCCGTGCCGAGGGGAACAACGTGATCCTCGACGTCACCAACCGCGGCGAGGGGCCGAAAGTAGAATTCAAGCCGCAGGTGTTTACCCGTTTCGCCGGAGGGCCGGAGGGGCTTCACGGGCTGGGAGTGGGGCTGAGCGTCGTGCGCAGTTTCTGCGAACTGATGGAGGGGAGCGTCGATTATACGGTCGGGGAGGGGACGGTGACGTTTACGGTCACCCTGCCGATCGATGCGCACAACCCCGATTCGACCGCCTGCGGTGCCAACGAGTTCCTGTTTGAATCGTTCGAGGGGGCGGTCGAAATCTGATGATACAGGGACATTCGACCTTTATCCATGTCGGGCAGATCCACGTCGATGCCTCTCCCGCCGCCATTTCGACGGTACTGGGCTCGTGCGTTGCCGTATGCCTGTACGATGCGCGGCTGGGGATCGGGGGGATGAACCATTATCTCCTCCCGTTCTGGAACGGAAACGGCTTACAGTCGCCGAAATTCGGCAACATCGCGATCCCGAAACTGATCGAGGCGATGGAGCAGCGCGGATCGAATCGCAAAACGATCGAGGCCAAACTGTTCGGCGGCGCGTCAATGAACAGCGGCGGATCGGATGCGATGATGGTGGGGCAGAAAAACATCCTCGTCGCCCGGGAGATCCTGGAGGAGTACCGGATCCGCATCGTCGCCGAGGATATCGGCGGACAAAACGGGCGGAAAATACAGTTTGACCTCGAACGGGGCAAAGTACTGATGAAATACGCACAGCGCAGTGATTTTAACCGCTAAGGAGGAGTGATGGCGATACGGGTACTGATTGTCGATGACAGCGCGACGGCGCGGGCCGTTTTGCGCGAAATTCTGGAGAGCGATCCCGCGATCGAGGTGGTTGCGACCGCTTCGGACGCGTTCGTTGCCCGCGACAAGATCGTGGAGCTTCGCCCCGACGTTGTATGCCTCGACGTCGAGATGCCCCGGATGGACGGGATCAGCTTCCTGAAGCGGCTGATGCACTACATGCCCGTTCCGGTCGTGATGGTCTCCTCGCTGACCCAGAACGGGGCGAAAACGACCCTCGAGGCGCTGGAAGCGGGAGCGGTCGATTTCGTCGCCAAGCCCCACTCCCACATCTATGACGGCCGTGATGCGATGCGCGAGGAGCTCCTCACCAAGATCAAGATGGCTTCGCGGGTCCGGGTCGGGCAGCGGTCGCTGGAGACGATCCGCAAGGCCAACACCACCTCGCTGGCCGAAACGACCCACAAGATCCTCGCCATCGGTGCCTCGACCGGGGGGACCGAAGCGCTCAAAGACGTCCTGATGGGGCTGCCGCGCAACGCCCCCGGCACGGTGATCGTCCAGCACATGCCGGCCAACTTTACCGCCCCCTTCGCCGAGCGGCTCAATTCGCTGTGCGCGATGGAGGTGCGCGAAGCGCGCAACGGCGATTCGATCACCCCCGGCGTCGCCCTGATCGCACCGGGGGACTACCACATGGTGGTGCGCCGTTCCGGGGCCCGTTATTACGTCGAGATCGGCAGCGGGGACAAGGTCTCGGGCCACCGCCCCTCGGCGGACGTGTTGTTCAACTCCGTCGCCAAAATCGCCGGGGCCAACGCGATCGGCGTCATCCTCACCGGGATGGGGGGAGACGGTGCCCGCGGGCTGCTGGCGATGCGCAACGCCGGTGCCCGGACGCTGGGGCAGGACGAAGCCAGCTGTATCGTCTACGGGATGCCCAAAGTCGCCTTTGAACTGGGGGCCGTGGAGCGGCAGCTGTC
>CAZBIR010000090.1:0-6698 GCA_964491035.1 uncultured Sulfuricurvum sp.
ATCACAATCGCCGATCAGCCTTTCATCCTCTGCATCGATTTTATCCGATAAAACGCAAAGGTCAGCTATTTAGTTCCGGAATTTAAAAAGAGGAAAAAGGGAGCTTGAGAAGGCAGGTACAGCGTAAGCCGGGTTCTGGATATGGCAATGATTAATCTACTACCCTGATCACTCAGGGCCTCTAGCGAAACAATAGCGATGTAGGACGCTAACCATCTGTTTCTTGCTGCGCGGTTGGGTTTACATAGCTCCTCTGGTTGCCCAAAGGACTGGTGGGCTCTTACCCCGCCGTTTCACCCTCACCTCTTTCGAGGCGGTCTACTCTCTGTTGCACTGTCCCTCACGTTACCGTGGCCATCCGTTAGATGGAACCGTGTCCTACGGCAGCCCGGACTTTACCTCTTGGAGACCTCTCCAAGCCATCGCCTGCTGTACCTGGAGCCATTATAGGGAAAAAACGATTAGAGGGGGCTAAGATTACCCCTTGACACTCTGGTTCCGGCCATTTTCCTTGGCGCGGTAGAGATAGCCGTCGGCCCGTTTGAACAAATCATCGATTCGTTCCCCCTCAGCCAGTTCGGCAACGCCGAACGAACAGCTCATCGCCATCCCCTCCCCTCCCAGTTCCCGGCACGCGGCATGGCGAATCCGCTCGGCGACTTCATAGGCAATCACAAGACGTGTACGCGGCAGGAGGATGATGAACTCCTCGCCTCCCCAGCGGGCACAGACGTCGCTGAGGCGGGTACACGTCTGGAGGATTGCGGAAAATTCCTTGATCAGTTCGTCCCCTCTTTGGTGGCCGTAGGTGTCGTTTACCTTTTTGAAATGGTCGATGTCGGCAAGGATGACGCAGAGCGGTTCTTCCTTGACGATCGCGTTCATGTAGAGTTGCTGGAACTTTTTATCCAGCTCGCGGCGGTTGTAAAGCCCCGTGAGGGGATCGACCTTGGAAAGTTCATCCGACGTGATGTCGGTGCGAAAAGCCATGTATTCCCGCCGATCGGCCTCAAAAACGGGGACGATGCGAACCGTCGTTATAAACGTGCTGCCGTCTTTGCGCAGATTGGGAAGGTTGCCGTTCCACACTTCTCCCCCCGTAATCGTCTCCCACATATCCCGGTAGATCGAGGGATCGACGTTGGGATGCTTGAAGAGGGAGTGGGTTTGCCCGATGAGTTCTTCTTTTTCATATCCCGTAAGGGCGCAAAACGCCTCGGTCACCTCGATAATGACCCCCTGCGCATCGGTGCGGGTGTAAAGAACATTTTCCTGGATGATCCGGTTGCGAAGCTCCAGCTGGGCCTCATGCGCGCGGATCATCTCGCTGTAGATGGAGAGGACACCGTAGAGGTTGTGATCGAGCACCATGATGAGTTCGTGGCGTTTTGGATGATCGAGGAGGAGCTCGTAGACGACGTTTTTAAACGCGGCGCAGTTCAAAAAGACATCCTCGACCGTCAGCCCCTGAGACTGGAACTCCTTTACGACGGTGCGCATGGTGGGACAGTCTCCGGGAGCGTTGAGCGAGCGCAGTATACTGAAAAAATAGCCGAATACGTTTCGGGCGATCCGGGTACGGTACTCTTCTTTGGTGTACCCCAGCCGTTCCCGGATGTCGTAAATGGCAGGGTACTCGACCCATCCCTCGATAATGGCCTCTCGATTCGCTTCGAACAAAGCAACGGTATCGTCATCAAACGCAATAGCGCGGATGACGGCGCTCATATGAGGCAATTCACACATCAGTGTACCTTCGGTTCCAAATCGCATCGGCAGGAGACGAAACGGCTTAGATATAAAAAATAGTAATTTTATTTTATTCTAGTCCATTCTATCTTTTGAGAATATAAAAGCAAGGGGGAGTGTCGGGGAAAAACCCCGACAATGCGGGGATAAAGCGTTTAGGATGCTTTTTTGGCCATCGCTTCGAGGGCGTATTTTTTACCGAGGTCGTACGCTTTGTTGTTGACGTCGTGTACTTTTGCCGGTACTTTCGAGAGCATGACGCCGCGCAGAAGCTCGTCGTCCAATGCTTTCATGTAGGTATTGGCGATTGCCAGTGCGACAACCGACTGGGTGATAACGTTACCGATTTCATCTTTGGCGATCGTAATGATGGGGATCTCCACGATGTTCCATTTTTTACGGTCTTCTTCCGTCGGATGAACCAGATTTGGCTCGATGACGATCGTTCCGCCGGGAGTTACCCCGTTTTTGAACAGGTTATAGCTCGCCTGCGCAACGGAGAGCATGAAATCGATCTCACCGTCGTTGGCGTACGGATAGAAAATCTCTTCATCGTCGAGCGTGATGTCAACGACGGTCGGGCCGCCGCGCACCTGCGAGGTATAGGTAGCGGTTTTAAGACCGTGTCCCCCCTCTTTGATTTTTGCCGCAGCGAAAATTTCTCCCGCAAGAAGTACACCCTGTCCGCCGACACCGGTAAATCTCATTAATGTTCTAGCCATTGTGTATCTCCTTAAATTTTCTTCGCGAAATCGTCTTGGGTAATCGCTTTACGTTTACCTTGATGGTACGCTTTGACATCTTCGTACATGTCGCAGTATTCACGAGCGTTTTCATCGTGTTTCAAAACACCCGTCGGGAATTTGTTCAGTTTTTCTTCATCGGAAAGCGCTTCCCATTTTTTGAGCGGAGTGGTAATGCTATCGATCCACTCAAGGTTTTCCATCGCACTTTGCATTTTGTTTTTACGCCCGAGGTTGATATGGCAGTTTGACATAACGTCAAAGAATGCGAAACCGCGGTGCTGGAACCCTTTGACCAACACTTTTTCCAGTTTTTTCGGATCAAGCATCGTTTCGCGCGCTACGAATGAAGCACCCGCAGCGATCGCAAGATCACACGCATTGAACGTAGGATCGATGTTCCCCGATTTCTGGCTCACCGTCCACATACCCTGAGGCGTGGTCGGTGAGGTTTGCGAGTTGGTCAACCCGTAAATGAAGTTGTTGATCATGATGAATTTGATGTCGATGTTGCGGCGGCATCCGTGAATCGTGTGGTTACCGCCGATCGCCAGCGCGTCACCGTCCCCCGCGACACAGATGACGTGTTTGTCAGGGTGCATCAATTTGATCCCCGTCGCAAACGCTACGGTACGGCCGTGCGTCGTGTGAACGGTATTGAAATCAACGTACGATGAGAAACGTCCCGAACATCCGATCCCTGAAACGACACAGACGTCGTCTTGTTTCCAACCGCAGGTTTCGATTGCACGAATAACGGCTTTGAGGATAACACCGTCACCACATCCCCAACACCAAAGTGTCGGCATTTTTTCTAAACGTAAATATTGGTCGTAATTGAAAGCCATGTTAGATGATCTCCTTCACTTTATTAACGATCTCGTACGGAGAAATCGCCCGTCCGTTAACTTTGTACAAACCGTGGATATCAAGACGGCTTGAAACACGCTCTACTTCTTCGGTGTATTGGCGGATGTTGAGTTCAACACACAATACGTTTTTCACTTTGTCGGTGAAATGTCTGATCCGTTTTGCCGGGCTTGGCCACAAGGTAATCGGGCGGAACAATCCCGCTTTGATACCATCGGCTCTGAGGTGACGGATCGCCTCTTTTGCAGCCAGTGACACCGAACCGTAAGCGATGATCAATACGTCGTTCTCTTCGAGATCGTCACACATGAACTCTTCGTTATACTCAAGTTCGTCGGTGTGCATCATAACTTTGTCTTCAAGACGCTGGATCAGTTTGCGGCAGGTTTCGATCTCTTCGGTCGGGAACCCTTTGGCATCGTGATGAAGCCCTGTGAAGTGGTAACGATACCCCTGGAACATCGGGTTGAGCACTGCAGGCTCATCGGCACCGACGCCGTATGGACGGTAATCTTCAGGCGCTCCGGTAAATACTTTACGCGGAACGATCCCTTTTTTGACCTCTTCGACCGTCGGGATCATCGCTTTACCGTGCATATGACCGATCGTTTCGTCCAGGAGAACGAATACCGGCTGCATGAAGCGGTCCGCGAGGTTGAACGCGCGAACCGTCTCGGTATAACACTCCGCCAGGTTACCCGCACACAGGGTGATCGAGCGATAGTCACCGTGTGAAGGGTTTTTAGCCTGGCGCACGTCGCCCTGCGATACACGGGTCGGAAGACCGGTTGAAGGACCTCCGCGCATAACGTTGACAACGACCAACGGCACTTCGGCCATTTGCGCAAGTCCGAGGTTTTCCGCTTTCAGCGAGATCCCCGGGCCTGAGGTTGCCGTCATGGTACGAACACCGGCCATACCGGCACCGACCGCACACGCCACACCGGCGATTTCGTCTTCCATCTGGATCGCGACACCGCCGACGGCAGGAAGCAAATCAGAGATGGTGTGCATTACTTCTGAAGATGGCGTAATCGGATACCCTCCGAAAAACATACATCCCGCATCGACAGCCGCTTCAGCCGCCAAATCGTTTCCGGTTGAAATTACTTCTCTCAATTCCATATGTTTCCCCCTTTAAGCGCTAAGCTTCATGTATTTGTTTTTCTTGATAGCTTCAGCTCTCTCTTTTGCCTGATCCGAAAGTTTTGCAAACTTGTACTCGGATTTATCCGCTACGAAGATAGCAAAGTCAGGGCAATTCAATTCGCAGTCGTTACATCCGATACAGGCATCCGCCGCTACGATCTCAATCATTGCTCCCAATGTCGACGTAGGTTCGAGTCTCATTGCCAAAACCCCTGCCGGACAAACCGATACACAGATATCACACGCTTTACATCGTGCTTCATCGACCCACACCGGAGTGTTTTCTGGCGCTTTAATTATTGACATTCCTTCTCCTTGATTGAGTTTAATTAGTTTATCTTGGCTTCTTGATATTGCCTTGAAATGTGCTCATTGCGCCCCGTCTGCGATGACGGATGTTACCTTACGAGGCTCGCACGAAAGGTCGTTTCCGACCTGGCAAATCCAGCTCCGGAAATCGTTATTTTCCCATCACTTCCGCAACGGCTTTGCCGATGTCGGCCGGGGAAACGACAACTTTGACGCCGGCCGCTTCGAGAGCCGCCATTTTTTCCTGCGCCGTACCGGCACTTCCGGAGATGATCGCCCCGGCGTGACCCATACGTTTGCCCTTAGGAGCCGTTTGACCCGCGATGAACGCAACAACCGGTTTAGTGATGTTGTGCTTGATGAACTCGGCGGCCTGGATCTCCAGGTCGCCGCCGATCTCACCGATCATCACGATCGCTTTTGTTTCAGGATCCGCTTCGAACATCGGAAGAAGCTGTTTGTAGCTAAGACCGATGATCGGGTCTCCGCCGATACCGACGGCAGTCGTGATACCGAAACCTTCTTTGACGACCTGGTTGGCCGATTCGTACGTCAGCGTTCCCGATTTGGAGATCAGACCGACGTTCCCTTTTTTGAAGATGAAGCCGGGCATGATCCCGATTTTGCACTCATCGGCCGTAATGATACCGGGGCAGTTGGGCCCGATGGTCATCATGTTTTTCTTCATGGCGTAGGCTTTGGCGTACATCATGTCTTTGACCGGTGCCCCTTCGGTGATGATGACCGCAAGGCTGATCCCGGCGTCGGCCGCTTCCATCACCGCATCGGCAACGAAAGCGGGGGGAACGAAGATCATGGAGACCGTGGCGCCCGTAGAGCGGACCGCTTCGTCAACCGTGTTGAAAACCGGCTGGCCGAGGTGTTCCTGGCCCCCTTTCCCCGGAGTGACGCCGCCGACGATTTTGGTTCCGTAGGCCATGCACTGCTCGGCGTGGAAGCTCCCTTCCTTACCGGTGAACCCCTGAACGATGACTTTTGTATCTTTGTTAACCAAAATTGACATAAATTAAGCTCCTTTCGCTGCTGCTACGGCTTTGCGCGCACCGTCGGCAAGATCAGTTGCCGCGACGATGTTCGGAATTCCGGCGTTGTTGAGAATATCGGCCGCCTCTTCGGCGTTGGTTCCGTCCAGACGGACGATAACCGGTACGTCGACTTTGGTCAGCTTGGTCGCTTCGAGGATACCGTTGGCAACCCGGTCACAACGGACGATCCCGCCGAAGATGTTGACGAAAATCGCTTTGACGTTCGGGTCTTTGAGGATGATCTCGAACCCTTTGGCCACCGTTTCTGCAGAGGCTCCGCCACCCACGTCGAGGAAGTTGGCCGGACGGCCTCCTTCGTAGTTGATCGTATCCATGGTCCCCATCGCCAGACCGGCACCGTTAACCATACATCCGACGTCACCGTCGAGTTTGATGTAGCTGAGGCCGTATTTGCCCGCTTCGATCTCGGTCGGCTCTTCTTCGCTCAGGTCGCGCATTTCGTTGACCTGGCTCTGGCGGTAGAGGGCGTTGTTGTCAAACCCCATTTTCGCGTCGAGAGCGAGGAAACGCCCGTCGCCCGTTTTGATCAACGGGTTGATTTCGATCATCTCCGCATCGTGATCCATGTACACTTTGTACAGGGCGGATGCGAATTTGATGAACGTATTGATCTCTTCGACCGGAAGACCGAGTCCGAACGCCAGTTTGCGGCCGTGGAAGCCCTGGAATCCGGTCAACGGATCGATCGCGACTTTGATGATCTTCTCCGGGCTTTTGTGAGCCACTTCCTCGATCTCCATACCGCCCTCAGTGGATGCCATCATGATCGGCATTTCCGACGCGCGGTCGAGTACCATACCGAGGTAGTACT
>CAZBIR010000091.1:0-4717 GCA_964491035.1 uncultured Sulfuricurvum sp.
AGAGGTCCCTTTTTTTGGCCTCGCCGATCGCATCGAACTGCGATGACGTCAGATGCACCCCGTCGGCTTTCAGCTCATACGCCAAAGCGTAATCGCCGTGTAATAACACGCGGGGGATTTTGTAGCTTCGGGATACCGAGATAAACGTCTGAGCCAGATCGCGGTAGCGGGATGTCTGTTTGTCTCGAAAAAGGGCGAAATCGGGAAGCGTGTGCGAATAGATCACATCCAGCGCCGCTTCGAGTGCATCGGGGGTACTGCCGTAAAACGCAGGATCGGTGATAAGGTAGTGTTTCATAATTCCCACTCATTTCCACTGAAAATTCCCAAAACAACAATGACGTTATTAGCTGTATCAATATAAAAAGGTACCGTGTACCCTTTAAAAATCAGTTCCCGTATATTTTTATCATCAATTTTCGGACGTTTGCGGTATCGGTAGGGGTTGGAGGGGATTGCTTCTAGTTTGTTCAACAGTTCATCATAAAAACGTAATGCCCGCCGCGGGCTGTCTTCGGAGATAAAATCGACGATAGTTTCTAATTCTGTATCAAAACGGGGTGATTTGATCACCCTCATAGTTTCGCTTCGATTTTGGCCTTGATTCTATTCATCCCCTCTCGCAGGGGAGTCGTTTTCATCTTGCCGTTTTTGTATTCGTCTACACGTGCAAGAATTTCAGTGTCGAGAGATGGAGCCGCCATAGCTTCTTTGGGTAAACTCTTCAAAAAAGCGTTTAAACGCGGAATGTAGGATTCCTGAATATTGATCGTTATACTCTGCATCTTTAAACGGCCTCCAGCTTTGAAGTCATTAACACATTATATCAAAAAAAGAAATCGGGGATTTAAATTGGGCGTAAAAGCCAAGAAAGGCTTTTATACCTGGGAAGTCTTTTCGCCAGGTTCCCGATCGTCAAGACGTTCCCGAATCTCTTCGAGGAGCGCCGTTTGGCGGGCCATCATCTCATGCCGGTCGCGGTACATTCCCATCGATTCGAGGACGAGGATCAGAAACAGGGCGATAAAAATGAACATGAAGGTGAACATGATCGCGGGAACAATGCCGAGAAAAACGAAAGACTGGAAGGTGACCCAGGCGCCGATGACGACGAAGGCCCAGGAAACGCCTCCCAGGAAGCTCAAAAGTGCGTCGAACGTACTTCGCTTCATGGACGGTTCTTAGTGTTCGTCGTGGAGAAGGACGGCACCGCCGAGGTAAACGTAGGTGAGCATCATGAAAATGAACGCTTGCAGGAACGCCATGAACGTCAGCAACGCAAACGGGATCATCGGCAGCAACCACGGAGCGAGCATCAGGATAACCATGAGGAACATGTCGTCCCCTTTGACGTTACCGAACAACCGGAAGCTGAGGGAAATGATGCGCGAAATGTGCGAAACGATTTCGATCGGGAACATCAACCACGCCAGCCACCATACCGGGCCCATGAAGTGCTTGAAGTAGCTGATCAGACCGTTGCGGCGGATCCCTTCGAAGTTATAGTAGACGAAAACGACCAATGCCAGAGCAAGGGTGAAGTCCAAAAACGCGCTGGGCGCTTCAAAACCGGGAATAACCCCGATGACGTTCGCGATACCGACGAACAGACCGATCGTCGCCACGAGGGGGAGGTAACGGCGTGCTTCCGCTTTACCCATAACGTCGGCACCCATGGCCAGAACGCCGCTCAGATAAGCTTCCATAACGTTTTGCGCACCGGTCGGTACCAGACGGAGATTTGATGTCGCCATTTTCGCGATTACGATCACAATCGCCGCCGTGAGCAGCATGTGCGTGAGGAAAATGAAGCTGTGGTCATGGCTGATAAGGCCGAAGAAGGTAAACAACTCACCCATAAGTAGCGTTCCTTTGCGTAGAAAATTAGCGGGATTTTACCGCTATTGAGATTAAATTCCTATAAACTCAGATGAAGCAGCTCGCGCCGGGCGTTCAAAATATCATCACCGATCGCTTTTTTGAGTGTTTCGAGGCTCTCGAATTTTTGGTTTTTGCGCAAAAATTTGACAAAGCTGACCGACGCGCGAGAGCATTCGGGGATGTCCTCCCCGAGGATATGGCTTTCCACCGCGTAACTGCCGTCCGTCGTGACGCGGTGCCCGACGAAGACGACGCTGGGGTGGAAATGTTCTTCGTCGTCGATGCGCGTCAGTGCGGCATAAACCCCCTCGTAGGGGAGGAGATACCCGGGGCATTCGAGATTGATCGTGGGGACGAGGTCGGTTTTGCCGATCCCCTGCCCCCGCACGACCGTCCCTTTGATCTGATAGTTGTGCCCCAAAAAGCGGTTGGCCCCTTCGATATCCCCGATCTGGATCTTGGCGCGGATTTTGTGGGAGTGGACCGAATCGCCTTCGATGCACACCTGCTCGACCACCTTGACTTCGCCGCCGAACAGTTGCCCCAGATCAGCATGGGAATAGCGGCGGTTTTTGCCGAAATGAAAATCGTACCCGACGACGATTTTTTTCAGATTCGGAAAACGCTTGCAGAGCATGTCGACAAATTCTTCCCCTTCCAGATGGCGGATGTCGTCAAGGGAATAATACACAACGGGGTAATGGGTATAGTGCTCGCGCTCGCTGCCCGGCGTCAGGTTGGCGTATCCCGTCTCGATCACGACGATCGCTCCGTGTTCCCCCAGCTCTTCGAACAGATGCTGATGCCCCACGTGCATCCCGTCAAACCCGCCGATGGCGATCGCGTCAACCTTTGACAAAGCCATAGCACGTCTCCTGGTTTCCCTCTTTGCCGCTGATGTGGGCGACCTCTTTGGCGATCATTTTCCACCCTTTGAGGGTGCATCGATCCTCGAAGCGGATTTGCGCTTTTTCGATCGCCCTGTCGTCTTTCACTACGCCGTTTTTGTCCCGTTTGGCTTCGCGCCCCACTTCGAACTGCGGCTTGAACAGCACCACGATGCGGCATGCCGCCAACGCATCGATCGCATCGATGATGTGCTCGAGCGAAATAAACGCGACGTCGCACGTGACGATATCAAAAGGGGGTTCGCCGGTGAACTGCCGAATGTCGGTGTTCTCATGCACCCGAACCCGCGGATCGGAGCGCAGGGAGGGATGAAGCTGATCGCTTCCCACATCGACGCAGGTGACCGACGCGACACCGTTTTCGAGCAGAACCTGCGTAAATCCCCCCGTGGAAGAGCCGATATCCAGCGCCCTAAGCCCCTGCAAATCCCATCCCGTGTAAGGGAGGAACCCTTTGAGCTTGATCGCGGCGCGGCTAACGTAGATTTCGGTATCGGCCACCTCGACGCTCATCGCATCGCTCACTTCAAACGACACTTTGTCGACAATCTTGCCGTCCACGCTCACCGCATGCTCTTTTATCAACTGCTGCGCCTTGTTCCGGCTCTCCACGAGGCCCCGTTCTACCAAACAACTGTCTAATCTCATTCGTTCAATCCTTATTTATCGGCAAATTATACCGCAACGGTTGAGAATGGCTCCGAAATCCGCTACCATTCCACAAATATTTCAGGGGGGCCGAGTGCAAAAAATTCATGTCGCGGTGATCGGCGGCGGTTACGGCGGTATCCGCGCCGTCGAACACCTCTGCAAACGTCCTGAAATCGACGTCACCCTGATCGATCAGAACGCCTACCATTACATGCAGGCCGAAGTCTACGACTTCATCGCCAACAAAGTCGACATGTCCCGCGTCATGATCGACCTCCCCTCGCTGATGAAAAGCTTCGGAAACGTCGAATTTGTCTGCGAAGAGGTGCAAGACGTCGACGCCGAAGGACACAGGATACGCACCGCCACCCGCGAAATAGGCTACGACTACCTCATCATCGCCACGGGGAGCCGTACCTATTTCCCCTCTTTCATTCCGGGTCTGCGCGAACACACCCACGGCGTCAAAAGCATCCCCGGCGCGCTCGATTTCAAACAGCAGTTCGAACGCTCCCTGCTTGAGCGGATCGAAGCGCAACGGCAGGGGTGCGACGTCAAGCCTTTCAACATCGTCATCGGCGGTGCGGGGCTTTCGGGAGTCGAAATCGCCGCGGAGATGGCGGCGTATGCGAACCACTTCTACCGCAACGGCAACTTCGGCTGCCGCGGGGTGGACGTCTACCTCATCGACGCGTACGAGAGCATCCTCTACGGCATGGACCCGTTTCTGATCCGCAGTGCGCACGAGCGGCTCGAGAAGCTGGGGGTGCACGTCTGGCACAACAACCGCATCGGCGAAGTGCGCGAAAAACAGATCGTACTGGATAACGGAAACATCCTCGATTTCGAGTTCATGATCTTCACCGGGGGGGTCTGCGCCGGAACGCTCACCGAGCGTCTGGGCTTCGCGGTCAACGCCAAAGGGCATCTCCTCGTCGCCCCCGATCTCTCGATCGACAATCATCCCGAAATCTTCGCCATCGGCGACGTCGCTCACCTCGCCGATGCGGAGGGGAAACTCTATCCCCCCACTGCACAGCTGGCCGAACGGAGCGGCGAACACGCCGTCGCGATGATCCGCGCCGACCTCGATCACAAACCCCGCTCGCCTTTCCGTTATCAAAGCGGCGGCGTCATGATCGCGCTGGGAGGCGAATACGGCGCGGGAATCCTCCCCGGGGGAATCCGGGTCAAGGGATACCTCGCCTATTTAATCAAAAAGGCTATATTTCACCTCTACACCGCTCCCCTGCGGCGCCGCAGCCTCATCGGGAAGA
>CAZBIR010000091.1:4817-6595 GCA_964491035.1 uncultured Sulfuricurvum sp.
TCGCTCTCGGTGAGGAGCTTAACCCCCAGCTCCACCGCTTTGTCGTACTTGCTCCCCGCATCTTCGCCGTAGACGACGTAATCGGTCTTTTTCGAGACCGACGAAGCCACCTTTGCCCCCAGTTCTTCCAGCATCGCCTTGATATGGTCGCGCGGAACGCTCATCGTTCCGGTGATGACAACGCTTTTGCCTTTGAACGGATTATCGTGCGCTTCGACTTTCACGGGAGCGACGGGGTTTAGAATCGATCTGAGTCTTTCAATCTTCTCGCCGTTGACCCGCCCAAATTCGAGGATCGATTCGACCATCTCGACGCCGAACCCCTCAAGGGCCAGGATCTCGTCACGCGTGGCGGTATCGAACGCCGTTCCGAACGCACCGCACAGCGTTTTGGAGGCCACTTCGCCGATATGCTCGATCCCCAGCGCGTTGATAAAACGCCAGCAGTCGCATCCTTTGGCTGCATTGATCGCCTCCAGGAGGTTACGGCTCTTTTTCTCTTTGAATCCCTCTAAGGACAGGAGCTGATCCATCGTGAGATCGAAAAGATCGCTCACCTCATGCACCATCCCCGCGCTATGAAGCGCTTCGACGATCTTGTCCCCCAGCCCGTCGATGTTGAGGCACTGCTTGGAGGCGAAATAGATGATCGAGTTGACGACCCGCGCTTCGCACCCCATGTTCTGGCATTTGATCAGCGCCCCCTCATCAAGAAGCTCGGAGCCGCAAACGGGACAATGTGTCGGGCGATGGATAACTTGCTCGCTTCCGTCGCGCTCGCTTGCGATCACCTTGACGATCTTGGGGATGACGTCGCCGCTGCGCAGGATGATCACCCGATCCCCGATGCGGATGTCCTTGCGCTCGATCTCGTCGAAATTGTGCAGGGTCGACCTCTCGACCGTCACCCCCTCGATGTCCACGGGTTCGACGATCGCGACGGGGGTGACGACGCCGCTGCGCCCCACCTGCAAGATGACGTCACGCAGCGTCGTGAGCTTTTCGATGGCGGGGAATTTGTACGCCGCCGCCCAGCGGGGGTTTTTGACCGTATAGCCCAGCTCGTCCTGCACGGCAATCGAATCGACCTTGATCACCATCCCATCCAGCAGCATCGCGAAATTGTCCCGTTCAACGCGCATCTCATGGTAAAACGCCTCGATCTGCTCCGCACTTTCGCATAGGTGTGTCATATGGGGGTTGCGGAACCCCAGAGCATAGACCCACTCCATCCGCTCGGAGAGGTTTTTGATCTCCAGCGTATTGGCTCCGATCCCGTAGGGCATGAACACCAGACGCCGCGACGCCGTGATGCGGGTATCGAGCTGCCGCAGGCTCCCCGCCGCCGCATTGCGCGGGTTGGCAAACAGCGATTCGCCGCTGCGCATCCGCTCCTCGTTGATCTTCTCGAAATCCTCTTTGAAAATGACCACTTCTCCCCGTATCTCGATCCGTCCCGCATAGGGGATGGTGAGGGGAATGCTCTGGATCGTTTTGGCGTTTTGGGTGACGTCCTCCCCCTCTACCCCATCACCCCGCGTGATCGCCTGCACGAGCTTGCCGTCCTCATAGATCAGGTTGAGACTCGCCCCGTCGAATTTCGGCTCGCAGTAGAAGCGGACATCCCCGTACCCTTTGGTGATGCGGTTCACCCACGTCTCCAGCTCGTCACGGTTAAACAAATCTTCGAGGCTCCACATACGGCTCAGATGCTGCGCCTTCTCGAACTTATCCTGCGGCACATCCCCTACCCGCTGTGTCGGTGAATCGGGGATGAT
>CAZBIR010000092.1:0-6524 GCA_964491035.1 uncultured Sulfuricurvum sp.
CCGTCCGCGCACAGCGGGCAGTTATCCGGCGCGTACATTTCGAAATCGAAATCGGCCAGCGCGAAGAGGGGCTTGTTTTCGGGGAGCGAGCAGTTGGGTTTACGCTCCAGCGCGGAACCGCTGCGTTTGCAGAAGCCGCGGTTGGCGAGCGCCGCAAATCCGACCACCTCGCCGCCGAGGGCTTCAATCGCCTTGGCTGCTTCCATCGCCGAACCGCCGGTCGTGATGATATCCTCGCAGATGAGGACTTTCTCACCCGGAGTGATCTCGAACCCGCGGCGGATCTGCATCTCGCCGTTGACCCGCTCGGCGAAGATCGAGCGTTTGTCGAGCGCCGTCGCGAGGGCAAATCCGGCGATCAGGCCGCCCAGCGCGGGGGCACAGACGGTGTCGACGGCGATGCCGTCTGCGCGGATGATGTCGGCGAGGGCATCGGCGAGGCGTTTCGCCGTCTTGGGGTCTTCGAGTACCTTCGCCGACTGGAGGTAGTACTGCGAATGGTTGCCGGAACTGAGCTTGAAGTGCCCTTCGAGCATCGCGTTGGCGTCGAGGTAGATCTGTCTGACGTCCATGATTACACCGTCAACAGTTCCTGCTCTTTGTTTTTGAGCAGTTCGTCGATTTTCGCGGTAAATTTGTCGGTGATCTTCTGGACTTTGTCCTGGGCGACTTTGGACTCATCCTGGGTGATCAGTTTCTCTTTTTCGAGGTTCTTGATCTTGTCGTTCGCTTTTTTGCGGTCGTTACGGACGGCGACTTTAGCCTCTTCGGCCATCCCTTTGGCTTTTTTCGCCGAATCCTGACGCTGTTCGACCGTCATCGGGGGGAAGAACAGTTTGACGTCGGTGCCGTTGTTGTTCGGGTTGACGCCGATGTCGGCTTTCTGGATCGCTTTTTCGATGACGCTGAGCATCGATTTTTCCCACGGAGAGATCGTGATGGTGGTGGCGTCGGTTGCGAGGACGCTGGCCGCCTGTTCGAGGGGGACCAGCGAACCGTAACTCTCAACGCGGATGTTGTCGAGGATTTTGGTCGTCACTTTTCCGGTCCGCAGGGTGCGGAAATCGCTCAGCATGTGATCGACCCCTTTTTGCATCTGCTCTTCGCAAAATTGGTACACTTCTTCCAGCATGAAATCTCCTTTGTCTTTAGTTGGTGGTATTGGTGTCGTTGACGATGTTGATCGCGGGAGCCGCTACGTCGGCTTTTTCAACCATGGCATCGACAACCGACGCATTTTTTTGCTGGGCATAGAAATACCCCAGGGCGATGGTGTTGACGACGAACACGAAACCGAGGAAAAACGTTACCTTGGCCAAAAAGCTTCCGGGCCCCTTGGCACCGAAAACCGATTCGTTAGAGCCGCTGTACGCACCCAAACCGATGCTTGAGCTTTTTTGGAGCAATACCGCAATGGTGATCATAACGACCAAAACGATCTGCACGATGAGCAGTATACCTGTCATGTCTGTCCTTGATGTTAGTAAAAAGTTCGCGATTATAGCACAGTGTAGATGAACCTGATATGAAACAAAACGGCCGTTCCTTAATGAATTATGAATTACAATTGCGTAGATCAACGGCTGGAATAAAAGGGAATCGATGGATAAAAAAAGACTCGGTATATTCGGCGGCATAATTCTTGCGGTCATAGGCGGATTGGCGTGGTTCACTCCGCAAACCCGCCTTTCGTCTGAAGCAGCAAGCGAACGTTTGCGCGTATCGGTGAGCACGTTTTCTCTCTATGAAGCGGCCAGAGCCGTTGCCGGGGGGGAAATAGAGGTGCGCTCCATCGTTCCGCTGGGGAGCGATGCGCATATGTTTTCTCCCAATCCGGCCCACGTTGCCGAACTCTCCGGGTCGGCATTGTTCGTCTACAACGGAGCGGGATTCGAGAGCTGGGCGGAGAGCCTGAAAAACACCCTCCCCTCAACCGTCCGGGTCGTCGATATGAGTCAGCACGTCGCGCTGCAAAAAAGTGAAGAGGAACATACGGATGAGCATGATCATGAGGAACACGCCCATGATGAACACCATCAGCACGGAGCCTATGACCCCCACTACTGGCTTGACATTGACAATATGATCCGGATGACCCGGACGCTGGAAACCGAATTTGCAGCAATCGCCCCCTCGAAGGCGGAGCAATTCCATAAAAATGCTGCCGCCTATGTCGCCGAGCTGGAACAACTCAAGGGGGAGTTTGGCGTGGGGCTTGCCGAGTGCAAAAACCGCACACTTGTGAGCAACCACGACGCGTTTGGTTACCTGGCCCAAGCTAACGCTCTTCAAACCGTATCTGTCGTCGGGCTTTCGACGGATGAACAGCCCAGTGCAAAAAATATTGCTGATATCGTCACGTTGGTCAAACATGACGGAATCAAGACGATTTTCTTTGAAACGCTGGCCAGCGACAGTGTAGCCCGTACGATCGCAAGCGAAACGGGAGCGAAAGCCATCGCCCTCAATCCGCTGGCAAATATCAGTGAAGATGAGTTAAAATCGCATCAGACGTATCTCTCGATCATGCGGGAGAATCTGAACAAATTGCGTGAAGCGATGGAGTGCCGTTGAAGTTTTCTCCCAGCCTTTTCGATGTGAACGGTCTGTGTTTTGAGAGGCAGGGGAATTTTGTTCTCAAAAACGCGACGTTTCAGATATTGCCGGGGGAATATTGCGCCATCATCGGCCCCAACGGCGGGGGGAAAACGACCCTGATCCGCCTTCTGCTGGGGCTTGAACAACCCGCTTCGGGCCAGATCCGCCTCTTCGGCGTCCCGCAGAGCCGTTTTCGGGAGTGGAACCGCATCGGCTACGTCCCGCAGCGCTCAGCCCTCGTCGACGCCTCGTTTCCCGCCACCGTACGCGAAGTGGTGGCGATGGGGCGGTATGCCAGACGGGGGATATTGGGATTCGAATCGGCTGAAGACGAAGCCGCCATCCGCGAGGCGATGGAGCTGATGGGGGTATCGGAGTTATCGGACCGCCTGATCGGAAATCTCTCGGGCGGACAGCGCCAGCGGGTGATGATCGCGCGGGCGCTGGCTTCAAATCCCGAAGTGCTCATTGTCGACGAACCCAACACGGGGGTTGACGTCGAATCGCAGCACCGCTTTTACGAACTGCTGCGCCATCTAAACCGTGCCAAAAAGGTGAGTATCCTCTTCATCACCCACGACGTCGGCGTGATCGCCGAAGACATCACCCGCGTCGTTTTCGTCAATCAGACGGTACTGGTCTCCCGCAACCCGGCAGAAGTGATCCGATGCGACGAGATGAGCCGACTCTACGGTACTCCGGCCCATATCGTGTGCCATAATCACTGAGGAAGGGCGAGAATGTTGGAAATGCTTGATTATCCGTTTATGCAGCGTGCGTTTCTCGCCGGTCTCATGATCGCCGTTCTGGCGTCTCTGGGGGGATCGTTTATCGTATTGCGCCGATACTCGCTGCTCAGCGAAACGCTGGCTCACGTCTCGCTGGTGGGGGTGGCTGTGGGGATTTTGTTCGGTATGAGTCCGCTGTGGATGGCGGTAGCGGCGTCCCTCGTCGCGGCATGGCTCATTGAATACCTCCGGAGCGTTCACGGCCTCTACTCCGATTCGATCCTCGCGATCTTCCTTTCGGGTTCGCTCGCGCTGGCCATCGTGATTGTTTCGATGGCGGGCTCGTTCAACGCTTCCTTGTTCAGCTACCTGTTCGGTTCGATCCTCTCGGTCAGTGTTGCGGATCTGTGGGTCATGGGGATATTCGGCTCGGTCGGGATAATGCTGCTTCTGGCTTTTTTCAAGGAGCTCTATTTCATCGCATTCGACGAAGAGGTTGCCCGTGCCAGCGGCATACGGGTTACGCTGCTCAACTTTATGCTGGTGAGCGTCATCGCGGTGATCATCGCCCTCTCGATTCGTGTCGTGGGGACGCTGCTGATCGGGGCGCTGATGGTGATCCCCCCTGTGGCCGCGATCCGTTTCGGGATGGGATTTTATCCCACGACACTCCTTTCGGTTGCGATCGCCCTCGTTGCGGTGATGGCCGGCCTCAGTACTTCGTATCTTTTTTCGCTTCCCAGCGGGGCGGCGATCGTGTTGTTCCTGCTTCTCTTTTTTATTGTTGCACTGGTACTTAACCGCCGATGAGAGTACGCGAAGAGTTCTCCCGCTTTGCGGCCGAATACGGCACGCACAACGTTATTCAGGCCAAAGTCGCGCAGAAACTGATCGCCGACACGCCCGACTTCCCCAAAACGATTTTGGATCTTGGATGCGGGAGCGGCACCCTGTTTGCTCAGCTGACCTGGCCGATCGAACGCTTTGTCGGCATCGATTTTTCCCCCTCTATGCTCTCCCACCACCCCGCACCTCCGGGCGTGGAGCTCGTCTGCGGCGATTTCAACGATCCTGTTTTGTTCGAGACGCTGCGCAATGAACCGTTTGATCGGATCTATTCGGCTTCGGCGCTCCAGTGGGCGCATGATCTGGAACATGTACTGGCTGCTCTGGCCGCCTTGCATATCCCTTTGTCGCTCGCGATCTTCACCTCCGGCACCTTCGGGCACCTCTACGCAACGGCGGGGCTGGAACCGATTCTCAAATCCGCCGATGAGGTGATGGCTATTGCCGATCGCCACTTTGACGCGCATTTCGAGGTCGTTCATTATGCGCTGGAATTTGAGACGGTGCGCGATATGCTCCGCTATATCAAACGAAGCGGGGTGAGCGGAGGGCGGCGCGTTCTCGATGTCGCGCGGACGAAAGCCCTGATCCGTGATTATCCGCTGGGATATCTGGAATTTGAAGTGTTATTTATAACCCGGCGCTAACTTCAAAGCGGTCGCTCTTTTTGATGAAACGCGTTATACTATAAGTTGATATAGCGCACCCCTGAAAAAGCTGCCCGCATCTTTCGAATGCGGGAGAAATTAAAGCGTTGAGTTTTTATGAAAAAATGAAGCCGGCAAAAAGGCTGATATTCCAAGGAGAACGTCATGCTCGGAATCGAAAAATACGATAACCTCAAAGCACTCGTCCCCAAACTGTTCCCGGTACTCGCCGAGGCGATCCAGTCCGAATTCCTGGAGATCAAAGAGATCGATCGGGAGTGTGAAAAATTCATCGCGACGTGCGAGCGCTATCCTGACCTCAAAAATGCCCGTTATGTTATCTTTTCCCAGCATATCAAAAAAAACGAACATAAAAACGAACTGTTCGCCTTCATCGATGCCGAAGGCAATATCGTCCGTCATATCACCGGATCGGAGATGGAACTCTACGGTTTATTGAAATCGTGTTCGAATCTGCACGTTTCCGAAGAGTTTGAAGAACAGCAGCTTTATTGCCAGGGTGAAGAGTGCCGCCGCTAGGAGATGAGGTTTCTCTTCTCCAGCGTGTAGAGTTCGTAACGGATCGTTTTAAACCGTTCGCTCAGGAGCGGTTCTGCAATCTTGTATAACTCCTCCAGAACCCGTGCCGATTCCTGGGCCCGCTTATAATTGGCAATGACAATCGAACGCAGATCGGTCCGGTTCATTTCGCTTTGCATTGTAGGACGCAGGACGTCATTGACGCTGTCGCGGGAGGCGAGGAGTGCTTCGAGAGGTTCGACGCGGCATTGATGGCGAAGGTTTTTCAGAGCGGTGGAGAGTTCCCTGTCATTGTGAACATAGCGCGCGATGTCCTCAATCACACGGATTCCCTCTTTCAGGCGGTTGAGATTGGCATCCGCCACCCGGAGAAGTTCCGGGGGGAAGAGGTTATTCGTCATTGTTTCCGAAAATGCCGAACAGCTGAAGCAGCGTGACGAAGAGGTTGAAGAAGTCGAGGTAGAGCGCAACGGCACCGTCCATCGGCGTTTCATACGCTCCGCGAATCACGTTTTGGGTATCGATGAGAACCATTACACTGATTACGAGGAGAAAAATCGCCTGAATCGCGACGTAGAGAATCGGGCTTTTCAGGAAAAACACGTTGATGAGCGAAACTCCCAATATAATAAAGAAAGCGATCATCATCGGTTTGCTGTAGGTCGTAAAATCTTTGCTGCTTTTGATCGCAAAGAAACTCAGACCTCCGAACAGTGCCGCCGTCATCAAAAACGCATTTCCGACGATGGTCGCACCACCGGCCATTCCGAGAATATGACTGAGCAACGGAGTGATGATAACCCCGCTGGCAAAGGTAAAGGCAAAAAGGCCGATCATGTTGATTCCGGGCTTATTCTTGATGAACTGAAGCCCGAACATCCCAAAGAGCATCCAGGGGATAGCGATCCACCAGTAATTGGCCGCGACAATCCCCGCATAAGGGATACCGACATAGGCACCTACACCCCCCGCCAGCATCGACGCGGCGAAAAGTTTGTAGGTGTCTTTTACAAATGAAACGATCTGCGCTTCACTCCGGTGAGCGCTGATGTCTCCAAAAGCACCTTCGCGTGCGTATTCGCGATCATATAAAGCCATAGCTTTTTCCTTATATAGGGATTTTATAAAAGGGATTATACAGTAGTTTCATTAACCGTTTGTTAGA
>CAZBIR010000093.1:0-6288 GCA_964491035.1 uncultured Sulfuricurvum sp.
TTCAAGTAGTGTATGCAACATTTTGTTGTAGCCTGTTGCCGTAAAGCGATTATTTCAGTATATAATAGGTCCTACGATATTCAACTCGCCCGCGCAGCAGCGGGAAAGTTTAAAGGGGAACCGATGCGGATCGTAATCGTCGGCGGTGGAATCGTCGCGGCCTACATGGCTAACGCGCTCAAGGCGCAGGCTCCGGAACATGAGGTGGTGATTGTCTCCAAAGAGCCCTATCCCCCTTATGACCGGATCCATCTGTGTGCGCTCGTGAACAAAACGGCGAGCATCGAGGAGATTGCACTCGAACTCCCCTCCGGGGTGAAGCTGGAGCTTAATGCCGAGGTGGAGCAGATTGATGCGGCGGGAAAGCGGATCTATACCAAACACTCCGCGTTCGCCTACGACGTCCTGATCATCGCGACGGGTTCCAAACCCCGTACCCTGTTCGCGACGCGGGGGATCACCAACGCGGTGACGTTCCGCAGTGCCGATGACAGCGAATGCATCGCCGAAAAAATCAGGGGGAAAAATGTCGTGATGATGGGGGTCGGTCCGATCGGGCTGGAACTCCTCGATACCCTCTGCGCGATGGAAGGACCGGAAAAAATCTACCTCGTCTCGCGGGGAACCCACCTCTATGACAAGGCGATGACCCCCTCGGCCGTTTCGATGATGAAAAAAATCTACGAAGCCTCCGACCCCCGCGTCGAGATCCTCCTCGAAGACGAGATCATCGACAAGAAGGTCGAGGGGGACAGGATCACGCAGGTCGTGATGCGCTCTCGGACGATCGAGAATCCCTTTATCATCTTCGGGGTGGGGATCAGCCCCAACGCCGATTTCGCCAAAGAGGCGGTGAAGGTGGACAAGGGGATTCTCGTCGATGGGTACATGCGCACCTCCGACCCGAGTATTTACGCTGTGGGCGAAGTGGCGCAGATGGAAAACGGCTACATCCCGGGCCGGGTCAAAGAATGCACCCTACAGGCCGACGCCGCGATTGCGAGCATCCTCGGCCAGCCGCACGAAGGGTTCCGCGAGTTCGTGACAATCGATGGGCTCAAGGTGGGATCGTTCCTGCTCAGCGACGTCACCTCGACCGACTACGACGGGAATGACAAAGAGAATGAAGAGATCGTCATCGCCTCGAAAAAAGAGGGTCGGATCGACCACTACATTACCAACGCCGACCGTCTTGTCCGCTTCATCGGGATCAACACGAACATCGACGTGATGGCGCTGAAAAAAATGATGGAGGAGAAAACCCCGGTCGATCCGTCGTTTTTCTATTCCAACCGTCTCATCAGCGAGCGGGGGAAACTGATCTGCAGCTGCGTGAGTGCCTACCATCAGGACCTCGTCGACATCATCAAGGAAAACTGTGTCCAGAGTTTTGCCGATCTCAAGCCCTACAGCGAGGCGGGGCGGGTGTGCGGCCGGTGCAAAAAAGACGTGATGCAGCTCATCGCCGACACCCCCGTCGATCCCGAAGAGGCAGCGCGGATCAAGGCCGAGCGCGAGGCGGCGGCCAAGGAGGCGGAGCTGGCCAAGGTGCGCTCACGGATCGAGAAATACAACCGCCTCCACCCCAAAAACCAGCTGAGTGCCGAGAACTTCGAAGAGGCCCTCGAATCGTTCGAGATGAGCAAAGAGTACAACCGCTGGGTATCGATGGTCACCGCCTCGATGCGGCTGCACCCCGGATTTGAAGAGAGCGTCAAAGAGGCGGTCGTCCAGCTCAACAAGATTCCGATCATCTGGCTGGAACTCTCCGACTGTACGGGGAACTCCGAGGCGTTCATCAAGACTTCCCACCCGAAAGTGGACGACCTGATCCTCAAATACATCTCCCTCGATTACCACGAGCTGCTGATGGCGGCGTCGGGCGACCAGTCCGAATCGGCCCTCGAAGCAATCCTCCATGCCGATGCGGGGAAATACCTCCTGATCGTCGAGGGGGCGGTGCCGCTGGGGCTGGAGGGAAAATTTTTGCGGATCGGACCGAAAGGGGAGACAGGGCTGGAACTCCTGCGCCGCGTTGCGGCCAGGGCGGCGGCGGTCATGTCGGTCGGGTCGTGCGCGTATGACGGCGGCGTCGTCGCGGCCGCACCCAATCCCACCGGAGCTGTGGGGGTTGCCGAAGCACTGGGGAGAGACGACATCATCAACCTCCCCGGGTGCCCGACGAACCCGATCAACATCGTGGGGACGCTGCTGCACTACATCATGTTCGACGAGTTTCCCAAGCTCGACGCCAAAAACCGCCCCGAGTGGGCGTACGGTTTCCGCGTCCATGACAACTGCGAACGGCGCGGCCACTATGAGCTGGGCGAGTTTGTCCAGGAGTGGGGGGACGAGGGGGCCAAGAAGGGGTGGTGTCTGTTCGAGATGGGGTGCAAGGGTCCCTATGCCGATCTGAACTGCTCGCTGGTGAAATTCAACGACGCGACCAGCTGGCCGGTCCAGGCGGGGCACGGGTGCTTCGGCTGCGGCCAGGGGAAAATCGCCTTTGATCTGTACGCCAACCATCGTAAACTGCCGGAGGGAAGTCATGAAGATTAATATTCTTGTCTCGAAGGAGATCCGCAAATGAGTAGTAAAAAAATTGTCATAGACCCCATCACCCGCATCGAGGGGCACCTGCGGATCGAAGTGGAGGTGGATGAGAACAACGTTATCCGTGAAGCGTGGGCGTCGGGACAGCTTTTCCGCGGGATCGAGACGATTTTGAAGGGGCGTGACCCGCGCGATGCCGGGCTCATCGCCCAGCGGATCTGCGGGGTGTGCACGAACGTTCACTACCGCGCCTCGATCAGCGCCGTGGAGGATGCGTACGGCATCGTGATCCCCCCCAACGCCGAGCTGGTGCGTAACCTCGTCACCCTCTCGCTGTTCGTGCAGGACCATATCGTCCACTACTATCACCTCCATTCGCTCGATTTCGTCGACATCACCGGAGCCCTCTCGGCCGATGCCAAAACGGCGTCGGCGGAGGCGGAGAAATGGAGCGCGCACCCCTACCGAAACTCGGTGGGGCACCTGGAGAGCGTACAGGAGAAAATCGGCAGTTTCGTCAAAGCGGGGCGGCTGGGGCTGTTTGCCAACGGTTACTGGGGACACGCGGCGTACCGGTTCACCCCCGAGCAGAACCTGGTTCACATGAACCACTACCTCGAAGCGCTGCGGATCCAGCGGGAACTTTCCCGGGCGATCGCGATTTTCGCGGGGAAAACCCCCCATCCGCAAAATCTTGTCGTCGGAGGCGTTACGAGCGTCGCGGATATCCTCAACCCCCAGCGGCTGAACGACTACATGTTTATCATGAAAGAGGTGCGCGATTTCGTCGAGCGGGCCTACATCCCCGACATGAAGATGCTCGTATCGGCTTACCGCGAGACGATCAAAAACGGCGAGGGGCGTGCGAGCGGGAACTTCATGTGCTGCGGCGGGTACCGGTTCGGCAAGGATTCGGTGCTGTTCGAGAGCGGGGTGATGTACAACCACGATTTTTCGAAGGTCGAGCCGTTTGACTCTTCCAAAATCACGGAGGAGGCGTCGCGCTCCTGGTACGATAACGACGCGCCCCTCTCGCCGTATGAGGGGGAGACCAATCCCTTCTACACCGATCTCAACGACGACGGAACCCTCAAGAGCGAAGGGAAATACAGCTGGGTCAAGGCTCCGCGGTACGATGGCGAGGTGA
Source organism: uncultured Sulfuricurvum sp. (assembly GCA_964491035.1). Taxonomy (GTDB): domain Bacteria; phylum Campylobacterota; class Campylobacteria; order Campylobacterales; family Sulfurimonadaceae; genus Sulfuricurvum. Next base: position 3,701 of record CAZBIR010000093.1, read on the forward strand.
TGGAGGTGGGGCCGCTTGCGCGGATGATCGTCGGGTACGTTAAAAACGCCCCGACGATCCGCCCCTACATGGAACGGTTCATGGAAGCGACGGGGATGGAACTCATCGACTTTTCGACCACGGTCGGGCGGAGTGCGGCACGGGCGATCGAGGCGCAGATCTGCGGCGATTACCTGTTCGACATGATGAGCGACCTGATCGAAAATCTCAAATATTACGACGAGGAGACGTGGACGAAGTACGTTTTCGAACAGCTCCCTCCCGAGGCGAGAGGGGCGGGGATCTTCGAGGTGCCCCGCGGCGTCCTTTCCCATTTCGTCCGGATCGAGGGGACCAAAATCGCCAATTATCAGGCGGTCGTCCCCACGACGTGGAACGCCTCCCCCAAAGATGCCCGCAACGCCCGGGGGGCGTACGAGGAGTCGCTGATCGGGGTCACCCTCGCCGACCCCGAAGCGCCGCTGGAGGTGCTGCGTGCGGTCCATTCGTTCGATCCGTGTCTGGCGTGCGCGGTCCATGTCATCGACGCGCGCGGGCGCGAACTGGCGAACTACAGGATTTCTCCGGCCTGTTCGGTATAATGGCGCGATAAAAAGACAAAGGATTCCCATTGGCCCGTCCGAGCAAAGAAGAGCGCAAGATTTCGATCATGACCAAAGCGCTGGAACTTTTTTCGAAGGAGGGGTTTTACCAGACGACGATGCCGCTGATCGCCTCGGCGATCGGGATGAGCGTGGGGAATCTTTACAACTATTTCGCTTCCAAGGAGACGCTGGCCAAGGAGCTGATCCTCTACATCGCCAACCTGCTGGGCGAGGAGATCCGTGCCATCAACGAAAGCCCCCGCACTGCCCGCGAAAAGATCGCCGCGATCGTCCACATGTATTTCAAAATCGCGCAGGAACGCCCCGAGACGATCGAGTATTTCCTGCGGGTCTACCTCTCGAATCGTGAGGTTTTCCGCGAGGGGTGCGAGGGGATGATCTGCGTTTCGCCGTTTGTGACCGAGCTGATGATCTTCTTCGAAGAGGGGGTTCGCTCGGGCGAACTGCGGGATCAGGATTTTTTCAGCGCATTTGGTCTTTTCATGGGGTATCTGGGGGGGATGGTGTTTCTCAACGGGGAAAAAATTCTCCCCCACACGCTGGAAAGCTACGAAGCCTCGATCGCCGAAAACATCTACTATGCCCTCAAAGCCTCGTAAACTCCGCATTATCTGGCTGCAGGGAATCACCTGCAACGGCAACACCCACTCGTTTTTAAACGATCCCTCGCTGGGAGTCCTTTTGAAATCGATCGAATTGCTTCACCATCCGATTCTCCCTTGCACCCATACGCTCAAAGAGTTGACCAAAAAACTTCCCAAATCGGATATTTTGATTTTCGAGGGGGCGTACCGCGCTGATTTCGAGCGTGCGGGGGTGGCGATGGAGAGTCTACTCATGAGTCTCGCTTTTAAGACGAAACATATTATTTCCCTCGGTAGCTGTGCGAGTTTCGGGGGGATTTTCAAGGAAGGCGACCCCGAACACATCAGCGGAATCCTTTTTGATAAAGAGCAAGAGTGCGGCCCACTGCGAGAGCTGAAGGAGAAAGTGATCACCCTGAGCGGTTGCCCGATCCATCCGGAGTGGCTCAGTTTTGTGATCACCATGATCGTTCAGGGAAAAGAGATCCGTGTCGATGAGTATCACCGCCCCAAAGAGCTCTATGCGTATCTTGTCCATAACGGCTGTTTGCGCAACGAGTATTTCGAATGGAAAGTGGACAGTGAACGTTTCGGTACCAAAGAGGGGTGTTTGTACTATGCCCAGGGGTGCCAAGGACCCTTTACTCACGGCAGCTGTAACAAAATCCTCTGGAACGAGGTGAGTTCCAAAACCCGCACCGGAACCCCGTGCTTCGGATGTACCGAACCTACGTTTCCAAAAACCAATCTTTTTACCACCAAAACCTATATGTCTATCCCCTCTGAGATGCCTCTGGGGATTCCGAAACGGAGCTATTTGGCGTTGGCGGGGGCGGCTAAATCGTTTCACATTAAACGGCTCGAAGAGAGGTTGATCGATGATAACGCATGAGCTGATCGAGCGGATCGAGGGGGAGGCAATACTCGATTTCAAGACCGATAAAACAGGAATCGTTCAGGAAGCCGATATCCGATTTGTCCATTTTCGGGGGATGGAGGCTATTTTGGAGGGGCGCAATGCCCTCGATGCCCTCGTCATCGCTCCGCGCGTCTGCGGTATCTGCGGACACTCCCATCTCATCGCCTCGGTCAGGATGATTGAGGACGCTTATGTCGATGCGGGGTTTTCGATCACGATCACCCCCAAAGCCCATGCGATTCGCCAGATCACCCTCACATGCGAACTGCTCCAAAATCATATCAAATGGCTCTATCTGGTGATGCTTCACGAGAGCGCAAAGCTTTTGGGAGAAGAGGCAAACCTCTCCCTCAAAGCCCTCTACATGACATCGCAGATCAATCAAATGTGCGCCCTTTTCAGCGGTCAATGGCCCCACAGCTCTTACGCACTCCCCGGCGGGGTGACGTGCGATCCGACCCATATCGAGGTGATGCAGGC
>CAZBIR010000094.1:0-5596 GCA_964491035.1 uncultured Sulfuricurvum sp.
ACCTTGCCGATGAAGATCGCGCTGGAGCCGTCGGCGATGTTTTCGATCTCGCTGGAGAGGGTGTAGTTGATCGCGTCGATCTGGTCGCGGTAGTTGTCGAGGGGGTGGCCCGAGACGTAGAATCCGAGCGTCTCTTTTTCGAAATCGAGGATCCCTTTGAGGTCGTATTCGTCGTAGTTTTTGAGTTCCAGATCGACGGTGGTGACCTCCTCGTCATCCCCGAAGAGGCTGAACTGCGACTCTTTTTTGAGCGACGACCCTTTTTTGGCCGTTTCGACGAGGATTTCGACCTGTTCCAGCAGCGCGCGGCGCGAGTAGCCGAAGCGATCGAGCCCCCCGGCCTTGATGATGCACTCGATCACCTTCTTGTTGACCTTCTGCGGTTCGATCCGGTTGATGAAGTCCTTGATGTCTTTGAACTCTCCCTCGGCTCTCGCTTCAAGGATCGATTCTACGGCCGCTTCGCCGACCCCTTTGATCGCCCCAAGACCGAAGAGGATCTGGTCGGCCCCGTCCTTGGTGATCGCCGAGAACTCCAGCTGCGAGTCGTTGATGTCGGGGGCGCCGAGGGTGATTTTCATCCGCTTGGCTTCGTCGATGTATTTGACCACCTTGTCGGTGTTGTCCTTCTCCGACGTCAGGAGCGCCGCCATAAATTCCTGGGGGTAGTAGGTCTTGAGCCACGCCGTCTGGAACGTGACCATCGCGTAGGCCGCGGAGTGCGATTTGTTGAACCCGTACCCGGCGAACTTTTCGATCAGGTCGAAGAGCTCGCTCGCTTTTTGGTAATCGAGTCCCTGTCTGGCCGCCCCCTCGCTGAACTCCTTGTTGTATTTTTGCATCTCCTCGATCTTCTTTTTCCCCATCGCACGCCGCACGATGTCCGCGCCGCCGAGTGAAAAGCCTCCGACCGTCTGGACGATCTGCATGACCTGTTCCTGGTAGACGATGACCCCATAGGTCGGTTTGAGGATCGGCTCCATGGAGGGGAACGTATAGCTGATCGCCTGGCGGCCGTGCTTACGTTCGATGAAGTCATCGAGCATCCCCGACTCCATCGGTCCGGGGCGGTAGAGGGCGAGGACCGCGATCAGGTCCTCGAAAGAGCTGGGTTTGAGACGGCGGTTGAGATCCTGCATCCCCGAACTCTCGATCTGGAACATCCCGATCGTCTCCCCGCTCTGGATCGTCTCGTACACTTTGGGGTCGTTTTCGTCGATCTCGTGCCAGTTGATCGCGCGGCCGTAGCGGTTTTGGATCAGTTTGATCGCGTTGTCGATGACGTCGAGGGTTTTGAGGCCGAGGAAGTCGAATTTGATCAGGTCGACGTCTTCGAGGTAGTTGAGCGAATACTGGGTGACGAACGTCTCCTCCCCCGAGGGTTTGTAGATCGGGGTTTTCTTCCAGAGCGGTTCGTTGGAGATGACGACCCCCGCCGCGTGCATTCCGGCGTTGCGTTTGAGTCCTTCGAGTTTTTTGGAGAACTCCCATACCCGCGCCGCCTGCGCATCGCTTTCGATCAGTTCCGAAATTTTCGGCTCTTTCTGGAACGCTCCGGGCTTGAATTCACCCCCCTTGGTTTTGCCATTCAGGGTGATCCCCAGCTCATCGGGAATCAGCTTGGCCATCATGTCGGCCTGCGAGAGGGGCATATCCAGGACGCGGGCGACGTCACGGATCACCCCCTTGGCCAGGAGCGAACCGAACGTAATGATCTGCGCCACCTGTTCGCGCCCGTATTTGCGCACAACGTAGTCGATGATCTCCCCCCGGCGCGCCTGCATGAAGTCCATATCGATATCGGGCATCGATACCCGCTCGGGGTTGAGAAAACGCTCGAAAAGGAGATCGTACTTCATCGGGTCGATGTCGGTGATCTCGAGGGCGTAGGCGACGAGGCTCCCTGCCGCCGATCCCCGTCCGGGTCCGACCGCGATCCCCATCTTTTTGGCTTCGCGGACAAAGTCCCAGACGATGAGCATGTAGCCGGGGAACTTCATCTGGTTGATGACGTCCATCTCGAATTCGAGACGGTCGCGGTACTCCGTATGGCGTTCGGCCGGAACGTGCTTTAGCCGCTGTTCAAGACCCAGACGGCAGCAGTGGATGAAGTACTCCGCGTCGTTTTTGTCCGCGGCGGAGCGCCGTTTTTTCGCCTCAACGCTCTCGTCGTCGGGCTCGTTGTCGATGTTGAGCCCCTCGGCTTCGGCGTACTCGCGGGTGAATTTAAAGTTCGGCGGCGTCGGGTTTCCGAGTTTGAGTTCCAGTTGGCATTTCTCGACGATCTCCTGCGTGTTGTAAAGCGCTTCGGGGATGTCGGCGAAGAGGCGGGCCATCTGTTCGGGGGATTTGATGTAGAACTCATGCACCGAGTGGCGCAGCCGCTTGGGATCGTCGTAGAGTTTATTCATCCCGATACACATGAACGCCTCGTGGTACTGGGCGTCGTCGGGGAAGGTATAGTGGGTGTCGTTGGTCGCGACGAGCTTGATCCCCGTCTCCCGCGAGAGGCGGATCACCGGCTCGTCGATGAAGAGCTGGTCGCTGATCCCGTGGCGCATGATCTCCATGTAGAAATCGTCTCCGAAAATCTCCTTGTACTCCAGGGCGATCCGCTTGGCCTCCTCGTACCCCCCTGCTCCGTTTTTGACGTTACGCTCATTGACGGTGTTGAGATGCCAGTTCACTTCCCCCTGCAGACACGCCGAAGTGCAGATGATCCCCTCGCTGTTTTCGCGCAGCAGCTGTTTGTTGATCCGGGGGAAATAGTAGAAGCCGTTGATATACGCCTGTGACGAGAGGTACATCAGGTTTTTGTAGCCGGTCTCGTTTTTGGCGAAAAGACAAACGTGAAACCGCTGCTTGACGCTTTTGTCGGAGAGGTCGTCGCTGTTGTGGATGTAGGCTTCCATCCCGATGATCGGTTTAAGCCCCGCTCCGCGCATCTGGTGGTAAAAATCGATCGCGCCGAACATGTTGCCGTGATCGGTCATCGCAACCGACGTCATCCCCAGCTCCTTCACCCGACTCGCCAGCGCCGAAATTTTATTCGCACCATCCAGCAAAGAGTACTCGGTATGCAGGTGCAGGTGGGTAAAGGGGGGGATGCTCATCAAAAAAACCTTCCAGTCAAATCTAAAAGGATTATAGACGAACGGCTATTAAGAACTTATTTAAGGGGTGACATTTACTCCCATACGGCTGCACCCCTGTGCTTCTCCCCCGCGGCACGCCTGGGCGTAGAGGCTCGAAGCCCTGTAGGGGTTCTGGGCCACACCCATCCCTTTTTCAACCAGCATTCCCAGCTGCAGACACCCTTGCGCGTTTCCCCCCGTGCAGGAGCGCTCAAACGCCTCTGCCGCCGTGACGTAATCGTGGTATTCCAGCGCCGTTACCCCTTCTCCCAATCCGTCGGCGAAACACGATACGGCCATCGCGGCCAAAACGAACGGTACAAATGATTGTTTCATGGTTTTATCTCCTTTTCTCATCATGCGAACGGGACTGCCCCGCACCACTCAGCCCTTCCCGGTTTTTAAGGCATACCGATGCCCCTCGCCTCTGGCTCCCCTCGTTCATCGCGCTCCTTGGTCAGGGTTGACGCGGACCGAGCAGGTCATCCCCGCGGCGAGGGTGAACCCTGCGGGAACGTCATCGATGGCGATGCGCACCGGAATCCGCTGCGCCAGCCGTACCCACGTAAAGGTAGGATTGACGTTCGCCAGCAGCCGCTCTCCGGTGGCGTTGTCACGGTCGGTGATCCCCCGCGCGATGCTCTCGACATGTCCGCGAAGGAAGACGTTCGTCCCCAGCGGGTTCATCACCGCCTCGTCACCGACGCGGATTTTCGAGAGCTTGTGCTCCTCGAAGTAGCCGTACACCCAAAAGGTGCCGCTGTTGATGAGGCTTAGGCGGTTTTCGCCGGCCCTGACGTAGTCCCCCCGGCGCAGCAGGAGATTCGACACCCACCCCTCGCTCGGAGCGCGGACATAGGAGCGCTCCAGATCGAGGTGCGCCGACTCGACACGGGCGTGCGCCTCCTCGACGTCGGCACGGGCGATGGCCGCCTCGTACGCCGCATCCTCGGCGCTTTCGCGCGAGACCACCTCGTCCCCCGCCGCCGCGCGGCGGGAGGCCTGATGCGTTTTCATCGCCATCACCGCTTTTTTCGCCGCCAGCGTCGCTTCGGCTTCACTGAGGGCATGACGGAACCGCTCGGAGTCGATCTCGAAGAGCACCTCCCCTGCTTTGACGTGCTGGTTGTCGCGCACCGCGACGCGGCTCACCAGCCCGCTGACGTCGGGGGCGACCATCGTCACGTCGGCCCGCACCCTCCCATCGCGCGTCCAGGGGGAGTTCATGTACGACTCCCACAGCATCAGCCCCAGAAACAGGGCCAGCGAGACCACGGCAAACGTGATCGCGAAACGGAAAAATTTGCTCAATCGGGTATTTTTATTCATAACGGGTTCCTTAACGGTAAATGGCGATACAGGGGATCGCGAACAAACAGACGAACACCGCCGTCCGAAACAGCCCGGGGTGCCAGACATGGCGGTAGACTCCCGTATCGGCGAAAACACGGTCGATGAGTATCTGAAACAGCGCCGTGACGAAAAATACGGGCAGCAGCGTGGGCATCTGAATCCCGAACAGCGTAATATCCAGCGGCATCATTGCTCCTTGAGGATGGGTAGGGCTTCTTGTTCCGACACCAGAAGCCGGATCAGGGAGAGCTCGTCACGCAGTCTCCGGACCCTTTCGGAGGCCGTTTCGCTTTGCAGCGCTTGGTGCAGCTCGTGCAGCGCCACGTCCAGACGCCGCGTGAGGACCGCGTATTCAGCCTCCGACGCAGCCGAAAAATAGGCGCGGAGCGCTTCAAGTGCCCTGCGCGCCGAATCGTGTGGCATCCTTCCCCGTTCGAGGTGTCTTCGGATGGCGATCACCCCGCGGCCGATCTCGAGGGTCGAGAGGAGCCATTCGAACACCCGTGCACCGGAGCGCTCATTCAGCCGTCCGTGGGTCGAAAACTGCTGCACCATGTCTCTGGCCGTACTCTCGAGCGTCGTGCGCTGGACGTTCAGCTCCCCGTCGCACAGCAAAACGATCTGACGGCGCAGCGCCGAGGCGATCCGCCGCTGCGTCCAGGCAAGCGACCAGAAGTTGATCAGGGTGTACGCCAGCCCCGCCAGAACGATCCCGATCAGGTTGGCCAGGGCGTTCTCGAGAAAAAAGGTCGCCGTCATTTTGTAATAGGGATCCAGGGCGGTCTGGTACATGAACATAAAAATAAATCCGAGCGAAAAACCGCCCCATTTTGGGCGCGTCGTCCACCATGCCAACAACGCCAGCAGGGGAAAAAGGATCAGGCACAGGCTGAACAGGTCCGAAGCGAACCGCGGGATCAGGTAAAAATCGTACAGCGCCGCAAACGCGATCGCCGCGATCCCCCCCTTGAAAAAGTTGATGACCGTATCAAGGGGGTTGGGGAGCGTCGCGATCAGCAGCGTGATGACGACCGAGAGCATGATGCTCTGGGGTGCCAGCGCCCATCCGCTCAAAATCCACAGTGCCATTCCGGCCAGCAGCACCGACG
>CAZBIR010000095.1:0-5532 GCA_964491035.1 uncultured Sulfuricurvum sp.
CGGTCGGAAGCACTTCGGAGAATCCGAACAGATGTTGCGAGGCCTCTTCACCGCCACTGTAGAGTTCCACCAACGCTGAGACGAGCGCATACAGCAACGCCGGTTCACTTTTGTCGATACTTGGATATTCGCCGCGATAAATCGCGCTCACATCGGGGAGTTTTTCGTAGACTTTCACATACGATAGAAACTCGATCCCCGCTCCGTATCCAATAAGTCCGTAGATCACTGGGGCGATCTTGGCGGGATCGGAGGTGTGTTTGAGGACGTTTGAGAGCATATGGTAACTGCGCGGCGTCGCAAACGCGGGATTGGAGTCGTCTTCGCTTACGGGTTCTGAGGTGAGCAGATCGGGGCGGAATCCCAAAAACCCGATCACAAACGGGTGTAGCCCTTCCCGAATCGCGAAGAGTTTGAAATCCTCAAACCGTGCCTCGACGCTCAGATGGACCATCCGGTTCGCCAGCGGTGTCGGGAGACGGAAAACGACGCCGCGGTCACTGATACGGTTCCCCGCACAAATGATCCGCCATCCGCCCGGCAACGCATACTCCCCCATTTTACGGTTCAGTACCAACTGATAGATCGCCGCCTGTACCGAGGGGGGAGCGGAGTTAAGTTCATCGAGGAACAATACACCCGAGCTGTTCGGATCTTTGGGGAAGAAAACGGGAGGCATCCACACCGTCTGCTCATCACGAATAGAGGGGACTCCGCGCAAGTCGACGGGATCCATTTGGGAGAGCCGTACATCGACGAGTTCGAGGTTGTGTTTTTTCGCCACTTCGGCGACGATGTACGATTTCCCGATCCCGGGAGAGCCGTGGATAAAAACGGGAATATCGGCACCGATAAGAGTGTCGAGATAGTGATACAAATCGGTCGTTGTGATAGAGGGGGTCTTCACGCACTCGCCTCCGCGATCAAACAGCTAAAGCAGTGGTCCTGGTCATGGCACGTTGCACACGCCGGGGCGACGCGGCCGATCGAATCGTAGAGGAACTTTTTCCACAGTTTTTCTTTGGGCTTCATATCGGCCAGAGCGGGGAAGTGGCGCTTCATGAATTGGGCCATCTCGATACGGTTTTTGAACCCGAGGTCCTGGTAGAGGTGGTTCATCTCCAGCGACACCGCGGCCACGTGCGGCGCGATGAGATATCGCGCTTCATCGTCAATCGCATATTTCTTCAGGAAATTTTCGATCTCGAGGCGCATCGTCTCCAGCTCGCTCATGGTATCCCCCTGTTTGGTCTACGCTTATGTATGCAACTTTCGTACGTGCTAATTGATCCTGAGCTGCGTCCGCCCCACGAAAAGACGGAGGAAATCGTGGATGTCGCTGAGAAAAAATGCGCGAGTATCAGGGTGTTCAAAACGTTGCAGCCATGCTTTCTCGCGCTGAAGCAGCCCACGGCACGGGATGACGAACTCCTGCTGCGGCAAATGCAGTTTGAGCGTTCCGGATTCGTTTATCGCCCGGATGACAGCTTCGAAAAGCTCGTCCAGCCGCCCATCTCCCTCGGAACGGTAAAGCTTACCGTCCATTCTGTAGAAACGGTAGATCGTAAGAATTTCGTTCGCCTGATCGATTTCGTTCATGGTTTTCCCCCTATGGCCACTGCGTAAACGAGATACTTCGAGTGAAACGACAGCGCTTCCTCGTCGAAGAAAGCACCGATACCGCTGCACCCCATCCCTTCCGCGCCGCAAGAGAGGTAAAGCTCCTGGGCATAGATACCGGCGTCGATGTGCGTTTGTTCATCGAAACTATCGGCGTATATCAATGCGACCATCGCGGCATTTCCGATAAAGCGCTGGTCCAGCAGCAAACGGACGATGTCGTTCCCGAACGCCCCCTCGCGGACACAATGCCCCTTTCGATACAGGCCATGTTGCATCGATCGTGCCCGCATAACCGCGAATGTCGGTTCGATCGATGGAGGATACGGCGTTTTCATCAGACGCCGCAGAACATCCTCCTCCCGGGCGAGCGGATAAAACTCTCGTGCGCTTCGCCTCTGTGTATTGAGGCGGACGAAATCATCAAAAGGACCCGCTTCAGGCAAACCGGTAAAGATTTTACCGGCGTTCAACGCCCGGGCAAACGTTTCGTCCCCGGTACAGTAATCGGTCGGAGCCACCCTCATCAACGGGCTTTTTAGTGGCTTTACAGGACGTTCGCCGCAGTTCCCAACCCCATAGACGGCAGCGATAAACTCTTCGTCCCCCATCCCCATCATCTGTGAGAGACCGGCAGTGGGCGATATTTTTGAGAGCGTGGCACCAAAATGTCGGACCGAAACGTCCAGGGTGCCGATCTGATGGCCCAGATCAAGATACAGATAGCGCCAGCCGCGCAGGCCGTATTTCCAAAACGACCGGAACGGGACCAGCGAAATCATGACAATGGCCCCTTCAAAACGTTTGTCCATGCCCACATACCGTTCGATCCCTTCCGAGCCGATCTCCCGGATCAGCGTCAGAACACCCTCTGGAAGTTCCAGATGGTAAATACCGCTGAGAAGCCCAGGTACTCCGCGCAGCTGAAGATAGATCTCGATCGGATGGAGATTCCCTGCGGAGGGGACGTTGAGGCGGTAATAGGGTTTGCGGGCGATACTCCGGACATCGGTGACGAGGCGCGTTTGAGAGAGCCATTGCAGCTGCGGTATGGACCCTATACCGATGCGGGAGAGGAATGAAGGGTATTTTTTAAAGACGGCAGGCTGGGAATCCCAGTCCAGCGTCCCAACTTCCCGATGGGGCAGTGTTTCGCGCGTCAGGAGGGTAGCTTCACGCACTGCGCAGTTCTTTGAAAACCGTCCGGTCGGTTGCAAGCTCGAGGGCACTGAAACCGTCTTCGTTCTGAAGTCCCGTTTCGGCGCCCAATGCCAGCAGCATTCTGACGCATGACAGGCGTGAGGCGGACGCGGCATACATCAGCGCAGTCGTTCCCTCTTCGTTGACATCGTTGACATCCGCCCCCGATTCAACGAGTAGACGGATGATGTCGGGGCTATCGGCATAGCAGGCGTTGAACAGCACCCCGTTAAAATCACTGTTGATAGCGTATATATCCGAACCCGCTTCGATAAGTCGAGAGACCATCATTGCGTTTCCTTCCAGTGCCGCCTGCAGAAGCGGGGTATTGCCGTTGAATCCCTTGTATTCGAGATCAGCGGGATGAAATCCGCGGCTTTGCAGCCATGTAATATACTGTTCAACCATCGTCTCACCCCATCCAGTTTTCGTGGTCATGCCCTTTTTTCGAGACATTGGCCGCCTGATCCACCGCCTCGATGCATTTCTCGTAATCGACCTCGTCGGTGATCTCCGGGACGATTTCGCTGTAGCTGACAAGCCCCTCCCGATCGACGACGAACACGGCGCGGGCCAGCCGGCCTTCCAGTTTCCCTTCCGAGATCAGAATGCCGTATTTTCTGGCGAAATCGCGCGTCGTATCGATCACGACGTCGGCCCCCTCTATCCCCTCGCGCGCAACGTAGTCGCGGACGAAATCGATGTCGTCGGTCGTCACCATCACCGTTTTGAGCTTTTTGAACCGTTTGATCAGGTCGTTGAATTTTTTGGCCCCCAGCGAACACACCTCGGTTTTGAGCGAGGGGATCGCGATCAGCAGCTGTGCGGTCGGGGCGATCATCCCGATGACGTTTTGGCTTCCATCGAGCATCGTGACGCGGGCCGCCGGGGCTTCGCCTCCGATTTTTAACGTTTTGCCTTCCAGACTGACCGGGGTTTGGTGTACGGTGATCTGCATTGCTTCTCCTCTGGGTACGTTTGGGAATGCGCTGCAAGTTCCGTTCTCGAAATTGGTCATTTTTTAGACATCAAAATGCCCCATACTGCCCCTATATTAGACTACAATTTTCGACCATATCACGACAAAGATACAAAAATGATGAACTTTGACCCCAAAATACCCGACCGGGAAGAGTGCCACACCTGTGCACTCACCTTTGCGTACAAAGAGATCAACCTCCTCTACGACATCGCTGTGATGCTGACCGATACGTCCGACATTCACGACAGTATCGAAAAAGCGATGCGCCGCCTCAAACAGCAGGGGTATCTGGAGCGGTGCGCCCTCTTCCGCAAAAAAGAGGATGCGGACGAACTGGAGCTGCTCATCTCCATCGACCTCGAACCCTACCAGAAAAAGATGGCGACCTACCGATTCGGCGAAGGGGCGACGGGGCTGGCGGCCAAAAGCCGCGAACCGATCGTCATCGAGAACATCCACAACAACATCAACTACCTCAACAAAATGGGGAGCATCTCCACGCAGATGGTCTCCTACGTCGCCGTCCCGCTCCTCAAAGACGAGGAGGTGATAGGGGTGATCTCGGCCAACATCGGCAAAAACAGCCCCCAGAGTTTCGATGAGATCGTCCGGATGCTGACGATCGTGGGGAGCCTCTTCGTCGGTTCACTCAAGGCGCAGCAGACGATCACCCGCGAAAAAGAGTCCCTCACCGAGCTCAAAACCTATTACCAGGAGGAGATGCAAAAGGAGTACAAGTTCGAGAACATCGTCGGGCGCTCCACGCGGATGCAGCAGGTCTTTTCGATGATCAACACCGTCGCCCCCACCGACGCGACGATCCTGATCCGCGGGGAAACGGGGACGGGGAAAGAGCTCATCGCCACCGCCATCCATAACCTAAGCCGCCGCCAGAACGGCCCGTTCATCAAACTCAACTGCGCCGCGATCAGTGAAACGCTGCTGGAAAGCGAACTCTTCGGGCACGAAAAGGGGGCGTTCACCGACGCGCGCGAGATGCGCAAGGGGCGCTTCGAACTGGCCGACGGAGGGACCCTCTTTCTCGACGAGATCGGGGACATCACCCCATCGTTACAGGTCAAACTGCTGCGGATTTTGCAGGAGCAGGAGTTCGAGCGGGTCGGGGGGACGAAGACGATTCGTACCAACGTCCGCCTCGTCGCCGCGACCAACCGCAATCTCGAGGAGATGGTACGCAAGGGGGAGTTTCGAGAGGATCTCTTCTACCGCCTCAACGTCATCCCGATCAACCTCCCGCCGCTGCGGGAGCGGTACGAGGACGTCAAACTCCTCATCGAGCACTACCTCCACCGCTTCATGAAAGAGCACCGCAAAACGATGCACTTCTCCAAAGGGGCGCTGGAGCTGCTGCTCGACTACCCGTGGCCGGGGAACATCCGCGAGCTCCAGAACACGATGGAGCGGATCGTCCTCATCTGCCCCGAGGGGGAGATCCAGCCCGAGATGCTCAACCACGTCCTGCCGTTCAACTACCAGAAGCTCCACATGGAGCCATCACCGGCCCCAATCTTCCCCGTATCGGCCGCACCGGTGGCTCCACCCCCCGCCCCGAACGGCCCTATCACGAAAAAGAGCCTGCAGGAGCTTGAACGCGACGCGATCATCCAGGCCCTCATCGATTCGCACGGCATCCAGACCAAGGCGGCCCGCGCCCTGGGGATGACCGCCCGCCAGATCGGCTACAAGATCAAGATGTACGGGATCGAGTT
>CAZBIR010000096.1:0-5449 GCA_964491035.1 uncultured Sulfuricurvum sp.
TCCTCAAAGTCGAAGCGATCAACTACCTCCCCCCCGAAGAATCCAAAAAACGTCCTTTGTTCGAAAACCTCACGCCGCTGTACGCGCTGGAGCAGATCAAGCTTGAATACCAGCCGACGAAACTCACCGGACGGATGATGGACCTCTTCGCCCCGATCGGTAAAGGGCAGCGCGGCCTCATCGTCGCCCCTCCCCGCTCGGGTAAAACGGAATTGATGAAAGAGATCGCCCACGGGATCACCAACAACCATCCCGAAATCGAGCTGATGGTTCTCCTCGTCGACGAACGCCCCGAAGAGGTGACCGACATGGAGCGCTCCGTCAAAGGGGAGGTCTACAGCTCCACCTTCGACGAACCGGCCAAAAACCACGTCAAGGTCGCCGAAATGGTGATCGAACGGGCCAAGCGCCGCGTCGAGCTGGGCAAAGACGTCGTGATCCTGCTCGATTCCATCACCCGTCTGGCCCGCGCCTACAACACCGTTACGCCAAGTTCGGGAAAAGTCCTCTCGGGGGGGGTTGACGCCAACGCCCTGCACAAACCCAAGCGCTTCTTCGGTGCGGCGCGTAACATCGAAAACGGCGGAAGCCTCACGATCATCGCCACCGCCCTCGTCGAAACGGGCAGCCGGATGGACGAGGTCATTTTCGAAGAGTTCAAAGGGACCGGAAACTCCGAAATCGTCCTCAGCCGCAAAATTTCCGACCGCCGTATCTTCCCGGCGATCGACATCCTCAAATCGGGAACCCGCAAAGAAGAGCTCCTCCTCGGGCCGGATGTCCTGCAAAAAGTCTTTGTCCTGCGCTCCATGCTGCATAAGCAGGAGGATGAAGTCGAAGCCCTCCGCTTCCTCTACAATACGATGCTCAAATCCAAATCGAATGTCGAGTTCCTCGACAGCATGAACGACGGCGGCGGAAAATAACCGATGACGATCGGAGTATTCGACTCCGGACTGGGCGGCCTCACGATCGTCGCCGCCATGCTCCGCCGCCTGCACGGCGCGCGGATCGTCTACATCGCCGATACGGCCCATGCCCCCTACGGTGAAAAAACCCCCGAGCAGATACGGGACCTTTCGGTACGCGTGAGCGCGTACCTGATCGAGCACCACCGCATCGACGCCCTCGTCGTTGCCTGCAACACCGCCACTTCCGCCGCGATTTCCGAACTGCGCGAACGGTATCCCGACCTCATCATCGTCGGGACCGAACCGGGGCTTAAACCCGCCATTTCCCATTCGGTGACCAAAAACGTCGGCGTCCTCGCCACCCCCGCGACGCTGGAGGGGGAAAAGTACAAGGCCCTCGTAGCAATGCTGAGCCAGCACTATCACGTCCGGGTGTTCGAACAACCCTGCCCCGGCCTCGTGCAGCAGATCGAAGCGGGGGAAACCGACACCCCGCAAACCCTCGCGATGCTGGAGGAGTGGCTCTCCCCGATGCGGGAGGCACAGGTCGATACGATCGTACTGGGATGCACCCACTACCCGCTCATCAAGCCGGCGATACAGCAGGTGATGAGGCGGGAAATCACCTTCGTCGACAGCGCCGAAGGGGTCACCAACCGCCTGCTGACGCTAATGGAGCAAAAAGGGCACCGCAACGCGGGGGAAACCTCTCTGAGCCTGTTTGCGACCGGATCGATCGAGCCCGCGATGATCGAATCGATACTGGGCAAAAGTTTTAGCGTAACCATGCTAAACTCACTAGACTAAACCGAAAGAGGCTGAATGAGCACATCCGAAGTACTGGCACTCAAATACCGTCCGAGACGTTTCGAGGAGCTCATCGGGCAGGAGAGCATCTCCCAGACCCTCTCCCTTGCCCTCGATTCGGGACGCCTCTCCCACGCCTACCTCTTCTCGGGACTGCGCGGTTCGGGGAAAACCTCGACCGCCCGTATCTTCGCCAAATCGCTGATCTGCGAAAACGGCCCCACCTCTGCCCCCTGCGACACCTGCAGCCACTGCGTGATGGCCAACGAGGGGCGCCACATCGACATCATCGAGATGGACGCCGCCTCCAGCCGCAAGATCGACGACATCCGCGACCTGATCGAGCACACCAAGTACCGCCCCGCCAGCGCCAACGTCAAGATCTTCATCATCGACGAGGTCCACATGCTGACCAAGGAGGCCCACAATGCCCTCCTCAAAACCCTCGAAGAGCCGCCGCCGTACGTCAAGTTCATCCTGGCGACGACCGACCCCCTCAAACTCCCCCCGACGATTTTGAGCCGTACCCAGCATTTCCGCTTCAAGCGGATCAGCCATCCCAACATCGTCCACCACCTGACCCACATCCTGCACAGGGAGGGGATCGAGTTCCAGGGCGAGGCGCTCGACATCCTCGCCCGCAGCGGCTCGGGAAGCCTGCGCGACACCCTCACCCTGCTCGATCAGGCGATCATCTACTCCAAGGGATTCGTCGACGTCAAGACGGTCGCCGACATGCTGGGGCTCCTCGATCCCGACTACATCAGCACCCTCTTTGACGCCGTCTTCGCCAAAGACCGCGCCCGCCTCACCGAAATGCTCAAGGAACTCGAATCCTACGAAGCGGAGATGGTCGTCGATGAACTGATCGCCTACCTCAAAGAGCGCCTCTACGAGGGCGACCACCGCTTCAGCCCCCTGATCATCGAACGCTTCTTCCGGATCCTCAGCGACGCCAAAAGCCTCTTTGCGATCAATGCCGACGGTGGGTTCGTCGTCAGCCTCGTCCTCTTCAAAATGATCGAGGCACTCAAGATCAAAGAGATCGACGAGATGATCGAGTCGCTCGAATCGCGCACCCCCCATCCTCCCCACGCTGCGGTTTCCGCACCCCTGGCCCCCTCTGAGCCCGCCGAGGCCCCCAGCGTCACCGTCGTCCCCATCATCCCTTCCAAAAGCCCGTTTGAACTGCTCTGCGACAAGATCCGCGACCGCAGCATCGAGCTGGGGGAATGCTTCGTAAAAAACGTGACGTTCATCGCTTACGGCGACAGCGTCCTTACGTGGGAAAGCTGCGCCGAGGGGGAAGACCGCGAACTCCTCAAAAACAGCTTCGGGATCATCCGCCAGTTCGTCCGGGAAGTATACGGGATCGAGACGCAGATCCGCTCCAACCCCTGTACGAAACCCCTCGAACCGATCCCCGATGAGCCGGGCGCATCGCCGGGCACCGCCGGGGTCACCCCTGCACCCGAACCCGAGGATGCCGTTTGCGAAGAGGCCGTCGAAAGCGCCTCGATGATCGAAGAGGCCGAAGTTGGAGTGGGAAGCTGTGTCGCGCAGTGCGACGAGACAAGCAGCAGGGAATTTGACGGCGGCGACCTCCTCAAAGAGCCGATGATCCAGAAAGCGGCCGAGCTCTTCGAAGCGGTCAAAATCACCGTCCAGTCCAAGGTGTGACCCCCGGGCGATGAAAACGCAGATCCTTTTCGATAACGACGGCGTCCTTGTCGATACCGAGCACTGGTACTACACCGCCAGTGCCGAAGTCCTCGCGTCCAAAGGGTTTCACCTCACCCCGCAGCGTTACCGCGACATCATGATCGCGGGGCAAAGCGCGTTTCTCATCGCCGAAGAGGAAGGGGTGAGCATGAGCGTCACCGACCTCTGGCGCGCCGAGCGCAACGCGCTCTACCAGCGCTACCTCCGCACCGAGGAGATCACCATCCCCGGGGTACGGGAGGTGCTCGCCGAACTCGCAGGCCGCTACCGGATGGGGATCGTCACCTCGGCGCTGCGCTGCGATTTCGAGCTGATTCACGCCTCGCGCGGCCTCACCGACTGCATGGAGTTCGTCCTGTGCAGCGGCGAATACCCCCGCGCCAAGCCCCATCCCGACCCTTACCTGCTGGGGCTGGAACGTCTGGGAGGAAACAGAGAGGAGACGGTCGTCATCGAAGACTCCGAGCGGGGGCTGAGATCGGCGGTCGCGGCGGGAATCGAGTGCGTCATCGTCCACAACCGTTTTACCGAAAACCACGATTTCACCGCTGCGACCCACCGAATTGGGCGGCTTGAAGAACTAATTGCGCTTCTGGGGTAGTAAAACAGGAAATTTCCGCTATACTGTCTCTTAAGAAAGATGATTTAGAGTCTCATCTTTGGCTCGTTTTATATTGACCGCTATCAGTACGACCCGTCCCTTAGAAAACTCCATATTATATTTTCGACCACTCCGTACAGGCGGGGTGTAATACCACAACAAAGGCCTCAACATGGCAGCATTACTCAATGGAACCGTAAAATGGTTCAACGGCGAAAAAGGATACGGATTCATCCAGCAGGAAAACGGTGACAAGGATCTTTTCGTCCACTTCCGTCAGGTTAACCGCACCGGTTATGAGCGTGTCTCCCTCGACGAAGGGCAAAAAGTAACGTACACCGTAGGTCAGGGCGACAAAGGTCCCCAGGCTGAAAACGTTACCGCGCTGTAACCCCCTCCGGGCGGCACTCGTGTCGCCTGCGTTTTATTAAGACCCCCTCGGGAGTTTTAACAAACCGCACACCAAAGGGGATTTCATGGAAACCAGAGACGCCGTATTTGAAGCGCTCGACAAAGGCAAACTCCTCACCAGCATCATCACCGGGATGCAATACACCCTCATCGACGGAAAACTCCACTCCCGCCACGGCGAAAAATGCGACTGGCACGAAAGCGGCCTCCACTTCGACAATCCCCCCTCCTGGCTCAACCTCAGAGACTGAACATGAACGGTACCGAGCGCAAGAACATCCAGAGCGGCAAACGGGTTTCCATCGTCCTCAAAGAAGATCAGAGAACCGGCAAACTGACCGAAGGGATCGTCCGCGACATCCTCACCAAATCGCCCTCCCATCCGCACGGCATCAAAGTACGGCTGATGAGCGGGGAAGTGGGACGGGTCAAAGAGGTGTTTTGAGTGCTATTTGAATGATGCCAACACTAACGCATCTATCTCGCTTTCGCTGAGATTTTCAAAATCGCTTTTATCATAGATAAACAGTAAATAAAGTTCATTATCGATAAGTTTTAGGTAAGAAATGAGCCTATAACCGCCACTTTTGACGCTTTTTTTATCGGAGTTGGCGACACGTGCTTTATACACTCCATCCCCCAAATGAATCCCCAAATCTTCTTCATGCTCGATGTGTTCAACAAATTCCGCACAATCATCTTCGATGTGACGAAATCGTTTTTTGAGTTTTTTAACGGATTTGGAAAATTTTTCGGTTTCGAGAATGACGATGGAGGAGAGTTTTTTCACTTGATCGTTCGGATACTTTTTACCCGTCCGGCTTTGACATCCTCCACAGCTTCTTTGATATTACGCTGGAGGGCTTCGATCTCTTGGGATTTTTTATCTTCGGCAATTTTTACCGCTTTTTTCGGGAGCATTTCTATCAACCCGACAACACGATCGAAATAATCGTCACTGATTTTCAGTGTCAATGTACGCATTGAAACTCCTTTT
>CAZBIR010000097.1:0-5397 GCA_964491035.1 uncultured Sulfuricurvum sp.
GACGATGCCGGGTTATGGGATCGGGCTGAGTTTCGTCAAACGCTATTGCGACCGGTACGGCATTGCGTTGCACGTCGCTTCCCGCATCGGGGAAGGGACCTGCGTCAAACTTGAATTTAAAAAAGGAGATAAACAGAATGGATAACAGTTGGCTTACATGGGCGGAACAGGCGCTCGATTACGGGGTAATCGGGATTTTGGTGGTGATGAGCGTGGTATCGCTATGGTTTTTTATCGAGCGGCTGATGACGTACGGTTCAATCCGTCTGAGCGATTACGAAAGCAAAGAGGAGCTTGAACTCGATCTGGGGAATAACGTCAGCACGATCGCGACGATCGGCTCAAACGCCCCTTACGTCGGGCTGCTGGGGACGGTTCTGGGGATCATGATCACCTTCTACGCCCTCGGTGACGCCGGGGCGGTCGATCCCAAAAAGATCATGACGGGTCTGGCGCTGGCGCTCAAGGCGACGGCGATGGGGCTGGTGGTTGCGATCCCATCGATCGTGTTTTACAACATCCTGCTGCGGAAAATGGAGAAGATCATCACCCGTTGGGAAATCCAGAACAAAACCAAAGGATAAGCCGTGAAGAAAATGAAACGGATCGATTCGATCAACGTCATCCCCTTCATCGACATCATGCTTGTCCTCCTCGTCATGGTCCTCACCACCGCGACGTTCGTCAAAACGGGGCTGATCCCCGTCGATCTCCCCGAAGCCAAAGGGAGCGCGGCCGAGCACAAACCCAGTGAGCTCAAGCTGACGATCAAAAAAGACGGGAGTCTGTGGATCGATGAAAAGACGCAGGTGAGCCTGGCCGAATTCGAGCAGCGTGTCGTCGCGGGGGGCAAGGAGATGAGCGTGGTTCTCTACAGCGATAAAGAGGCGGCATTCCAGAATTTCGTCGGGGTCATGGACGTCCTCAAGCGGCTCGGCCACGAGCAGCTTTACATCGTGACCGATAAAAAATAAATGCACCAGATCAGTAACTACGTTTACGCCCGTGACGAATTGCTGGGGATGGAGATACCGACCAGGCGTCTTCCCAATCCCTACCACGATTTTCCCTATCTGGTGCTGGAGGGGGTCCTCAGCCCCGCCGAGTGCCGCGCCATCACCGACGCGGCGCTCGCCGATAAAGCGGCGGTACAGGCAGAACTTCGGGGTAAATCGCTCGATACCGCGATCCGGCGCACCGATATCCATACCCTAACCCCTGATCACCGCGCCATCTATGATCGCCGTTTTGAAGCGGTTCGGGGCGAGATCGAAGCATTTTTCGCCCTCTCTTTGGCTAAGCCAACCGACGTGCAGGTGTTGGGCTACGAGAGCGGATCGTTTTACGTCAAACACTCCGATGATGCGAGCGAGCTTCGTGATCGCGAAGGAAATGTCATCGGGTATAAAACCGTAGCGCCGGAGCGCAAACTCACGACGGTCCTCTTTACCACCTCCTATACTCCCCATCCGACCGACACGGATCATTTCAGCGGGGGGGAGCTTCTGTTCAACTATCTGTGCGACGCGCAGGGGAATACGATTACCCTCCGTCCCGAAGCGGGGGACATGGTCGTGTTTCTCTCGAACCCCTATTTCTCCCACGAAGTGCTCCCGGTCCGGGAAGGATTTCGCCTCTCGCTGGTACAGTGGCACGATGCCCATTTTTAAAAAGACGACATTAATTATCCGTTATAAGTTATAATTTCTCCATCAATCTTTACGGGGATGCCAATGCGTTACTTTTACAGTTCGTTTGCGATCATGGCCATCGGTCTGATTACGGCGTATTTTCTGGGCGGCCTGGCCGCGGTGTACATCACCTTTTTGCTGACGATTCTGGAGATCTCGCTGTCGTTCGACAACTCGGTTGTCAACGCCAAAGTCCTTGAGACAATGGACCCGATCTGGCAGAAACGGTTCATTATCTTCGGTATTCCCATCGCGGTGTTCGGGATGCGTCTGGTGTTCCCGCTGGCGATCGTGTCGTTCGTGACGGGAATGGGGATGGTCGAGACGCTGCAGGTGGCGATGAATCAGCCCGATGAGTACGAAAAAGTGCTCAAAACGACCGAGGGGACGATTTTCGCGTTCGGGGGAGCGTTCTTGCTGATGGTATTCCTGGACTTTTTCTTTGAGGAAAAGGATATCAAGTGGGTGACGTTCGTCGAGGGGTCCAGGTTTATGGAGAAGGCCTCCAGCGTCAATAACATCGAGCTGATCACCGCGATTATGGTCGGTATCGCGCTGGGACACATCACCCAGGATTTCGGGATCGTGCAGGCGTTTATGTACGGGGTACTGCTCCACTCGTTACTGGGGATGCTGGACCATTTTCTCTCGTCCGAAACGGTCAAGAGCGGGATTGCCGGGTTCATTTACCTCGAGGTGCTCGATGCGAGTTTCAGCTTTGACGGGGTTATCGGGGCGTTCGCGCTGACCAGTAACATCTTCATCATTATGATCGGGCTGGGGGTCGGGGCGATGTTTGTGCGGAGCATGACGATCTATTTCGTCGAGCACAAAACCCTCTCGCACTTCCGTTATCTCGAACACGGGGCCCACTACGCGATCGGGATACTGGCGCTGATCATGCTGATGAAAATCACGATGCACGTCAGCGAACTCGTGACGGGGACGATCGGTATCGGGCTTATCGCCATCGCCTTTTTGCACTCGGTCTGGGAAAACAAAAGAGCCAATGAAGAAGCCCTCCCCGAGGAGGGGGAACTCTCCTGAGGCTTTCGCCCACTTCTGCGCGCTAGGGGCGCGGGGCGGGGACGCCGTTTTTGAATAGTACTTCCGACTCTACTCTCCCGTCCGGGAAATAACTCCGCGTCATTCCGTCGCGCTTGCCGTTACGGTAATAAATCGTCGATTCGAGCTGACCGTTTTCGTAATAGCTTTTTGTCACCCCGTCGCGTTTACCGTTGACGTAATGCATCTGTGCTTCGAGTTTTCCGCTTTCGAAGTAGCTTCGCGCTTCACCGTGACGTACGCCGTTTTCGTAATTTTCCTCGAGCTCGACCTGGCCGTTTTCATAAAATTCTTTGCGCACTTCGGCTTGGGATGAGAGAGAAAGGACGATCAGGGCGCTCATAATACGTTTCACGGACAACCTCGTATAGGTAAAATTTATATTATTCTAGTCCTCGGCATCTTATAACAAGTTAAATTTTATTTATCCGTGCGTTTTTTTGCAGCATAATATTTTGCGATACCGTAAAGGCTTAGAATCATCCAGAAAAATTCGATCACGAAGGCTGAGAGGTTCCAGTCATACAGGAGCGATACGAGAATCATAAAAGCGCCGAGCGCGTTAAAAAATGAAAACGGGAGTGCTTTGGGGGAGAGGCGTTCGAATTGCAGCAGCATGTAGGTGATCACGATGACGATGACACCCAGAAGGCCGATCGCGTCGGGGAGAGAAACAGGCATAAAGACTCCTTGGTGTGGCAGGCTGATAGAGTGTGACAGGCAAGGGAAGGGTTTTAGCGCCTCCGAAGAGGCACAGAAGGAAGAAGGGTTGGGGGGATTACATCATCCCGGGCATTCCGCCCATTCCACCCATATCCGGCATGGCCGGTTTGTCTTCTTTGATCTCGTGGATCGTTGCTTCGGTGGTCAGCAGGAGGCTGGAAACCGAGACGGCGTTGGTCAACGCTACGCGCTCGACTTTGAGCGGATCGATGATCCCCGCTTCGAACATATCGACGTATTCTCCGGTTGCGGCGTTGAACCCGATATTGCTGTTTTCGGCGGTTGCGATCGTGTTGACAACGACACCCGCATCGTATCCCGCGTTGATGGCGATCTGCTTGACGGGAGCTTTGATTGCGCGGAGGATGATTTCACATCCGATTTTCTGATCATGCGGAAGATCGTTGAGCGATACACCCGCTGCCGCGCGGATCAGAGCCGCACCGCCTCCGATAACGATCCCTTCCTCGACGGCCGCTTTGGTCGCCGAGAGGGCGTCGTCTACACGGTCTTTTTTCTCTTTCATTTCGGTTTCGGTCGCTGCACCGACTTTGATAACCGCGACACCGCCGGCAAGTTTTGCCAAACGCTCTTGAAGTTTTTCTTTGTCGTATTCGCTGCTGGTTGCATCGATTTGGGTGCGGATCTCTTTGATACGCATCTCGACCATCGCTTTGTCACCCGCACCGTCGACGATGGTGGTGTTGTCTTTGCTGATCACGACGCGCGAGGCGTTTCCGAGGTCGGCGATTGTCGCGCTCTCGAGGGTGCGGCCGATCTCTTCAGAAATAACTTGACCACCGGTGAGGATCGCGATATCCTGGAGCATCGCTTTGCGGCGGTCACCGAATCCCGGAGCTTTGACCGCGGTGATGTTGAGGATACCGCGCAATTTGTTGACGACCAGCGTTGCCAACGCCTCACCCTCGACGTCTTCGGCGATGATGAGAAGCGGGCGTGAACTTTTTTGGACTTGTTCGAGAACCGGAAGCAAATCTTTGAGGTTCGAGATTTTTTGATCGAACAACAAGATAAACGGATGATCCAGCTCAACAGTCATTTTCTCAGAGTTATTGATGAAATAGGGGCTGAGGTAACCGCGATCGAACTGCATCCCCTCGACGACGTCGAGTTCGTCGTTGATCCCTTTGGCTTCTTCAACGGTGATAACACCGTCGCGGCCCACTTTTTCCATCGCTTCGGCGATCATCGCACCGATACGCTCATCGGAGTTGGCCGAGATCGTCGCAACCTGGGCGATCTCTTTTTTATCATTGATGATGCGGCTGGAAGCTTTGAGGTTCTCCAGGATCGCTTCGAGGGCTTTATCCATCCCCCGTTTCACTTCGACCGGGTTCGCACCTGCCGTGATGTTGCGAAGACCCTCCTGGTAAATCGCGTTGGCCAGAACGGTAGCCGTCGTCGTACCGTCACCCGCTTCGTCGGCGGTGTTGGAAGCGACCTGCTTGACCAGCTGCGCCCCCATGTTTTCGAGGGGGTCTTTGAGTTCGATCTCTTTGGCAACCGATACGCCGTCTTTGGTGATGCTCGGCGCGCCGTAGCTTTTCTGGATCAGGACGTTACGTCCGCGGGGTCCCATGGTGACTTTGACGGCGTCGGTCAGTTTCTGGACACCGGCGGCCAGTTTGTTGCGTGCTTCGTCGGAAAAATGGATCTCTTTTGCCATAATGTACTCCTAATATCAATAATTATTTTACAATTCCGAGCAGATCGTCCGCGTCGATGACGAGGTACGTTTTGCCCTCCAGAGTCAGTTCATTGCCGGCATATTTTCCGAAAACGACAGTATCACCTGTAGAAACGTTTTCGACTTTGGTACTTACGGCAACGACGGTCCCCTGTGAAGGTTTCTCTTTGGCGTTGTCGGGGATGATGATTCCCGAAGCGGTTTTGGTGG
>CAZBIR010000098.1:0-5313 GCA_964491035.1 uncultured Sulfuricurvum sp.
CTCGACCGCCTCGATTACCCCCTCGCGTGTACCGCTTTCGGGGTGGTTCATGTGGAGCAGCACGATATCGCCGCTTTTGGCTCCGGAAACCTGGGCCGCCACTTTCTCTGCGCTAAACGTCGCTCCCGCATCCCCCAGTACGCTGAAACCGCCGATTTCGACCCCCATTGAGCGGGCGATCCGGACCGCCTCTTCGTCGTAATAGGCGGTCCCGGAACGGAAAAAGAGGGGGCGTTTTCCGGTGAGTTTTTCGATCAGCTGGCCGTTCCCCTCGATCTCGGAGACGACCTCGTCAGGCGAGGCGGTTCCCGCGATGCCGTAGACGCTGCGGCCGTTGATGGAGAGGGGGCGGTGGGCCGTGCCGTGGTTGGCGATTTCGAAGAGGGGATCCGAAGCGAGCTTTTCGAATGCTTCGGGGTTGCTTCTGATCCACCGGGAATTGATGAAAAGGGTGGCGGGGATGCGGTGCTTTGCGAGGTAGTCGATCAGCGCGGCATCGTACTGCGAGCTTTTGGCGCTTCCGCCGCATGCGTCGAACGTCAGGGCGATCTCTTTGCCCTCGGGCCTGAACGTCGTGACTACCCCGGTGACGTTTTCGCCCCATTGCAGGGGTTCGTTACCCAAAAGGGCGCAGGAGAGGAGAAAAAGGGAGAGAAGGAATTGACGCATTGAACGTTCCGTATTAAAATAGCTGCACCATTTTAGCCAAAAAGGGGAGGGGATGAGCGTCCGGGGAAGCGGGGGATTTTTGCTGATGGTTTCGATCGCGGCCGGGGCGATCCTGGCGTGGGAGGCGTTTGGGTGGTTTTCCGAAACGCTGGCCCCGGACCCCGCACCCCGTGAGGTGAGCGCGCGTGGCGAACTGTGCGACGAGGAGCAGCGGAGCATCGAGCTGTTTGAAAACAACAAAAACTCGGTCGTCTACATCGCCACCGCCGAGGCCGTCATGGACGTCTGGACCCGCAACGTCTACAGCATCCCCCGCGGGGCGGGGTCGGGATTCGTGTGGGACGAGTGGGGGCACATCGTGACGAACCATCACGTCATCGCGGGGGCGAGCGAAGCGCACGTCCGCCTCAGCGACGGGCGCGACTACCCCGCGTCGCTGGTGGGCTCATCCCCCGAGCACGACCTGGCGGTGCTCAAGATCAACGTCCCCTTCAAGCCTCCCCGCCCGATCGCCATCGGGGAGAGCAAAACGCTGCGGGTAGGGCAGAAAGTGTTCGCGATCGGCAACCCCTTCGGGCTCGACTGGAGCCTCACGACGGGGATCGTTTCGGCGCTGGACCGCTCGATCGGGGAACGGCGCGGCCGCTTGATCGGGAATCTGATCCAGACTGACGCCGCGATCAACCCCGGCAATTCGGGGGGACCGCTGCTTGACAGCGCCGGGCGGCTCATCGGGGTCAATACGGCCATTTACAGCCCCTCGGGGGCTTACGCGGGGGTGGGGTTCGCGATCCCCGTCGATACGGTCAACCGGGTGGTGCCGCAGATCATTTCCCAAAGCCGTTAAACGCCGCGCAGCGATTCGAGCCGTTTTTTCTCGAGGAGCATTTTGTCCTGGAAGAGTTTGTTTTTGTCCTTGGCAAAGGCCTGCATGTCTTCGACCTCGTCCATCTCATCGACGATCTCGACCCCCAGCAGCGCTTCGATCGCGTCTTCGAGGGTGACGATTCCGCTCGTCTGGCCGTAGTTGTCGTGGACGACGAAGAGGTGGGTCTTCTTTTTGACGAAGACGTCGATCAGTGCCGAAACGGGGACGTTTTCGGAGACTTTGTGGACGGGGTAGGCGATCTCGCTGAGCGTCTTGGCGTCGTTGTCCTCGAGGCTCTCTTCGAGGATTGTCTGGTTGAAAACAATCCCGGTGATGTGGTCGATCGATTCGTCGAAAATGGGAATCCGCGAGTGGATGTAGAGACGGTCTTCGTTGATCGCCTCCCCGACCGTCGTCGTCGCCGGGAGGGCAAACACGACGCTGCGCGGCGTCATGACGTCGCGGGCACGGATGTGTTTGAGCTTGAGGAGGTTTTCGATCAGGGTGCTCTCCTTGCTCAGCAGCGCCCCCTCTTTTTCCCCCATCGCGACGACGGCCATGATCTCGTCGCGCGAAAAATTGGTGTGCTTCTTTTTGCCCTTGGAGATGAAGTTCGTAATCAGCGACGAAAACCATACAAGGGGGTAGGTGATCTTGATCAGGAACGAGATCAGGTAGGCCGAGGGGATCAGGAGCGATTTCCAGTAGAGCGCCCCGATCGTTTTGGGGATGATCTCGGAAGCGTAGAGGATCAGCAGCGTCAGAACGAACGCGATGGCGGTCTGCCATTCCGATCCGAACAGCAGTTGCGCCTGGGCACCGACGCCGGCGGCTCCCATCGTATGGGCAAACGTGTTGAGGATCAGGATCGAGGCGATCGGTTTATCGATGTTCGATTTGAGATTTCTCAGGATCGCGATCGTTTTTTCGTTGGTCTTGGGGAGTGTTTCGATGTACGAATGGGTACTGGAGAGCAATACGGCTTCCAAAATCGAACACATAAAAGAGATGGCCAGAGCGATAAAGAGGTAGGTCAGCAAAAGCGTCATGCGACACTTCCATCGGAGGAGTGAGGTTTAAAACACCTGTCACCCAGGTCGGTACAGTTCATTACGGACAGATTCCTTTGAAGTAATATTCGGATGCGCCATTATAGCATAAGGCCCGTTTACCGGGGAGGGGTCATCGGCCGTCGATACGGTCTTTGGTCCACTGGAGCGCGTCGGAAGTATCCTGTTTGATCCCGTTCCATGTAGCGGAACATCCGGAGAACAGCAGTAAAAGGAGAATCGGCAAAACGATTTTCACGGTTTTTCCTTGTGCGTTTTTTTGGGGTTGATGGGAATATGGTAGCATAATTTGGTAACGGGAAAAAAGGGGGAAGCAAAAAAAGGGCGCAGATTCCGATATGTATGATTAAAATATTTATTTAAACGTCCAGATATGAAAACATGCTATGATCGTTGCCGTAATATCCGCCTGGTGCCATCCTGTACCGTTTGCAAAGGTGTTGAATGAATACGATGCATCCGCTTTCACTGAGGTTTTCCGACCGCGAAACGGAGCGGGAGTTTTTCCGCTCCACCCTCCCGCGGACCCGGCTGCAGGGGCGGACGGCGATGGTTGTCGGGATGGCGGTCTATATGTTATGCGGACTGCTTGATTCCCGTTTCGTCCCCACCGGCGTTGCCGAGCAGGTCTGGAACATCCGCTACCTCGCCTTGTGCGTTCCCCTCGCCGTCCTCGCCCTCTCTTTTACCCCGCTTTTTGAAAAAGCGGCTTATGGGCTCCTCGCGTCGGTGGGGCTCGCCGCGGGGGTGGGGATCATCGCGATCCTGACCCTGCTGCCGCTGGAGAGCACGTTTTACTACTACCCGATGATGGCTCTCGTGACGTTTTACACCTACAACTTCATCGGGACCCGTTTCGTTTATGCGCTGCTGGTCGACGTCTCGCTTCTGCTGGCCTACAACATCATTTTCGGCTGGGGGATGGGGTACCCCGCCCATATCCTGATGGCGCACGACGCAATCCTGGTGTCGGCGAACCTGATCGGAGGGACCGCCGGCTATCTGGCCGAACGGCAGCGCAGGCTCCTCTACCTGCGGGAGCGGGAACTCGACGAGGAACGGCACTACCACATGCAAAAGGCACTGCACGATCCCCTCACGGGGCTCCCCAACCGAGACCTCCTTTACGATCGGATTGACCACTCGATGGCGCTGGCGCTGCGTGAGGGGAAGAGCCACTGCGGATTTTTCCTCGATCTGGACGGCTTCAAACAGATTAACGACACGCTGGGGCACCGGGCCGGAGACGCCGTCCTCAAACACGTTGCGCAGATCCTGTCTCCGGCGGTGAGGGAGATCGATACGGTCGCCCGGATCGGAGGGGACGAGTTTTTTATCCTCGCCCTCGATGTAGCCGATGATCACCGGGCATCGGCCATCGCCCGAAAAATCCTCGACGTTTTGAACGGCCCGATCCCGGAGGTCCCGGAGGGGCTGGAGCTGGGGAGTAGCATCGGCATCTGCCGTTTTCCCTATCCGGGAATGAGTGCGACCGACATCATCCACCGTGCCGACAAGGCGATGTATAGCGTCAAATGCGGCGGAAAAAACGGCTATTCTTTTGCGGAGGGGGAGTCGCGTTAAATCGTTCTCCCGCCTCTGTCAGTTTTTTATATCATCAAAATGGACAACCCTGTTTCGGCCAGTGTTCTTGGCACAGTATAACGCTTTATCCGCCTGTTGGCGCAAGAGCTCAAACACTTCATCGTTCGTATTTTGTTGCTGCGGGAGAACGGTGGCCACTCCCGCGCTGATGGTAATGCGGTCCACGTTTTCCAAAGAGTGGTTTTGAACGTACAGCCGAACCCTCTCTGCCGCCACAACGGCCTCTTCTTTATCTGTCCGGGGCGGCATGATCAATATGAACTCTTCTCCGCCGTAGCGTCCGATCAGATCACTTTTGCGGCTGGCGTCTTGCAGTATGTTGGCGACGTGCTTTAGTACTTGATCCCCTGTCTCGTGTCCATAAGTGTCATTAATCTTCTTGAAATGATCGAGATCAAACATGGCGATACTTATCATGGTGCCGGCCCGTTTGGCCAACTCGATCAATTCACGGCAATGCTCTTCAAACCCGCGCCGGTTATAGAGTTTGGTTAGAAAATCTTTGTTGGCCTGCTCGGAGAGCTGTTTGTTGAGCTCTTCGATTTCCTCTTTGGCCTTCATAATTTCCGTCAGGTCGTTGTGGGCTCCGAGCATCCGGACCGGTTTGCCGTTTCCATCCCGGATGGCGATGCCGCGGCACCGGACCCAGACGGTTGAACCGTCTTTGTGCCGGTATCTGACAATCTGGTCGTAGTGGTGTTTCGGGTTTTCGAGGTGTTTGTGGAAATTATCGACGGCGACCTGCAAATCTTCCGGGAAAATTTTATCCTGCCATTCCGAAGCAAGATGTTTCATCTCCG
The DNA here is from genome assembly GCA_964491035.1 of uncultured Sulfuricurvum sp. GTDB lineage: Bacteria > Campylobacterota > Campylobacteria > Campylobacterales > Sulfurimonadaceae > Sulfuricurvum. The sequence goes on from CAZBIR010000098.1 coordinate 5,013, forward strand.
CCGGGTCATATCCCAGGACTTCCCAGAATCTCGGGCTCATCCACTCGTTTTCGGGATGTTCCAGATCCCAGTACCATATCCCATCAAGTGAACCTGATTGAATGAAGTTAAAGATAGAGATTTCGGAGACGATGAGTTTGTCGAGCTCATCTTTTAAATACGTTCCATCTTTCAAAAGCAACCTCACTTGATAGAATCGGCGATAGACGATTGTAACACAGAATCAGGTTTTGTGAATGGAATGGCGGCTGTTAAATGATTTATAAAAAAATGAAGTGGTGACCCCAAGGGGATTCGAACC
>CAZBIR010000099.1:0-4954 GCA_964491035.1 uncultured Sulfuricurvum sp.
GTGATCGCCGAAGCGGCGGCGACGGCGGAGTTGGCGAGGTAGACTTTGGAGCTGCGTGCCCCCATACGACCGACGAAATTGCGGTTGGTGGTGGCGATGGCGACTTCGTTGTCACCGAGGATCCCCATGTATCCGCCCAGACACGCGCCGCAGGTGGGGTTGGAGACGACGCCGCCCGCATCGACGATGATGTCGATGTAACCCAGTTTCGTCGCTTCGCGGAGGATCCGTTGGGTCCCCGGCGTGACGATGAGGCGCACATCAGGGTGGACCCGTTTGCCCTTCAGGATTTCGGCGGCGATTTTGAGGTCGCTGAGGCGGCCGTTGGTGCAGCTGCCGATAAACGCCTGATCGACTTTGATGTGATCGCTTACTGCCTGGCTGAGGCTGTGGCCGTTGCTGGGGAGGAACGGGTAGGCGATGACCGGTTCGAGTTTACCCACATCGATTTCGAGGACCTGAACGTAGGTGGCATCGTCATCGGAATAGTGGATTTTCGGTTCGCGCGCGAGGGGCTTGTCGGCGAGGAATTCAGCCGTGATGGCATCGTAGGCCACGATACCGCTTTTGGCCCCCGCTTCGATCGCCATGTTACACATACTGAAACGGTCGTCCATGCTGAGGTACTGAATCGTTTCCCCGGTGAATTCGAGAGTGCGGTAGAGGGCACCGTCGACGCCGATCATGCGGATCACTTCGAGGATGACGTCTTTTCCGGTGGTGTATTTGCCCGGTTTGCCGGTGAGGACGACCTTGATCGATTCGGGGACCTTGAACCAGTTTCCTCCCGTCACCATCGCGAACGCGAGGTCGGTCGAGCCCATCCCCGTCGAGAACGCGCCGAGTGCTCCGTGGGTACAGGTATGCGAGTCGGCACCGATGATGACGTCGCCGGGGACGACGAGCCCTTTTTCGGGGAGGAGGGCGTGCTCGATCCCCATGTCTTTTTCGTCGAAAAAGTGTTTCATGGCATGCTTTTTCGCGAAATCGCGGCTGACGCGGGCCTGGTTGGCCGAGGCGATGTCTTTGGCGGGGATGAAGTGATCGAGGACGATCGAGAAGCCATCAGGATTGGCAAGTCTGGTCGCTCCCGAATCTTCGAACGCTTTGATCGAGATGGGGGTGGTGATGTCGTTTCCGATGACCATGTCGATGGGCGATCGGACGATTTCACCCGCATACACGGCACGTCCGACGTGCTCGGAGAATATTTTTTCGGTAATAGTCTGACCCATAATCAAGAACCTTTTCAAGGGGCTAAATAATGGGGGCGATTATACCATAGCGCTCCTTAGCGTTTCGCGGGAGCGGCTTTTTTCCGGGGTGCGGACGGGGTGCTTTTGGGACCGCAATCGGGGCTGGAACGGACGTCGCAGGAACCCCCGAAATCGCCGATGCCGCATCCGGGACGGCGCGGGGGAAGGGCATAGCGGATATGGTGCTGGTACATCCCCATCAGGCGCGGAAACTCTTTTTTCTGTTCATCGTCGAGGATAAGGTAAATCGTTTCGAAGAGGTCGATCTGGGCTTTGAGCGCTTTGGCATCGGGGGCATAGGCGATGTACGCGGCGGGGTTGAAATGGCCCCCTACAAACGCTTCGGAAGGGACGGAAGGGGAGAGAGGCTTTATCTCTTTTTTGTAGAGGCGCACGGCGGTTTGCAGATCCGAATTCTCTTCGAGCCCCAGTTCGCTGAGGGCGTAGGTAATGGTTTCGAGGAAGGCGGGTTGCTCTTTTGCACCGCTTCCGCAGGCCGGGTTGCCGCACGCGAACGCGGCGGCGCTGAAGAGGCCGAGGGTAATCATGATCAAACGCATGGCTGACTCCTGAAAGGGTTGTAGGGGTTAATGATAGCCCGCCAAGCGATAAGAAAAACTGAACTTATCGGATTAACTGGGCTAAGGGCGTTACCCGGCAGCATTACCGAGGCGGAATTCGAGAGTCAGGTTGATGGTTTGGGGGAATGCGTTTTGGAGGGTTTTGGGGATCGCGATGCCCGAAGCCGCAGCAACCGCCGATCGGGCGGCGTTGTGAAAGACTTCTGCACCCTGATCGATTGCAATCCCTTCGATCCGGCCGTCTTCTTGGAGGGTGAAGCGGACGCTGACCTCTCCTTGCATCCCCCGGCGGCGTGCGGCCGAAGGGTAGCGGAGGTGGTTTTGGATGGTGGTGCGCAATGAAGCGAAAAAAGCCTTTTTTTCGGAGGTGAGGTCTGCGGCAGGGGGCGGTGGGGGCGGGACGGTATCTGATGCCTGATGGCGGGGTGGATTCGGGAGGGCGCTCGGTGCTGCAACGACGGAAGGCTCCGGCGCGGCGGTGGGCGCGGGGGTCGCGGTCCGGGGTTCGGGCGTCGGCGTTTTGGCGACTCTGGCGGGCGGTTCGACACGCGGCTGTGGCATCGGGACGGAAGCCTGAGCAGGCAGCGGCGGCGTCATGGGATCGACGTCCGGGAGATGGTGGGAGGTGGGGGCGGGATCGCCAAGCGGGACGAGCACCATCTTCCGCGATTCCATCTCCGGGAGGGGGGGCGGAGTGTGGCTGAGGGTCAGGACCCAAAATCCGAGCGAACCCATCAGGGTGTGAAAAGCGAGCGAAAGGGCAAACGATTTGCGTGCGGCTGTCATCATAGGTGTAACCATCCGTTAAAAATAGCGATCCCGACCAGCGCCAAAAAAATCGGTGCGGCATGTCGCAAGAAGGTACGATAAGTACCTAAATGGACCAAAGATTCCTGGAGAATTTTGGTGAGAACGACCGAAAAAAACAAAAACCATAGGATGCTCGCCCCCAGCGCAAAAACGAATCCATAGGCGAGCGCTCCGTACCACGTGCTCGATGCGGCGGAGAGGGTCATCATCGTGACCACCGGAGCGCAGATCGACATCGAGAGGAGCGCCCCGCTCAGATAGAGCGAGAGGGTGGTTTTGGGCGTTGCGGGGGCAGAGGTACAGCATGAGGCACTGCGCCGAGCCTGGGTCCAAAGACGAAACGCCATAAAGAGGGTGAGGCTCCCCAGCAGATACCCCATCAGCTCCGTATCACGGATGAGCGATTTGATAAAAAACGATCCCATATAGGCGATGAGGGCGAGGGAAACGTATCCGCTGATTCGCCCCAGTGTGAGGGGCAGCAGTGCGCGCAGGCTCGCCTCGCGGGTTGCGCCGTTTGCCAGCAGTATCGGCGAAACGATGGGCATGCACGAAAACATACACGCCGTCGCTCCGTATGAGAGGGCAACGATGAAGAGGGAGAAGAGGGCTAGCGGTTCCACCCTTTAGCCTCTCCACCATTTATCGATTTTGACCCGTTTTTTGAAGGATGCTTTGGAGGAGGTGAGGATCGTTGCGGGACCGTATTTGAAGCTCATCACCCCATCCTGCGGACAAAATTCGACGCATCGACCGCAGAGGGTGCAGTCGGTATGGGTGATGTTCTCATTTGCAGCATGCTCCCCGATCTCGTAGATATCCATCGGACACGCTTTGACGCAGTTGGAACACCCCTCGCAGTGGGATGAGCCGTTTTTGACCAGGCGGAGCAGACCGATCTTTTTGAACAGGGTTTGCATCGGCAGGATCGGGCAGATGCGGCAGAATGGTTGGCGTACGAAGAGGGCGAGTGCCACCATCAGTCCAAACAGCAGATCGGCGATCAGCGAGAGGGCAAAGTACCCCCATCCCGCTTGTGAAATGTAGACCTGAGACATATCGCCCACCGCGAGGGTCGTCATAATACGGCTGGGGCAGATGGAACAAAACGGCGATCCCCATTCGTGCCCCAGCAGTCCGATCCCGGTCAGAAGGGGGAAAATGAGGACGAGAAAGAGGAAAATAAACCATTTGACCGGACGGATTTTAGTGATTGTTTCTTTCGAGAGGGAAGGAAGCTGTTTGAGTCCCAGCTTGGTTCCGATCATCCCGACAATCTCCTGGAAAAATCCCAGAGGGCAGAGCCATCCGCAGAACGCTTTGTTGAGGATGAGGATGAGCACGGCGACGGTAGCGATAGTGATGAGCGTCCCCATCAGCGCTTCCATTGCCCCTGCGTTCTGTGTAAAGAGGGTAGAGACACGGTGATCCATCTGATGCTGCAACGGGATGAGGGCACAGTAATCTCCCCCCTTCTGGTCGTAGGCACACGAGAGGGCGGGGAGGGCCTGGGTCAGTTTGTCGTCGGTATAAAACGTCGTGAAAACCATCGCCCCGTAGACGAAAAAGAAAAAGGCGGTGAGCTGGACGACACGGCGCAGAGCCGTTACGGTCAATAATTTATCCATGTTTAGCCCCTTTTTGTGTACGGCGATAGATCAAAAGACCCCCTAGAAAACCGATAACAATGGCTCCCGCTCCCCACTCCTGAGATTGCCAGAAGTCGTTCGGGTTGGCGGAATAGGGCATCGTGAATGTACTGACGTAGTGTGTGCCGGCCGCATCGTGTCGGAGGGTGATTAAAAACTCGGAGGGTTTATTGGCACGGCGATCGGGTTTAACATCGCTAAAATCATTCGGAAGGGTGATTTCCGCTACTCCATTCTCGTCGGTGGTATAGGTGTGTGCGGGGGTGTTGTGGGTCTCTAATGTGATGGAGGTGTTGCCGAGGGGTTTTCCCTCGAACCTCGCGACGAAACGGTAGGTTTTGGAAGCAGTATAGCGATCATGCTCGCGGTGGAGCGGATCGGGGACGATTTCGAGCGCCGTTTTGGGGAGGGCGGTGAGCTTCGTTGGGGAAATTCCGGCCGGACGACCGTGGAGGGAGAGATAGCGGATGGCGCTAAAGGTGCTATCGGTACTGGTCCCCTCCGCTACCATCGCGTAGTATCCCCCCATTTTGGGTTTGGGCAACATCACGGTGTTGAGTTTAAAGGTCAAATTTTGCTTCGAAAGATCGGGAAGGACGAGGCGTGCCGAAGCGTTGGTATCGCTGTTCATGAGGGCGAACATAGCACTCTCTCCCAT
>CAZBIR010000100.1:0-4898 GCA_964491035.1 uncultured Sulfuricurvum sp.
CGGTACATCAGCCCCATATTCCCGGCGACGAATCCGTATTTTGCGTAAAACGCGATGGCCTTGGGATTTCGCTGATCGACCCCCAGCGCGAGCCGCTTCATCCCCTGGTTTTGCGCTTGCGCGATGAGCGATTCGAGCAGGTGGGTCCCGATCCCGGCCCCGCGGAAGGGGGAGGCGACGACGACGTCCTCGATCAGTCCTACGAATCCCCCCTCCGCGGTCGAGACGAGGCGCTGCATCGATATCATCCCCGCGACGCTGCCGCCGACCTCCGCGACCAATACCACCGCCTCCGCATCCTCCAGCAGCAGGCTCAGGCCCCGTTTCTGCTTTTCAGGATCAATCGTAAAATCGTCTTCGATTTCGAACAGTTCGGCGAGGAGAGCCGCCATCGCATCGATGTCGGCCGGTGCGGCGCGGCGGATCGTCATCGTCCCGTTTTCATCCTTTCGAGAATTTCGGCCAGTTTATCATGGCGCAGCTGAATCAGCCGTTCGATCTCGTCGTAGTCGAAGTTTCCGAAATAGGCCATCTCGAAGAGACGCAGAAGGGCTGCGCGGCAGCAGCTTTTGTCGCATTCGGTGACGAGTTTTTTGGCTTTTTTATAAGGAAGCGACGTTTCCTGGAAAATCGTGATCGCCTGCGCGACGTTTTTGCCGCCGCATTCGCAGATCTCCAGGGCGAGGACCTCTTCTTTGGTCGCCATGGGAAAGCCCCCTAGAGGGAATGGAGCTTTTTATAATCGTTAGCCGCCTGGACCGCATCGTGCAGCTGTGCGGCCAGCTCGGGCATTTTGACGTAATCGCTCCAGAGGGTATCCTCGACGATGTCGTGGATTTGGGATGCGATCTCGGTTGCGAGGCGTCTGAGACGGGCCAGCTCTTTTTTGGGATCGGTGGTTTCGGACATGAATACTCCTTTTTTTACGTTCAGTTATTCAGCCGTTGCATTTTTTATTCAAGTCATACGATTGTCAAATCAATATTTGACTTGACAATTAATTTTTGGCGGAGTAGAATGTTGAAAAAGGAGACATGATGCACTTTGATATGGATGCTTCACTGGGCTTTGTGCTGAATAAAACCGCCCTCCTCTCGAAAGGGGAGTTCAACGAACGGATCAAATGCTTCGGCATCTCCCCCGAGCAGTGGTCGCTCATCTTTCGGGTCGTCGAAAACGAGGGGCTGACCCAAAAGGAACTCTCCGATTCGACCTATAAGGACCAGGCCAATATCACCCGCAGCATCGACCGCCTCGAACAAAAAGGGCTGCTCAAAAGGCTCCCCAGCGCCTCGGACCGCCGGAGTATCAACCTCTACGCCACCCCTCAGGGGCGTGCACTGGTCGAAACGATCATACCGATCAGCCGCGCGTTCAACGACCTCCTCAGCGATGGGTTCACCCCGCAGGAAAAATCGGCGCTGCTGCACCTCCTCCAAAAAGTCTACACCAATCTCGAAACCAAGGAACACCCATGAATCTCACCGACAAAACGATCCTCATTACCGGAGCTGCCGGGGGGCTGGGGCAAAGCCTCGTGGCCTACTGCCTGAACCACGACGCCCGAAAAGTCATCTGCTGCGCCCGCAACACCGCACCCCTGCAGCCCCTCGCGCAGTACGATCAGCGCGTCGAGCTTCACCCTCTCGACATCACCGATGCCGCTGCGGCCCGCGATCTCGCCACCTCGGTCGGAAAGATCGACATCCTCATCAACAACGCCGGGATCAACAGCACCAAACGGGTATTTGATGAGACGTTCGAGGATTTCGACGTCAACGTCCGGGGGACCCTCAACGTCTGCCGCGCCTTCGAACCCAACCTCTCCCCCGGCGGCGCCATCATCACCATCACCTCGATCCTGGCCCTCGCCAACCTCCCCGTTATGGGGCTCTATTGCGCTTCCAAAAGCGCCCTGCATTCCCTGATGCAGGCGATGCGGGCCGAACTGGTCACACGAAGAATTGAAGTGTACGAAGTGCTTCCCGGACCGATCGATACCGCCATGTCCGAAGATCTTCCGATGGAAAAAGCGGCTCCATCCGAAATCGCCGCACAAATTTTCGACGGGTATGCCCAAAAAACATACGAAATTTATCCCGATCCCTATTCACAATGGATCAAAACAGCCCTCGAAAACGATCCCGAAACCCTTTTGCTAAATTTTGCCGCCTCGCTGCATCCTCAGAGCGAAAACGCGTAGATATTGTCAAACTTCACATGGCGTGCTTCCCCCCACGCCATGTGCAGAAACGTCCCTTTTTGCTGGAAATGGTAGCGCTCGTAGAGTTCCACCGCCGCGGTGTTCCCCATCGGGACGTCGGCGAGGACCTTTTTGAGCCCACGGAAGTACAGCACCCCCTGCATCATCTTCTCGGCCTCTTCTGCGAACCCCTCCCGGCACTGCCACGGCCCCAGGTAAACCCCGCGCGCGTTAATCACGCTGGAGTGCTGGAAGGCGTTGGGGAGGGCGAACTTGAGCGAGCTGTTGCGCTCCATCTCGTCGATGAGAAACTCCATCCGGTCCTCGCCGAACGTCTCGTAGTCGAGCCGCCGGAGGATCGCGTCGAAGTTGCCGCCATCGAGTTCCTTGGCCTGGGCGTTGGTGAAGCTGAAAGGGGGAACTTTCCCGACGTTGAGAAACCGCCCCACTTCCATAACGCCCCTAAAGCCGTACCGTTCGAAAAATCCCTTCAGCTGCGGATTGGCATGCAGGTACAAGGAGGGGTGTTCGTTTCTGAGGACGCCGAAGAGCGTATCGAAAAGACGCCGCCCGATCCCCTGCTTCTGATGGCTGGGCCTGACCATGAAATACTTGATCATCGCGCTCGTTTCAAACTCTATGGCCATCACCGCCCCCACGAGTTCCCCCTCCTCATACGCGCCGTAGCACAGGTGGGGGGAGTGCATCATCATGAGCTTGACGTGATATCCGTCCAGCAGCCATCCCGTCTCCTCGGCGATTTTCGTGAGTTCCGCGACATCGGCGTATTTGAGCCACCCTATGAACATAGCGCTTCCTGATAGAGGGATTTAAGCTCGTACGTCTCCAGCACCCGTTTGCGCGCGGTGACGATCTCGCGGATTTTCGGCAGAAGGTCGCGCAGCACGCCGCTCTCGGCGCTGATCCCCATGCGACCCAGATGATAGCGGATCGTCGCGCTCCCCGAGTGCTTTCCGATCGGAAACTCCCGCACGCTCCCCACCTCTTCGGCCTCGTAGGGCTCGTAGGCATGGGAATCTTTCATCATTCCATCCGCATGGATGCCGCTCTCATGGGCAAAGAGACGCTCACCCACGACGGGTGCATTGGGAAGCAGGGGCATGTTGGCGGCAACGGAGACCGTCGAGACCAATTCGCGCATTTGAACCGGATCGATGGTTCTCGACTCGCCGTAGAGATGTTTGAGTGCCATCAAAACCTGCTCGAACGAGGCGTTCCCCGCCCTCTCCCCCAGTCCGATGACGGTCGTATTCATCGATACGGCCCCCGCATCGACCCCGCTGAGGGCGTTGGCGTTGGCGAGGCCGAAATCGTTGTGGGTGTGCATCTCGATGGGGAGGAGATCCAGCGCAACCAGCGACCGGATCGTCTCGTAGGTCTGTGTCGGCGTCATGATTCCCACCGTATCGCAGTAGCGGAAGCGGTCCGCCCCGCATTCACGTGCCAACGTCATCACTTCGCGGATAAACGCATGAGTGCCGCGCGAACTATCCTCGCCGCCGATGCAGACGAACAGCCCTTCACGCTTTGCGGCTCTGACGACTGTTTCAACCTCACGCAGCATGAGAGATTTATCACCGCCGAATTTGACCCCGATCAACAGATCGGAGACAGGGATCGAGAGATCGACGGCCCGCACCCCGCACGAGAGGGAAGCTTCCAGATCCTCCATCTTCATCCGGTTCCACGTCATCATTCGGGCACGCAGCCCCAAACCCAAAAGCTCTTTGATGTCTTCGCGCTCTTTGGCACCCATCGCCGCAATACCGATTTCGAGTTCATCCGCACCGCACCCATCGAGGAGTGTGGCAATACGGAGTTTTTCGGCGGTATTGAACGCGACGTAGGGGGCCTGCTCTCCATCGCGCAAAGTGGTGTCATTTATTATCGCCATTCTGGCTCCTTTACACGCCCGACGGGCACAGCCCCTCGGGCTACGCTATCGCTGAGTTCTCTTCGGCAGAGTGCCCACGCGCGGCTAAACCGCGCTGTTTTTCCCAGCATCAGCAGCGTAAACACAGTCAATTTACTTCCATTTCCTCGGGGAGGTTGAAATATTTGCGTGCCGCTTTGAGCACCGAGGCCTCGATCGGCTGGTACGCGTAACTCTGGTCGGCGACGATCCCCGCTGCTGCCAGATCACCCTGCGGGCATCCGCCGATTTTGGCCGTGAGGATCAGCTTCACGTCTTTGAGACGATCCAGAATCGGCTGGAGCGGGTTGGTGCCATCCGGCCCCGCGCAGTATTCGTTCTCGACTTTGCGGTGGTGGATAAACCGGATCCCCTTGTCCCCTGCTTCGTAGATCAGGAATTCCCGGACGCTGCCGAAGTGCTGGTTGATCATCCCCTCGCCCGCGGTGGTGACCGCTACGAGGATCGTGTGGCCATCAGTGCTGAGCTGCTCTTTTTCCTTGCGGACCCGCTCGTTGGCCTGATCGAGGAAGAACCGGAACTCCTCGATCTTCGCCTGCGCTTCCTGGCGCGCTTCGAGATCGTATTTGATCTGGAGCTCGTCGAAACTGAGCCCCCCGAAGGTATCCTTCGTAAATTCCGCCCCGCGGTCCTCGCCGATGAGCCCCACGGCGTCGGCGCGGCACTGGCGGCAGTGCTGCATCAGCTTCATGTCCATGCCGCACGCCTCCTGCACCTCCATCTGCTGCTGATCGGTCGCGC
>CAZBIR010000101.1:0-4753 GCA_964491035.1 uncultured Sulfuricurvum sp.
TCCTCTTTTTTGAATTTGCGGAAAAAAAAGAGCAGTAAAACGTAGACGGCGCCGGCGAGGGCGAACCAGCTCCAGAAGTGATCCATAATCGTACCTCGTTTTTGCGGGCATTATAGCACGTCGGTGTTTGAGATATAATTCCGCTCCAAAAACAAGGATTTGATCATGATGCGTACGCTCATTCTGGCCCTCGTGCTGAGCTTTGGTTCGGTGAACGCGGCGGAAATCTCCGCGATGGATTCGTTTCGCTCCAAGCTCCTCACCTCCGCCGTGGCGCTCTATTTCAGCGTGCAGGGGTATGGCAAGGTCGAAAACGTCACCGTCGATACGACGAAAAAAACGCTCCGTTTTATCCTCCATCCCGAAGGGGAGACGCAGAAGCTCACCGTCGCGATCGGTTCGTACACCCTCAAAACGATCGACCGGGAGGAGTACCTGATCCTCCAGAACGTCCAGACCAACCGGGTCTGGCTTAACCGCATTTTCGCCGATCACATGGAGGAGGGGATCAAGGTGCCGCTGGGGAGTGTTTCCAAGGGGGCCGGATCGCTGTTTCTGAGTCTTTAAAAACCTTCAGACAGCTTTAAACACTTTGTGTTACAGTTAAGGTTATCTAATGTTTCGGAGGTGGACGATGAGAGGGGGATGGCTCTTATGCGCAGCCGCGTTGGCCTGGGGGGGCGAAAGCGTTGCGATCGTCAAAAAAGTGGCGGGGGACGTGCAGCTCAAGCGTTCCGAGACCTACCGCGTCCTTACGCCGGGCTCCTCGCTCGAAGCGGGCGATACCCTCATCACCGCCAAAAACGGGAGCGCGGGGGTGGCGTTTCGTGACGGTACCGTCGTCTCGGTCGGCCCCAAAAGCCACTTCGTGCTCAACCGCTACCGTTTTCGCCCCGCGAAGGGGGAATACGATTTCGACGTGAGCCTCAGGCACGGGAGCGCCGCCGTCGAGACGGGCAAAATCGGCAAACTCGCCCCCAAAAACGTCTCCTTTAACGTCCCGCAGGGATCGGTGGGGATCCGCGGGACGAAGTTTCTCGTCGACGTCGAGGAGTAGGGGATGGGACCGTTTTTTATCTATACGGGGATCATCCTCACCCTGCCGCTGTTTTTTTCCGAGCCCGAAAGCCGTGTCGTCTTGCTGGAGGGGAGCCGGGAAAACAGCAGCGTCATCGTCACGACCGAATCGGGGAGCGTGAGCCTCGAAACCCCCTATACCCAAACGAGCGTCGTTTCGCCGAACGAGCCCCCCTCTGCGCCTCGGCGCGTGGAGAAGAGCGATATCGACGCGCGCTATGCCTCGACGCTCGAAGCACTGCCGGAGGTACCGGTGAGCTTTTTGTTCTATTTTGAGGAGGGGACGGCGCGGCTGAGCGCGCAGAGCATCGCCAGAACCGCCGAACTGGTCGAACTGATCCGCAAACGCGAACCGTGCGCCGTCGATATCGTCGGCCACACCGATACGGTCGGATCGTCCGAATCGAATGCGGAACTGGGATTGCGACGGGCCGAAGAGGTGCGGGTATTTCTGCTCGCCGAAAAAGTGTCGATGACCGAAGTGTCGGTGTCGTCGCACGGGGAGGGCGATCTGCTTGTACCGACCGCTGATGGGGTGGATGAGCCCCGGAATCGGCGGGTCGAAGTGATCGTACGATAGCCATGAAGAGCAAAGCCGTTTTTTTGCTGCTGCTGGGGGCGAGCCTCCTGTTTTACGCGGCGTGGTGGAAGAGCCCCATGCTCGAACTCCTCGATCTCAAAATCTACGACGCGCTGGTGCAGGCAAAGCCGAAGATCCCCGAAACGCACGGCAGCGTCATCGTCGAAATCGACGAAAAAAGCCTCGAAGCACTGGGACAGTGGCCCTGGCCGCGCGTCGTCGTCGCGGAGCTCATCAAGAAGACGGCGGCGCTGGAACCCTCCGCCATCGCCATGGATACGATTTTCCCCGAACCCGACCGCACCTCTCCCGAAGCGATCCGGGCGTTTTACCGCGACTTTTTTCACCTCGACGTCTCCCTCCGGGGACTCCCCGCGCCGCTGGAAAACAACGACCGCATCCTCGCCGAGGCGATCGGCGCGGCCAACGTGACGCTGCCGGTTTTTTTCGAGTCGGAGGGCGCGGCGCAGGAGGGGTGCTTTTTCCCTCCCCCCTCGGTCATCCCGCTGAGCGTCGAGGGGCTCTACCGCGCGGGGGGGATCCTCTGCAACCTCTCTGTCCTGCAGCGCGCGGCGGCGGGGATCGGCCACATACAGGCCGCCCCCGATGCTGATGGAACCCTGCGCCGTACCCCGCTGTTTATCGGCTGGAACCATCAGGCGGTCCCCGCACTGGGGGTGGCGGCGCTGCTGACGCTGGACCCTTCGGTGACGCTGGCCTCGCTGCGGCGTAACGGGGGGATCGAGGCGACCGTGCTGGGGCGAAGCGTGCAGGGGAACGAAAAGGGGGAGGTGCTGCTGCGGTTTTATCCCCGGCAGTGGTACACGCGGGTGTCGGCCCTCGATCTGCTGCGGGGGGAGGCGGACCCGGAACGGTTTCGGGGCAAGGTGGTCCTGATCGGCGCGAGCGCGATGGGGCTTTACGACCGTTATACCCTCAGCGACGGCAGTATCCGCCCCGGCGTGGTGGTCCATGCCACGCTGGTTGAGAACCTGCTGGAGGGGAGCCTGATCGTGCAGCCGGAGCGCTACAAGGAGGTGGCGCTGCTGCTCTCCCTGGTCTTGGCGTTCGTCCTCGCGGTGCTGATGCGGCTGCGGCGGTATGGGGCGCTGGTGATCTTTTTTCTCGCGGCGGGGATGGCCCTCATCGGCGCGGGGATCGGGATGCTCGAACACAACGTCTACGTATCCGCCGGCTATTTCCTCTTTCCCCTCGCCTCGTACCTTCTGGTGCTGGCGGCGGTTTCGTTCGTGATCCATTACCGCGACCGGAAACGGTTTTTCGAAAAAATGAGCAAAGCCGACGAGGCGATCATCGACAGCATGGCGCTCGTCGCCGAGACGCGCGATACCGAAACGGGGGCCCACATCGTGCGGACAAAAGAATACATCCGCCTGCTCGCGGAGCATCTGGCCGAAAAAGGGTTCTACCCCGACATCCTCACCCCCGAGTACATCACCGACCTCTACCACGCCGCGCCGCTGCACGACGTCGGCAAGGTGGGGATCCCCGATGAGATCCTCAAGAAAAACGCCAAGCTCACGACCGAGGAGTTCGAGGTGATGAAAACCCATACGACGCTGGGCAAGGAGATCATCGACAACGCGATGAGTTCGTACCAGAATACGGGGATGCTCAAAATCGCCTACAACATCGCCCGGGGTCACCATGAAAAATGGGACGGTTCGGGGTACCCCGCGAAGCTCAAAGAGGAGCAGATCCCCCTCGAAGCGCGGCTCATGGCTCTCGCCGACGTCTACGACGCCCTCATCAGCCGCCGCCGTTACAAGGACCCCTTCGGGTACGAGGAGGCCGAAGAACTCATCATGCAGGGGCGGGGAGGCCATTTCGACCCGACGCTGGTGGATGCCTTCTGGGAAGTCCGCGACGCCTTTCGCGCGATCGCCGAGCGCTCCGCCGCGGCGCATCCCTCCGGCGAACCGGACAAGGGAGCCTGAGGTGAGTCTGCGCGCCGCGCTGGTCGCCGTATGGCTGTTGCTGGCCCCCTGGGCATGGGGGGCCAAAAGCCTCAGCGCGACGTACGAAGTGTCGTTTGGGGTATTCGATACCCTCGGCATCGCCGACGCCCGTTACGACGTGCGCGAGGACGGGACCTATTCGATCCGGATCGAAGCGCGGACGGTAGGGATCGCCCAGACCCTCAGCAACAACCGCGTCGAAATCTACGAAAGCCACGGGACGGTTCAAAACGGGAGGCTCGTCCCCCAAAAATACGCCAAAACCCGCCGGACCGATGCGAAAAAATCGATCAAGATCTATACGTTCGACCACGAAACGAAAACGGTGTGGCGCGAAAACATCGATTCGGACGACTGGGACAGGGTGAAAAACGAGTATTACGCTTCCGAGGATATCCTGACCCTGTTTTTCAATTTCCATCTCTACCTGGACTCGCGGGAGGATCGTTCCCTCTACGCGGTCGGGGGGAACAAAAAAGACGGCCGGATCGATATCGTTTTTCCCCGGGGCGAAGCGCTCGCCTCGATCCGGGAGAAGCTGGGCGTTTCGGGCGGGGAGTTTTTAAAAGTGATCCTCAACGACCGCATTTTCGCGAGCGAGAAGGGGGAACTGCTGATCAATCTGGGGCGGGAGGGGCTGTGCGAAAAAGCGCTCCTCGAAGACGTCCTCTTTTTCGGGGACATCGTCGGAAAACGGATCAGATAGAGATCCCGAGCACCTCGTCCAGCAAGACGCCCAGGTCTTCGCGGGTCGCCCCGGCGAACGCGTTATCGACGAAGCGGTTGATCCCCTTGCCCTCGTGCGAGACGACGGGGACGATCTTGATCCCCGTGATTTCGGACATGAAGTGTGACTCGTCCCCCTCCTCGTAGGCGTGCAGGAGGATGGAGCGGGAGAAGTTGTTGAGGATGTGGTAGTAGATGTGCAAAAACTCCGCTTCGAGTACTTTCAGCCCGTAGAGATGGGTGACGATCCGGTTTTCATGGCTGGCGATCGGGTGGACCTGGTCGGGTTTGACCGTGATTCCGATCTCCTCCCTGATCTCGCGGACCAGCGCGCCCAGGAGTTCTTCTCCCTCATCGACGGTGCCGCCGGGAAATCCCATCCGCCCGTCCC
>CAZBIR010000102.1:0-3356 GCA_964491035.1 uncultured Sulfuricurvum sp.
ATGATCCGTCTTACCGCCCCCGAAATCGGCAAAGGGAGTGAACGCAAATGTTTCCTCCATCCCCACGATGACGCCAAAGCGATCAAGGTCAGCTACGAACAAAACATCGGCCGCTCCAAGCAGACCCGGACCGAGACCCGCTACTACCGCCAGCTCCATCGGCGGCGCCATGACGACTGGCGCCATCTTCCCCGCTATTACGGCGAGGTGCAGACCGATCAGGGAGAGGGGTTCGTCGTCGAGCTCGTCCGGGATTACGACGGGGAAGTCTCCAAAAGTTTTGATTTCTACCTCAAGCGCGACGGGATCGAACCCTATTACGGCGAGCTGGAAGCCTACCTGGATTTTTTCCTCCGCCACTGCATCATCTTCAATTACGGGATGATGCCCAAAAATATCCTCCGCCGCCGCACGAGCGAAACGGAGGGGGAACTGGTGCTCATCGACGGGCTGGGGGATGTGACGTTTATCAAATTCCCGAACCGGATCCCCTGGTTCGCCCGTCGCAAAATCCGCCGCCGGTGGGACAAATTCTGGAAAAAATACCTGGCCAGATACGAAGGCACTTCCGCTACGAGCTAAGGTTTAGTCGAAAATTTTCGGAAGCTGTTTTTCGTTGGCGTCGAAGGAGAGCTCCAGGTAGCCTGACAGCCCGGAGATATCCGAATCGCAGACGTAGCAGGGTTCTTCGGGGTTGAAATTCCCTGTTTTTTGATATCCCATCAGGTAGCTGACCAGCTCCGATATCCGGTGGTGGGAGATGTACCCGAACTCGGTGAATTTTTCATCGGGAAGCTTCGCTCCGTTGATCGCGTAGACGAAAAATGGGATTTGGTAGACCGAGTCGTAGTCGAGCCGTCCGTGTCCGTTGCGGTCTTTGTCCCCCAGGTTGGTCGCATGGTCGGAGGTAAAGACGATGTAGGTCGGCCTTGTACTTTTTTGCCGGATCTTTTCGATGACCTGAGAGAGGATGAAATCGGTATAGCGGATCGAATTGTGGTAATCGATCGTGTTCTGGAGGGTGCCCGGGGCGCTGTTTTGTGCCGTAAAGACTTCAAACTCTTTGGGAAAACACTCTTTGAACGGGGTATGCGAAGCCCGTTGCTGTAGCACGAGGAAATTGGGTTTTGAAAAATCGACGCGGTCGATGACGTCGATCAGAAAATGATCCAGTGCCGGTTTACGCACGTCACCCGACACGGTGGTGCCGTCGCGGTAGTCATCGATCCATTTCATGCAGAGATAGTTTTTGAGATGCGAGAGCTGGCTTTGGGAATGGGAACTGAAAAACGACGTCGCAAAGCCGTTTTCTTTGGCCATTTTAAAGAGGCAGGTATTGGTTGATAGGATTTGCGGAACGCCGTCGGGACGTTTGATCATGTTGAAAAAAGAGGGGACGGCGACGTCGGTGACGACCCCCGAAGCAATCGCCTTGCGGTAGAAAAATCCCGGGTCGTTTTTGAGACTGTCGAGGTAGGGGGTCGTATTGACGTCGTACCCGTACAGCGACATGTATTCACGGTGCAGCGATTCTCCCATGATGACGATGACATTCACATCCGGCGCCGAACGATCGATCGGCGGGGTAGGGAGGATCGGTTGTTCGAGCCCGCTTTTGCCCGAAAGCTTTTTGGGAAGAATGCTCCCCAGCAGGTACCCGGCAGTCAAAAAGGTATTTTTGAGCGTATAGTATTCGACGTTGGGACGGTGTCCATGCCGCTCATCCTTGGCATAGACCCGTGCGGGGATGAAAATCAGCCCGGCGATGAGGAGCATCGAAAGGTAGGGGGTCTTGAACCGGACCCGCTCGGTTTTATGCACCGCCAGGTAGACCACCGTCAGCATCAGAACGATCAGCACGCTGGGGAGAATGGCGATATCGGTAACGGTAACAAACGTGTCGTACGTCTCCTGGAACTGGGTAAAAAAGAGGAGATACTCCAGCGGGAAAATCCACGTCCCGAAATACCCGAAATGGAGAAACTGGAACCATACCAGCAGCCCCAGCAGGAAATAGCTCGCCAGGATCGCCCGCCGGCTGATGATCGAGACGATCAGCAGGTGGATGACGTACTGCTCGGCAAAACTTTTGAAACCGAGGTTAAAGCTCAAGATGTCACTCTGGATCCGGAAAATCTGCTCGACGGTGACAAACGCGAGTGTGATAATGAGGGCAAGGGTCAGATTGGGAAGAAATTTTTTCAACGGGTTTTACCTGCCTGTTCGGGAAAATAAAACCGCAATTATATCATTTCCCACTTTTAGAACCGTGTGATCGGCCGCTTCCCCTCGTGAATCCGCCGCAGGTCGGCGCGATACATTTTCATGAATTTGGCCCATTGCCTTTTGATTTTATAACGGGTGTAGAGGGGGCAATGGCGGTACAGCCACGATTTGACCCCCACCCGTTTGGCCCCAAGGCCGTCGATGATGACGAGGGTGTAGAGGCCTGGGGCGTATTCCCGGCAAAAGATATTGGTCAGACTCGTATCGACAAAGAGGATTTTCTGGGTTTCCAGATAGGCTTTGAGTTCATCGAGCAGCATGCCCTGGAGCGTTTCGTCGATTACCCGGTTGGCCATCATGTAGCGCAGTGAGCGGCTGGGGGAGCCGTCGTGGTTGAGGACGCGATCGAACACGAGCCCCGGTCCCATGGTGGTATCGGCATAGCCATAGCAGCGCGCGATGTGCGAGTAATCGGCCTTCTTGCGTTCCAGATGGCGAAAATAGGTATATTCGAGTTCGTTCTGGCGGTTGTGTTCCCCTTGGGCCAACACCACTTTCACCACTTTGGACGGGTCTTCGGGGTGGAGATAGCAGCCCCGTTCTCCCCCTTTCCCGACCAGCAAACGATCATCTAAACGGAGCATCTGCATTGACCCTCACTTCGTTTTTGCCATTGTACCGTCCGGAAAATAAATTTCTCGGGTAACATCGGTGTATAATTACGTTCAAAAAGTACCCATGAAACGTATCTCCCCCTTTATTCTCGCGATTTTCCAGCTCCAGTTTCTCTTTCTTGCGGCGATGAGCCTTTACCGGTACTGGTTTTACACCCAGTTCACCCCCTATCCGACCCTCCCGGCCGAGCTTTTTGACGATCTGCGCCACGCGCTGTGGTACGGTCTGCGGCTGGATCTGAGTATCCTGGGGTACGTCAACGCCCTCGCGCTGCTGTTGCTCGCCCTCTTTCGGGGGGTGGGTATGCGCAATCTTGCCATCCGCAACCTCCTCGGCGGCTATTTCACCCTCATCTATGTCCTGATCGCCGCGATGGTGGGGGCGGATCTGGCGTTTTATTCCTATTTCGGCGAACATATCAACATCATGGTGTTCGGGGTGTTCGACGACGACAC
>CAZBIR010000102.1:3456-4718 GCA_964491035.1 uncultured Sulfuricurvum sp.
CATCACAACGGTGTCTACGCCCTCATCAAAGCGCACAAACTCTACCGCCAGAGCAAATCGGACGATTACGACCTGATCAAAATGATGGGGTATGAGCAAAACATCACCGCCGCGTTTGCAATCCACGCCCGCGGCAAATCGGTCGATCCCTCGGACCTCCTCGCCTCGCTCCGCTCCACGACGCCGAAAAATCCCTCGCTGGAGCGTAAGGCGCCCCACGTCGTCGTCGTGATGGTCGAGAGCTTCGGCCTCCCGATCACCGCCTACCAGAGCCCGACGTTCGATATCATGGGGCGGCTCAAACCCCATTTCGACCGGGATATCGTCTTTAAAAACTTCATCTCCGGTTCCAACGGGACGATCTCCTCGCTCGAACCGGTGCTGCTCAACATCGCCGCCCGCCCCGACAGCACCCCCTTCGGCCAGAGCCATTACCTCCAGACCTCTTTCATCCAGGCCGCCGCGCGTGTCTATCAGGCCAGGGGGTACGAGACCTCGTTCGTCTACGGGGGCGACCTCTCGTGGCGTAATATCGGGGAGTTCGCGTCTCATCAGGGGTTTGACCGCGTTGAGGGGAAAACCGCGATCCGCGACGGGGTCGGGGCCGATCCGGTAAAATCGATGCACACGTGGGGGATATATGACCAGTACTCTTACGATTACGTCGCCCAAAAACTGGCAAAGGCGAAAAAGCCGCAGTTCGTCTTTTTGCTCACGACCAACAACCATCCCCCCTACGATATCCCGGACGATTACGTCTCCAGACCCCTCAAATGGTCACCGCAGATGGCCGCACACATGGTCGGCGATCGCGCACTCCTCGAAAAACGGCTCCGCGATTACGCCTACGCGCTGGATATGGCGGGGCGGTTCATGGACCGGATCAAGGGGGACGCGGCGCTTCGCGATACCGTCGTGGCCATCACCGCCGATAACAACACGATCGAATACGGAATGAAATACGACGACCCCGTGGACGAGGCCAAACGGATCCCGTTTTACCTCTACCTCCCCGAGCGTCTCAAACCCTCCACGCTCCCCACCGCCGCCGCCGGCTCGCACAAGGATCTCTTCCCGACCCTCTACCACCTCACCCTCAGCGACGCCGACTACATCTCGACGGGGGTGAATCTGCTCGACCCGGAGGCCCTGCACTGCGGATTCAACAACGCCGGGATTATCCTGTCAAATGCAGGGGCGTTCGAGGTCGACAAATTCAAAAACCCCGCCCAGGAAGAGTGCAACCGCTACTACAAGGCCAC
>CAZBIR010000103.1:0-4710 GCA_964491035.1 uncultured Sulfuricurvum sp.
TCGCATCTCCCTCAGAACTCCATCAACTACTATGGTCTATAATTAGGAAATATTTAACGTATCCACCATCATCGAAGGAAACAAATCAATGGGACTCAGTATCGGACTTGTAGGACTGCCAAACGTCGGAAAATCAACCACATTTAATGCGCTGACCAAAGCGCAGAACGCCGAAGCGGCCAATTATCCGTTCTGTACGATCGAGCCGAACAAAGCGACCGTGCCGGTGCCCGACGCGCGGCTCGATGCGCTCGCCGCTATCGTCAATCCTGAGCGGATTCAGCACTCTACCCTCGACTTCGTCGATATTGCCGGACTCGTCAAAGGGGCCAGCAAAGGGGAAGGTCTGGGGAACAAATTCCTCTCCAACATCCGCGAAACCGAAGTGATCCTGCAAATCGTGCGCTGTTTCGACGATGAAAACATCGTCCACACCGAAGGACGCATCGATCCGCTGCAGGACGTCGAGATTATCGAGAACGAGCTGATATTCGCCGATATCGAGGTCCTCACCAACCGGATCGAACGGCTCAAAAAACAGGCCAAAAACGACAAGGAAGCGGCTGCAATGATGGAATTTGCCGAAGAGCTCGCCGAATTTCTCGCAGAAGGCAACCTCGCCCGCAATTTCCCAAAAGCCGACAGCGAACTGTTCGAAAAGCTGAATGCCGAAGTGCGTCTGCTGAGCGCCAAAGAGATCATGTACGGTGCCAACGTCGATGAAAACGGCCTTAGCGAAGACAACGACTACGTCGTACGCCTCCGCGAACACGCCGCCAAAAACGGATGCGAGGTGATCAAACTCTGCGCCAAGATCGAGGAGGAACTCGTCGGGATGGAAGACGACGAACGCAACGAGTTTCTACGTGACATGGGTGTCGAGGAATCGGGTCTCGAGCAGATTATCCGCAAAGGATTCGACAAACTGGGACTCATGAGCTATTTCACCGCGGGGGTCAAAGAGGTCCGTGCCTGGACCATCCGCAAAAACACCACCGCCCCAAAAGCGGCCGCCGTCATCCACAATGACTTTGAAAAAGGGTTCATCCGCGCCGAGGTGATCGGTTATGACGATTTCGTCGCCTGCGGCGGCGAAACCAAAGCCAAGGAAGCCGGAAAAATGCGTCTGGAGGGGAAAGAGTATATTGTCGCGGACGGCGACGTCATGCACTTCCGTTTTAACGTTTAATTAGAGTACAATACAGCCAATAACGATTTACCGCAGGAGTTAATGTATGCGTCTACAGTATGCCGGTCCCAAACCTTTGATCTCATCGCACGGGATTGAGTTTGACCTCAACAAAGAGGACAAGTTCGTCTATCTCAGTATCGTCGCCGAACTGATTCAGGCGCTCAATCACGAATACGAAGAGGACCGGCGCTATGTTTTCATGACCTCGGGAAAGCCGCTGGACAACGACCGTATTCTCGCGACGATCAAGGCTCACGATCCGAGGATCGAAGAAAAAGTGGCCGAACGGCAAAAAATCGTCGAAACCGAGATTGCCGATGAGCTGGAGCGGGCCCGGACCAACCGGGTCATCTGCGAGGAGGAGCGGGAAGTTCTGATCAAGAACATCGAGCTGATGCGCCAGTACCGTGTTCGCCGTTCCCTGAACAAAACGGTCTATTACAGTGCGATCGAATCGATCGCCGGGTTAATCAAGCGTGAACGGATCGACCAGATCTCCGCGCCCATGTATCCGAAGTTTCACCATGTTTTCCATTCACTGCAGGGGGTTCTGGCCAAACTGCGCCCTCCCGTGGAGAGCGCCATCAACATCTACGAGGTCGACGGCCATCTACAAACACGTCTGGAGATCCGGTTTAGGGATTAAGTCTCGCGATGGGCTGGGTGAAACGGACGTTCTCCCCTGCCCCGATCATCGGCTCGATCATCCCCCTCTCGCATAGCATCACGATGGTCGATCCCATCTGGAAGCACCCGAAATCATCCCCTTTGCCGAGTTTTTTCCCGGCATAATCGTAATGGCTCGGTTCCGGAAGCGTATTCGTCTGGATACGCGGTTCAAAACTCACTTCCATTTTTCCGACGTTCAAAGCTCCCACCAGAATCAGAAAAAAGCGTTTGCCGTTTGCACTCAGGCACTCCAGGACGACCCGTTCGTTTTCGATGAAAAGGTCGATCTGCTTTTTCAGCGACGGGATGTTGACAGGGTAGAGTTTACCGGGGATATGGACGGCGCGCACCACTTCCATATCGATGGGAGCGTGATAGCGGTGGTAATCGCGGGGAGAGAGATAGAAATTGATGAAGTAACCGTCATGCACGGCCTCTTTGGACGCCTGGGGAACCGCCGTGCCGAGGACTTCGTCTACGGAGTAGCTCATCCCCTTGATCTGCAGCGCCAGATTGTTCTGGATCGTACCGCATTCGGTGATCAGCGAATCGCACGGGCTGATCATCTCCTGCGGGTTGGTTGAAAAACTCCGCATTTTTCGGAATTGGCGGGTAAACAGGGCGTTGAGAGTAGGATAACTCGCGGGAGATTCGAATTCGCTCATGTCCAGCCCCATCATCCGTACGTAGGCGGTATTGATAATGTTCTGGACTTTTGGGGAATGTTGTCTGGAGGCCAGCTTGCCGAAAGCCTGCGAAAGTGCCGATGTGTAGTGTCGTTTCAAATTTACTCCTGATTTTCGTCGGTTTGGATGGGACGTTTGGCGATTTCCTCGATCAGTACCGTTGCGTAGCACCCTTTGGGGAGGGTGAAGTGAAGTTCATACCAGGCTTCCTGCTCCTTGTACTCCCCTTCTACCTCTTCGGGGAATATCCACCCGTAACGCCGCGCGCCGTCGATGCCGCTGCTGATGCGGTCATACTCTTTTTCGATCTCCCCGGCCACCCCCTCGGCGCGGGTCGCGCGCTTGCCGCTGAGCAGCCCGCTGACCGAAATATCCCGGGCATTGAACCGCTCGGGTTCGGCCTCTTGCTCATAATGGAAAATCCGCCCGTAGGGGTAGTGCATCATCACGTCGCCGTGGATCAGCTTGAAGGGGTGTTTCTGGGCTTTCATCGCCGCGCATTCCTCTTTGGGCAACGAGAGGATGGCGGGAAGTTCATCGACCCCGAACCCCTCGACGAGTTTGGAGATCTCGATCCGGCGGCTGAGCCAGTCGTTGAAGAGATAGCTCTGGTAGGCATTGACGTAAAACTGGGCCAGTTTTTTGTTTTTTTCCCGCAACGTCCCTTCCAGGATCGCTTTGCCCTTTTGGTAATTCTCTCCATCCGCTCCGAAACGCTGGAAACCGAAATAGTTGGGCATCCCGTGGGCCTTGATCGCTTTGAGGGCCTCGCCGATTTTAGCCGCGGCGACCGGACTGACCTTTTTAAGGCGGATGAAAAAACGGTTTCCCCTAAGGTGCCCTATGCGGATCTTGTTGTTGTGGTAGGTTCTGGAGAGGATTTTGATCCCCTCGTGTTCGAATCCCTCGAGCGCGGCTTCGAATTTGCGCGGAAGGGAAATGTACTGCTTGGTCTGGGCGTTTTTATCCTTGAGCCCCGCGTAACCGATGTCGCGTCCCTTGATCCCCAGATGGTTGCTGAAGATATCGACCATCTGCCAGGTGGAGAGGTTCTTTTTGCGCACGTGGAGTACGAGGTGTTCCCCCTCCCCGCTGAAAGGGTAAAGGGGAATCTCGTCGACGACGAAATCGCGGGGGGATTGCCGAAAGTGAAATTCGATCGGGGCGTGGGGAAGGTAATACTGGCGGTCCATGATACTCCTAAAAATGGTGCGCTTTGCAGCGGTTGGCGAATTTGCCCCTCTTTACCCGTCCGATCACCGTGATCGGCGTACGGGCCAAGGCGGCGAGCCGTTGGATCGCGCGGGCGTTTCGGGGAGAGAAAGCGATCAGCATTTCGTACTCCTCCCCGCTGCACGCCAGGGGTTTGGGAATTTTCCGGTTCAGGGAAAATCCTTTGGCGTTGGCGGCGGAGAGTTTGCCCAGGTCGCTGTAGAGCCCGTCGGAGATGTCCATACCGCTGCGGATTTTGGAAGCCGCGATACGGATGAACCGCTGCCGCAGCACGGGGGAGACGAAGCGGCTTTGCGAATGGACCTTTCCCCCCGCCATCAGGTAGCGCAGCTGCCGGGCCGATTCTCCGAGCGTTCCGGTGTAGGCGATGCAGTCCCCCTCTTTGATCCCGCTGCGGAGCAGCGTTTTGGCTGAGGCTTCGGAGACGATCGTGACGGAAAGATCGAGTTTGACGTTGGCGATCGTATCGCCGCCGATGATCTCGATCCCGTAGCGCTCCGCCGCATCCCGGATTCCCCGCGAAAGTTCGTCCATCTGATCGGTCGTGATCGATTTGGGCATCCCCACCCCCAGCAGCGCGTAGCGGGGCGTCGCGTTCATCGCGATCGCGTCGGAGATGTTGACGATCATCGCCTTGTAGCCGATCCGGTAGGGATCCAGCCACCGGCGGCGGAAGTGGACGTTTTCGAAAAAAAGGTCCTTGCTGTAGACCCACCTGCCGATCCGCGCCCCGTCGTCGCCGATCGCCGTGCGGCCGGAGGTTCGAAACGTATCGATGAAATAAAACTCTTTATTCACGCCGCCTCCGAAAATGGATCGGAAATTATAGGGTAAAAGAGTTTACGGAAGGGTTAAAGGGTCAAACACAAATATGGCTTAAACATTCGGGACAAATAAGGTTTTAAGCTTTTAAAGACCATAATGCATTTA
>CAZBIR010000104.1:0-4691 GCA_964491035.1 uncultured Sulfuricurvum sp.
TGGCACGCTTCGATTTTCGCACTCAGCTCTTCGGTTGAAAGACCGCCGAGAAACGCTTTGACCCCGTTGGTTTGATTCGTAATATCGATTTTCATATTAACTCCTATAAAATGGCATTGAATACATATCCGATAATGAGAATTCCGCTGCCGACAATCCCGAAAAAGATTCCGATCAATTTCAGCGACAAGACCCGTTTGAGAATCATCGCTTCGGGGAGGCTGAGGGCGACGACCGCCATCATGAACGACAGCGCCGTCCCCAACAACATCCCTTTTTGGGTGAGGACTTCGACCAGAGGGAGAACCCCCGCCGCATTCGAATACATCGGTATCCCCATCAAAACCCCTACGATGGGGGCGTACCATGCGTCCCCTCCCGCATAGCGGGTGATGAAATCGGCGGGGATGTAGCCGTGGATAAACGCCCCGATGGCGATCCCGATCACCACGTAGGGGGCGACTTTTCTGAAAATGTCCATCGTGTATTCCCACGATTCGCGGATACGGTGTGCCAGAACGGTTTCGCGTTCAGTACACGTACATCCGGGGTTAGTTATCGGTTTGATCTCGATCAGCACCTCTTTGTCGAGATTCATCGACCCGATGATCATCCCTGCGACGATCGCCAGCGTCAACGCGAAACCGATGTAGATCAGGGTGATTTTGAATCCGAAGAGCGAGAACATCAGTGCCAAAAATACAGCGTCGCTCAGCGGCGCGGAGATGAGATAGCTAAACGTCACCCCCAGTGGAATCCGCGCCTGCAAAAAACCGATAAACAAAGGGATCGCGCTGCACGAGCAAAAGGGGGTCAGCATTCCGAAAAAGGCCGCTAAAACGTGCCCAACGATACGGTGTTTGCCGCTGATGTAGTCCCGCGCTTTTTCGATGGGGAGAAAGCTTCGCAAAAACGTGACGGCATAGACGATAACGACGAGGAGGATGAATATCTTGATGGTGTCGTATACAAAAAAATGGACCGCTTCACCCAGCTGGGTTTTGGGGATCAGCCCCAGTATCTCGAAAACCAGATACCCGCTGAGCCGCTCCCACCACTCAAACACAGAGTTCCTTTTGTACGATCGGCAAGAGGGTCTCTTCGATCAGATCGAGCGTTTTTGCGTACTCTTCCACTGCTTTACCGCTCGGGTCTTCGAAACCGACGTGGATCGTCTTGACCGCTTTGGGAAACATCGGGCACGTTTCGTTGGCGTGGTCGCAGACGGTGACGACGAGGTCGAACTCGTTGTTGAGGACGGTTTCGATCACTTTGGAGTGGTATTCTTCTCTCCAGTATCCTTTGGATTCGAGTAGTGCCTGGGCGTTGGGATTGACTTTGCCGCTGGCTTTTACGCCCGAGCTGAAGGCTTTGACACAGTCGCCCATTTTGGCGTTGATGAGCGCTTCGGCCATGATCGAGCGGCAGCTGTTGCCGGTGCAGAGGATAAGGACGTTTTTCATAATTTACAGTCTCCGGTTTCTGATAATTTTTGCAATGGGGGAAGATCGATTCCCAGACAACGAATTTCGGCCAGCGCTTCGCTACGGAAGCGATCCAGGGGGCTTCGAATGGAGTAATAGGCCCACGTTCCGCACCGATCGACCCGCAAAAACCCTCCGTCTTTGAGGATTTTCAGGTGGCGCGAGAGGCGCGACTGGATCATCCCGAAGCTTTGCTGCAGATCGCAGACGCACAGCGCTCCATGAAGATCCAGAAACGCCAGCAGCTTGACGCGCGTTTCGTCGTTCAGAGCGGAAACGGTTTCCAAAAAGACATCCATTAAGTACCTCCGATGAATGACAGTGTAACGAAAACAAAATAATATATCAAGATATGTTGATATTATGATACAATTCCCGCAACTGTTTTTTCGGAGTGTGCTATGGCTTTGGCAATTTCCCTGTTTTTAGTGACGCTGGTATTCATCATCTGGCAGCCGCGAGGGTTGCAGATCGGTACGACGGCGGTTATCGGTGCCGTAGCGGCTGTGATCCTCGGAGTCGTGAGTTTAGCCGATGTGTGGACGGTCACCTCCATCGTTTGGGATGCGACACTCGCATTTATCGGGATTATAATCCTCTCGATGGTGCTCGATGAGATCGGGTTTTTCGAGTGGGCGGCGCTGAAAATGGCACGTCTGTCACGCGGTAACGGCAATCTGATGTTCGTCTACATGATGATCCTCGGCGCCCTCGTAGCGGCCTTTTTTGCCAACGACGGGGCGGCGCTGATCCTCACCCCGATCATTCTGGCCAAGATGAAATATCTCAAAATGAATCCCGTCGCGATGTTCGCTTTTTTGATGGCGGGGGGATTCATCGGGGACAGCGCCTCCAATCCGCTCGTCATCTCGAACCTCACGAACATCGTGACGGCGGGATATTTCAACCTCGGCTTCTGGGAATACGCACGGACGATGTTCCTCCCGAATCTCCTGAGCATTATCGCCTCGATCGTCGTATTATGGCTCTTTTTCCGCAAGGATATTCCCGCTCACATCGACGTCGAAAACCTCACCACCCCTGAGAGTGCGATTAAAAACATGACGATGTTCCGCCTCAGTTGGTGGTTCTTGGGATTGCTCATGGTAGGATATTTTATCGGGGATGCGTACCATCTCCCTATTTCGGTATTCGCCCTCGGCGGTGCGCTCGTATTCCTCGCCATCGCGACCTATTTCAAAGCCACCAAACCGATTATGACGATCAAAGCGGCACCGTGGCAGGTCGTGTGGTTCAGTATCGGCCTCTACGTCGTCGTCTATGGCCTTAAAAACGGAGGGCTGACGACGTATCTCGCAGGCTTGATTACGGAGCTTCAGAGCATGGGGAATGTTTATGCCGTGATCGGAACGGGGTTTTTGTCCGCCATCCTCAGCTCGGTCATGAACAACATGCCGACCGTCATGATCATGGATATCGCGATCGCCGAGGCTGGGAACAGCGCGTTGGCGTATGCCAATATCATCGGATGCAACCTCGGACCCAAAATGACCCCGATCGGCTCGCTCGCGACCCTTCTTTGGCTCCATGTTCTGGCACAGAAAGGGGTCAAGATCGGATGGGGTGAATACATGAAAGTGGGATTGATCGTCACTCCGCCAGTGTTGTTGGCGGCGTTGATAGGGTTGATTTAATTACTTTCGAAAAACTCCTGAAGATATCCGAAAAAGATATCTGAAAAAGGGGTTTTTAGAAAATTTATTTTCAAATTATTTTCTTCGATTATGGAACCACCATCAAGTGCGCCAATATCAGCAATTATTCCTATACTTTTAAATTTATTGAGTGATGTAATGTAGTGTCCATTTTCAGGTAAAGTTGTTGTTTGGAACATATTTTCTTTGTTTTGGTACAAAGAAATATTTAGAAATGAATCATAAAAAACTTCATAATCATGTGCTGTTAATGTATTAATATTTGCAAAAAGTGATGATTCATAGTAATTGAGCGAGCCATTTCTCATTTTTTGAACCCAAAGTTTTGCCAGCAAAAAAGTGGTAATTCGATTGTCGGCGTTCATGTTTTTTAAAATGAGATTTGAAATGAACTCTTTATTACCATCGGATTTAGAATGAATAAACTCCATAAGCTCATCTTCACTTATATCATTCGATAGTACATCCAAAACAAGACTATTGAATTTTGCTTCTAAAAATCCTTGGAATGATTGCGCTATGCTTTGTTTTATGAGGGAAAGATTCCCACCACTTGCAATATCAAGTGCATTGTAGACAGCAATAGCATCAGCTTTTGCTTCATTAAGTATTTTTTTCATAAATAAATCTCCGTATTGATCTTCATTCCCAAACTGCCATCTTTTCCCATCTATCCATAAATCCCATCGCTTTGATATTGATTTTAGGATGAGCTGCCATCAGTGCTGTAATATTGCTTTTGAAATCACTCTCTTCGCCGATGGCATCGAGGATAAATGCGATGACGCTGAGGGCAAAGAAAATCTTGTCTCCTTGCAACGGATGAAAGGCTTTGATCTTGCGCGGTTTTTCGAAACTGACGCCCAGTGTCTTGTTCCACAGACGGCTGTGGTGGGCGCAGATGTTGCGGATGACGGTCAGGGCGTGGAACCAGTTGTGAAAAAGGTCTTTACTGACACCGTTGAGTGACGATATTACCGCCTGTTGTTCTGAGGTTTTGAGTATTGCATAGATTTTAGAGAGGGTGCTCATCGAAACCACTTCGACCATTGCCCAGATAGGAAGATCGGTAGTACCGTATTTGTCCCTGAAATGGGAGATAAAGGTTTCACTTGAACGCCCTGTTTCTTCTCGAATACTCTGCATAACTTTGTCGAAAAATTCAGGGGATGTTTTGAAATATGCAGGATCAAGATAGCCAAATGCTCCATAAGCGAGTGAATGATGATAGGCTATTTGCGTTCTGAAATAGACTTCAATGGATTCGATTGCTTTAAAGACGATTTTACGAAGCTCTGCATCAAAAAAATAGAGTTCCAAAATATCTTCAAATCGTACATCGTCTAAAAAAATCCCTTCCAACGCAGATGTTTTTGTATGTTGTAATGGCAAGAAATAGGCACTTAATCTGTAGTAATTGATATGAGATAGTTTTTTGAGGGTATAGGCTTCATTGGTGATGATGAGGTTTTTATTTTTTAAATGTTCGAGTTGCTCTTCAAAAGTTTTTGGAGATTTAGCGTAACCGTTT
>CAZBIR010000105.1:0-4608 GCA_964491035.1 uncultured Sulfuricurvum sp.
CTCGTCAAACGGATCGAGGAGAGCGTCATCAGCGGCAAGGCGGCCAAAGAGATTCTCGACTATCTCTTTGAGAACAACGGCGGCGACGTCGACGCGGCGATTGAGAAACTGGGGCTCAAGCAGGTGAGCGACACGGGCGCCCTCGAAGCCCTCATCGACGAGATACTGAGTGCCAACGCCGACAAAGTCGCCGAATACAAGTCGGGCAAGGAGAAACTGTTCGGTTTCTTCGTCGGGCAGGCGATGAAAGCCTCCAAAGGCTCCGCCAATCCCCAGACCCTCAACGACATCCTCCAAGCCAAACTGGCGCAGTAACGTTGCAGAGTAATCCGGTGATGGGAGAGAGTGCCCGTAAAAACCACGTCGGGGTGATCGGGGCGGGAAAATGGGGAGAAGCGCTCGCGTTTGCGATGCGGGAGAAAAACGATGTCCTCATCACTTCCCGAACGCCGCGCGACTGGCCGAATTTCAAACCGCTTGCCGAAGTGCTGGCGTGTGAATACCTGATTATTACCGTCCCCGCGCAGCAGGTAGGGCGGTGGCTGGAGGAGCATTTCGTCTATTCGAATCAGAAAGTGCTTGTCGCGGCCAAAGGGATCGAAGCCTCCAGCGGCCGGTTCCTCAACGAGATATACGCCCGCCACGTCCCCGAAGCGAACCTCGCGTTCCTCTCGGGCCCTTCGTTCGCCGCCGAGGTGATGAAAGCCCTGCCGACCGCGCTGGTGATCAATTCGCTCTCGCAGCAGACCGCCGAGGCGTTTGCGGCCCTTTTTCCCCGGTTCATCCGCACCTACACCAGCGACGACGTCGTCGGGGCGGAGATCACCGGGGCGTATAAAAACGTCATCGCGATTGCGGCCGGGATCTGCAAGGGGCTTGAGCTGGGGCACAACGCCGCGGCGTCCCTCATCGCGCGGGGGCTGGTCGAGATGGAGCGGTTTGGTCGTGCCTACGGCGCGCGCGAGGAGACGTTTCTGGGACTCAGCGGTGCGGGGGACCTGTTTTTGACCGCAAGTTCGTCGATGTCGCGCAATTATCGCGTCGGGCTGGGGCTCGCTGCGGGAAAATCCAAAGAGGCGGTGTGTGCCGAAATCGGGGAGGTAAGCGAGGGGATCGGGACCGCCTACGCCCTCTACGAGATCGCCCGGGAGCGGGGGATCTACCTCCCGATTGCCGCGGAAGTGCATGCCATTTTGGAAGGGAAATCACCGTTCCAAAGTCTTAAAGACCTGATCGAGCGATGAGAAGCGAAACGAAACACCTGTGGATTTCCCTCGCCGCCGCGCTGGCGGCGGGAGGGGCGGCACTCACGGTCCTGAACCCGGTGCAGTCGGCGCTGGTAGGCTCCATCGTATTGCTGGTGGCGCTGTGGAGCACCGAGGCGCTTCCGATGGCGGTCGTGTCGCTCCTCCCCATCGTGATGTTTCCCGCGTTGGGAATCACCGATACGAAAACGACGGCGATGAATTACTCCAACCCGATCGTTTATCTCTTCTTCGGCGGGTTCCTCCTCGCGATTGCCGTCGAAAAAAGCGGGCTTCACCGCTGGATGGCGCATCATCTCCTCTCCCTCTTTCCCAAAAGTGCGCGCGGGGTGGTCATGGCGCTCGCGTTTACCTCGGCACTGCTGAGCTCGCTGCTGTCCAACACGACGACGACGCTGCTGCTCCTCTCCATGGGGCTGTTCCTCTCCGACAAACCCCGCGTGCAGATGCGCTACCTTCTCGCCATCGCCTACGGTGCGAGCATCGGGGGGATCATGACCCCGATCGGGACGGCGCCGAACCTGATTTTCCTGGGGTTTTTGGGAGATCACGCACTCCCTGCGATTCCGTTTGCCCAGTGGGTGGTTCTCGTCGCGCCGCTGGCGGTGACGATGCTGCTGCTTATGGGTTGGGTCCTGGGGCTTGGGCTGGGGGATGAACCCTCTCATGCAAGCCGGTCTCATCCGCCGCTGACGAGCGAACAGCGTAAGGTGCTCGGATTGCTCGGGCTACTGATGGGGCTGCTGTTTCTCAACGCCCCCATCAAGCCCTGGTGGAACGGGTTGGGGCTGGCCGAAGAGGGGATCATGCTCGCCTTCGGTCTGGTCCTTTTTCTGCCCGGGTTCAATCTGCTGGAGTGGAATGAGGACAAGGGGAAAATCCCGTTTCGGATCATGTTTTTGTTCGGGGCGGGATTCGCGATCGCCAAGGGCTTTTCCGAAACCGGACTGGCTGATGTGAGTGCGCAAAGCCTGGGGGTGCTGGGGGACCTGGCCCCGTGGATGATCCTGCTGGCGGTGGCGGCCCTGATCACGTTTACGACCGAGATCACCTCCAATACGGCCCTCATCTCCGTGATGCTCCCGGTGATTTATGCGTTCGCGCTCCAGAACCATCTTGACCCTGTGCTGCTGATGATGAGCGCGACGATCTGTGCCAGCTACGCCTTCATGCTCCCCATCGCGACCCCGCCCAACGCGATCGTGATGAGCAGCGGCGTTATCCACGTCAAAGATATGATGCGCTATGGTTTGGTACTGAATCTGGCCGGAATCGTCCTGATCGTGTTGTTCGCCCATTTCGTATGGTCAAAATTCATTTAAAAAGGTAGTGTATGCTCGTCCACATCGTCATGTTCCAGTTCAAAGAGGAGAACAGGGAGGCCAACATGGCCCGCGTCAAGGAGATGCTCGAAGCGCTCCCCGCCAAAATCGAGTCCCTTCGGAGTATGGAGGTGGGTATTGATGTCAGCCGGAGCGAACGCTCGTTCGACATGGCCCTCGTCTCGACGTTCGATGACCAGGCGGGGCTGGACGTTTACGCCCCCCATCCGGCCCACCAGGAGGTCGTGAGCCTCATCAAAGAGGTGACGCTCCTCTCCAAAGTCGTCGATTACGAAAAATAGGGAGCAATCCTGTGGGGTGGAGTTGCCAGCATGACGCCCGGGGGGTTTGCAAGCTGCTAAACGTCCCCTGTACCCCCGGTATCAAGGGGTGCACCCTCAACAAGGGCGGAGAGGTCGTGTTTACGACCGGAAGTTACGAAGAGGACCAGAAAAAGGCCGCAAACCGTAGCGGCGCGATCGATTTTGCCGAGCTGGCCCGGAGCCATTAAATCATTTTTATAGCAAGGATACGTGTGAACGAAACATTACCGGCTGAAGAAGCCGTTGTCGAAACCAAACCCTCATCAGAGCCCCGGGAGCCGTTTTACCGGAAATACAAGCTCCATCTCTCCATCGCATCGGCACTTCTCGTCGTCGGGGTAGGGGCGTTTTCCCATTACAAAAACGAGAAAGTGAAAGAGGAGCTGACCAAAGCGATCGGGGAGTACCAAAAAAATCTCGTCCTCGTCGGCGGCGAGATGACGCACGGAGAAATCGGGTGCAGCGGTATCATCTCGACGGATTGTACCATCGAAAATATCCGCCTCTCGATGCTGGGGCAGGAGCAGCTCTCGATCAAAAAACTCCGTCTCGGTGAGGTCGAAGAGCTTGAATCGCTCAGAGGATTCAGCGAGGGGAAAGAGGTCAAAGCCGCAATCGACATCGAGATCGAGGAGGTCTCCCTCCCGCGGATGCTGCTTGCCCAGATGGTAGCCGACAACGTCAGCAACGCGTTTCAGCAAAGTACCCTCGAAAAACTGGGGACCCTGAATCTCGCGCTCGAAGGAGAAATCGACGGAAGCCCCAGCAAGGTCAACGCGATCCGCATCGAGCGCCTCCTCATCGACAACGCGATCATGCCGATCGAATTTGCGATGGAAGCGCGGGACGTTGTTTCGGGAAATCCCGATTCGATGGTGCTGGAGCGGTTTTCCCTGAGCGTCCGTAACCGCGCCATCGCGGACGTGACGTACGAATCGGTCAACAGCTTCGTCCAAATGCTCAAACCCGAAGAAAAAGGGATATTCCTGAAAGAATTCGGCCTCAAACCCGCTGACATGGCGGACCGGGCCAAAGCCTCCCGCTCGATCAACGAAGCGATCGCGAAACGGTTCGAAAACGACCTGGAAATGACCCCCGGAATCGTCGAAAAAGAGATGATCCGTTCGATCATCGCGATGCTCAAGGGAGAACAGGATGAAATCATCCTCAAAGCAGAGAATAAAAACGGCCATACGATGGCGCAGATCCAGCAGTTTCTCCTCCAGTCGGCAGCCATGAGCGAAGCCGAAGCCAAAACGTTTATGGAAGACAAATTTGTAATCGAGGTCAAGGCTGATTAAATTTATTAATCTTTTTTTAACATACTTTCACTACAATGACTCCATCTAGCCGCAAGGAGTTTTGCATGAAAACGCTGATCACTCTCCTCTCCGCCACGCTCCTCATGGGGACCGGGGCATTCGCTGAAACACCGCCGAAAGTCAAAGAGAACGTTAAAGTTCAAAACGAGAACGCCAACCGTTTCAAAAACATGAATACGGACGAGTTGCTCCAGCAGCGCGGGACGCTGCACAGTGAGCAGGAACGCGAACAGCTCCACAACGAGCTGATGAACCGTGAAAAGACGATGACGAAAGAGCAGAAGGAAAAATTCAGCCGTGCCCCGGAAAAGGTTTCCCAGCAGATGGGGCAGCAGGGTAAAGGAAAAGGATACGGCCAGGGGCAGGGGATGCAGCA
>CAZBIR010000106.1:0-1562 GCA_964491035.1 uncultured Sulfuricurvum sp.
CTCGATGGGGTATCGACGGCGGTGAAAAAGGTGTCGGTTTTGACGGCAGCGCGGGGGATGGGCTGGGTGAGGGCGGATTCGTTTTTCTCACCCGTACGGATCCGTTCGACCTCCAGGACCGGCGTGACCCACATTTTCCCTGCGCCGTGCCCCAGATCCTGCGTGTGGGAGCGGATGCACTCCATCGTGATCGCTTTGTGTTTCTCGTCCGAGACGACGACGATGATCATCACTTTGGGGTAGAGATCGGGGGCGTTGTTTTGTTCGGCGATCCCGAGCGAGCCTTTGCCGATGACGTCCATGACGGTGACCCCCTCGATGGCGTTGTCGAAGAGCTCGCGCAGCACGTCGTTGAGACAGTGGCGGTTGAATACGGCGGTAATCTGTAGCATGGTCAATCCTTTGGTTGTGGTGTCGTCATTATAAAACGGAACCCGGAGGCTCCGAAGCAGTGTGTTGATTATTTTCTAAACAACTGAATGGTCTCTTGCATATACCGTTCCAGGGGTAAAGTGCTACAAAAATGTCACTTGAGCATTAGAACGGCCGTTGCATTGGAAGGGCAATACCTGCATACCAAGGAGCAACGGATGGCACGCGATACACTGATCGGCGGAGCGTTATGGGAAGAGTATTCCAGCGAAGTACAGCGGCGGATGAATGATCCCATCAACATGGGGGAGATTACCCAGGAAGAGGCCGATACGGCGGGAAAACGGCTCATCATCGCCGATTTCGGGGCGGAGAGCTGCGGCGACGCGGTACGGCTTTACTGGATGATCGACCCGGCCAATGACCGGATCCTCAAAAGCCGGTTCAAAAGCTTCGGCTGCGGCACGGCGATCGCCAGCTCGGACATGATGGCGGAGCTGTGCATGGACAAAACGGTCGACGAGGCGCTGAAAATCACCAACATCGACGTTGAAAAAGCGCTCCGCGACGATCCCGACATCCCTGCCGTCCCGGGGCAGAAGATGCACTGTTCGGTCATGGCCTACGACGTCATCAAAAAAGCGGCCTCGATCTACAAGGGGGTCGACATGAGCGAATTCGAGACCGAATTCATCGTCTGCGAATGCGCCCGGGTCAGCCTCGATACCCTCAAAGAGGTGATCCGTCTCAACAAGCTCGACTCCATCGAGCAGATCGTCGACTACACCAAGGCGGGGGGATTCTGTAAATCGTGCATCAAGCCCGGAGGGCATGAGAAAAAGGATATCTACCTGATCGATCTGCTCTCGGAAGTGAAGGCCGAGTTGGAAAAAGAGGCGATCAGCAAAAAGATCAAAGAGGCCAAAGGGGACGGGAATTTCAACGCGATGAGCCTGGTGCAGAAACTCCGCAGTATCGAATCGATCCTGGAGGAATATATCCGTCCGACCCTCAAGGCCGACCACGGCGACGTCGAAGTGATCGACCTCAAAGAGACGGCGGACGGGCACGAACTCTACATCCAGTACAAGGGGGAGTGTATGAGCTGTTCGATGAACACCACCACGACGCTGGCCGGGATGCAGGATATGCTCAATTTCAAGCTCAAAGCCAACCTCCGCGTCATGGTG
>CAZBIR010000106.1:1662-4602 GCA_964491035.1 uncultured Sulfuricurvum sp.
ACCTACAAGAGCGAGCCCTACAAAGAGGACAACTACATCATCAACTTCGCCTCGTCGATCCGCACGGCGCTGGAGAGCGGGATCAACCTGATCGATACGGCGATCAACTACCGTTACCAGATCTCCGAGCGGGAGATTGCCGAGGCGCTGATCCCGATGCTCGCATCGGGGGAGCTGCAACGCGACGAGGTGATCGTCGCTTCCAAGGGGGGATTCATCCCGCTCGATTTCCCGTTTCCGGAGAACCCCTATGGGTGGATACAGGAGAACGTCATCAGGGCGGGGCTGGCGAGTGCGGATGAAGTGATCATCGACCAGCACTGCATGGCTCCGGCGTTTCTGCGCTGGAGCTTTGAGACGTCTTTGAAAAATCTGGAACTCGAGGCCATCGACATCTATTACCTCCACAACCCCGAGACCCAGCTGGGGTATGTGGATCCGGAGACATTCTATGCCCGGATCGAGGCCGCGTTTGTGCTATTCGAGCAACTTCGCACAGAGGGGAAACTGGGCGCGTACGGGATCGCGTCGTGGAACGGCTTTCTGTACGAGGAGGAGCATACGGAATACGTTTCCTTGCAGCGGGTCGTGCAGATCGCGCGGCGCGTCGGGGGGGAAGGGCACGGGTTCAAATACCTCCAGAGCCCCTTTAACCTCGCCAAGCCCCACGCCTACGCCTACGCCAACCAGCGCTGCGACGACGGGCTCTATTATCCGCTGATGCATGCCTGCGCGCGCTACGGGATCACGATGATCGGCTCCTCGCCGCTGCTGCAAAAAAACCTCTTCAAACGCCCCTTCGCCCCCAAAATAGGGGAACTGCTCAACACTTCCGGGCTCACCGACGTGGCCGGAGCGTTGCAGTTTGCCCGCAGTGCGGGATCGATCTGTGCGGTTTTCGGGGCGGTGGAGCCGCAGCACGTCCGGGACAACGCGCTGCTGGGCTACCTCCCCGCCGCATCCGCCGAGGCGATGCACACTCTGCTAAAGGATTCGTATGCTGTATGATGTCGTGGTGGTCGGAAGCGGGATATCGGGGCTCTATGCCGCCCTGTACGCCCGCAGATCGGGGCTGAACGTCGCGCTGGTGTGCAAGAGCAACCCGCTGCGCTCCAATTCGGCGGTCGCGTCGGGGGGGATCAACGCGGTCATCTCCACAACGCCGGACGATTCGATCGAGAATCATGTCGCCGACACCCTCAAAGGGGGCGAGGGGCTGGGGCGCGAAGGGGTGATCCGCTCGATGAGCCGCGGGGCGGCCGAAATCATTGAGGAACTGAGGGCGATGGGGGTGGCGTTTGACCTGCGCGAGGACGGCGAGGTTGCCCAGCGCCCCTTCGGGGGGACCAAAGCCACCCGTACCTGCTACATCGCCGACAAAACCGGGGCCGCGATTACCCAGACGCTGCTCGTGCAGTGTAGAAAGGAGGGGGTGAAGATCATCTCCAGCCACGTCCTGCTCAACATCGCGACCTACAAGGAGGAGCTCTCCGGGGTGATTTTATTGCGTCGCCGCGATTCGCAGGTGATCGCGTTTGCGTGCAAGTCGCTGGTGCTCGCCGGGGGAGGGTTCGCCGGGATCTACCGGGGCCACTCGACCAATTCGCAAGAATCGAGCGGCGATACCCTCGCGGTGGCGCTGCGATCGAAAATGAGGCTCGTGAACCTGGAGTTCGTCCAGTTCCACCCCACGACCCTCGCGGGGAGCGGGACCCTCATCAGCGAGGCGGCGCGGGGGGAGGGGGCGACTCTCGTGGACGAGAGCGGCGAACGGTTCACCGACGAACTCGCCACCCGTGACAAACTTTCCCGCGCGATATTGCAGCACCAGAAAGCGGGGCACAGCGTCTACCTCGATTTTCGCCATCTGGG
Organism: uncultured Sulfuricurvum sp.; assembly: GCA_964491035.1. Classification (GTDB taxonomy): domain Bacteria; phylum Campylobacterota; class Campylobacteria; order Campylobacterales; family Sulfurimonadaceae; genus Sulfuricurvum. The sequence continues at coordinate 3,535 of CAZBIR010000106.1, forward strand.
GGAGGAACTGATCGACCGCAAGCTCCCCTCGGCCCGTAAACATGCCCTGAACGGCGCCGGGATCGACATCACGAGCGAACTGCTCCCCATCACCCCCGCCGCCCACTACACGATGGGGGGGATATGGAGCCGTCCGGACACGTCGACCGACCTGCGAAACGTCTTCGCCTGCGGCGAATGCGCCCACAGCGGGGTGCACGGTGCGAACCGGCTGGGGGGAAACAGCCTGCTCGAAGCGGCCTATTTCGGCCGGATCGCGGGGATCGAGGCGGCGCGCGCGGCCAAAAAGGGGGAATTCCGGCCGATCGATTATGCGCTGGTGGACCGCGAGTCGCGCTACGTCGAGACGATCCTGGAGGGGGAGAACCGCTTCAACATCAACACGATGCGCCGCAACCTCGGGAACAACCTCTACATGAACGCGGGGGTATTTCGCACCCACGACACCCTCGCCTCCGCCCTCGAATACGTCCACTACCTGATGAAGATGTCTTCGGGGCTGTGCTGCATCAACAAGGAACGCTCCGACAACGTCGAGCTTCTCTCAATCCTGGAGTTTCGCAACTCCCTCACCGTGGCCGAGGCGATGGTGATGAGCGCCCTGGCGCGCGAGGAGAGCCGGGGGGTCCACTTCCGTGCCGATTTCCCGACAAAAGACGACAAACACTTTCAATCCGACACGATCGTCCGGCGACTGGCGGGGACGTTTCTGCGCCTCTCGTTCGAGGGGGCCGTCGCGGCGGAGTGGTGGCACCGGATACGACAGTTTTTCCATGCACGATAATTGCATGACGATCCCGGGTAGAGGTTTGTTTTCGGACGAATTTTTATATAAAATAATATTAAAGGATACACGATGGCCAAGGTAATGCTGCGCTACGACTCGACGGGAGCGATCTCGTTTTACGTCGCAAAAAAAGACATGGAAGAGACGATCGCCACCAGTGAGTTTGATACGGAGGAAAAGTGGGGGGGCGAAGTGAAACTCAGCAACGGCGAGACGTGGTTCATCGAACCGTGCGCGAAAAAGTTCCCCGCCGAAGTGATCGCCAAGCGGGTGGGGGAATA
>CAZBIR010000107.1:0-4541 GCA_964491035.1 uncultured Sulfuricurvum sp.
TGACTATTTTTTCTCCGCGAGGGCGCTTCCCAGATACCCCAGCGACCCGACGGCCCCCGCGAGGCTCTCCTGCCAATCGGCGGGCATGAATACTACCTTGGCGTTGTCCGATTCGCTCAGGTTTTTCACGCTGTCGATGTAGCGCTGCGCAAGGAGGTAGTGGGGAGCCCCCTCCCCTCCGGCGAGCCCCTGCGTCACGATCACCATCGCCTTTCGGTCCCCCTCGGCCAGTTCGACTTTCGCCTGCGCCTCGAGCTTGGCCGCTTCGAGTTTCCCCTGCGCCTCGAGGATCATCGATTCTTTAAGCCCTTCGGCTTTGGCGATGGCGGCCCGCTTTTCCCCATCGGCAATCAAAATGGCCGCTTCGCGCTCCCGGTCGGCGGCCGCCTGACGTTCCATCGCTTCTTGCAGGTTCTGGCTCGGGCGGATATCCTGTACTTCCAGATTCCCGAGGGTAAGCCCCCATCCGCTCAGTGAATCACGGATTTTGCCCGCAACTTCGGCTTTAATCACGTCACGCTGGGAAAGCGATTCGTTCAGCGTCATCCCGCCGATCACGGCCCGCAGCGTCGTGGTGGTCATATTGGCGACGGCGCTTTCGAAATTGCTGATCGCGTACGACGCCTTTCCCGGATCGGTCACCCGGTAGAAAACAACGGCGCTGATGATGACGACGGCGTTGTCCTTGGTGATCACCTCCTGCTCCCGCGTCTGCTGGATCAGCTCTTTGGTGACGATCTTGTACCCCACGATGTCGATGACCGGGATCAGCAGGTGCAGCCCCGGCAACAGCGTTTTGTGGTATTTCCCCAGCCGCTCGACGACCCACTCTTCCCCCTGCGGAACGATCCGCACCATCTGCGTCAGCGCGTAAACGACCGCCGCAACCAGAACCAGCGAAAATACGATCCCTGCATCCATCATGACCCCTTTGTTATTTTTTCGACGACGAGGGTATTCCCCCGCACCTGTACGATCCGCACCTCATCCCCGGCCTCGATGTTCTCCCCGGTCGTGACCGCAAACCAGTTTCGGCTGCTCACGACCGCTTCGTAGAGCTCCACTTCCCCCTCTTTATGCGCGCTCAGGGGGGTTTTGGCGATCCCCTCGATCCCGGCGAACTCATTATGGGTTCCGACCCCCTTTTCGGGGCTCTCCCCGATCCGCCGCATCTTGAACACGACCGCCCCGATTACCATGAACAGTGCGGCCACGATCAGCTGCGCAAACAGCGAATCGGGATAGAGGTAGGCCACCCCCGCCGCAACCGCGAACCCGATCCCGGCGAACAGCGCAAAAAAAGTGGGGAGAGTCATCTCGACGACAAACGCGATCACGGCCAGTATCAGCCAGACAAAATACGACATGGCCGCTACCTTTGTTCTTCGGAGGCACTGAAGCGTTCGGCGAGTTCCCGGAGCTCTTCGTAATGGGGACCGTTAAAGAGTTTCAAGAGCACGGCCGTCCCCACCAGCCCCAGTGCAACCTCGATTTTCCCGGTCACGAGAAAATAGACGATCCCCGCCACCGAGATCGTCTCGAAAACCGTCCAGACCACGAACAGCATCGAGAGATAGTTGGAGAGAAACGACGGTTGATCGGGGAGGCGCCTGGTCGCCTCCGTCTCCTTGAAGATCGAGGGAGAAGCCAACATCTTTTCACGAACCGTTTTTCCGACGAACACGCCGCCCAGCGCCAAAGCGATCAGGGCGTATTCGATCGTCGTGATCGTCTCCGCATCGGTATACACCGGCGGAATCGGGGCGTAGAGATAAATGTAGACCATCACGAACCCGTACATCGCGCTCCCCATCGCCAGCATAGCGTTTATCACCCGGTAACTCCTCATCTTCTCCCGTATCAGCGTATCGATCTCCATGCTCTCTTCCTCCCGTCGAAAAATATGGGACAGCTTACCGAGCGAATACTTATGTTATAATAAATGAAAAAGAATTATAGAATGAAGATCTCTCCCAACATCCCCTGCCCCTGCCACAGCGGCAAAAAATACAAACAGTGCTGCCAGCCCTACCACAGGGGGATCCTCCCCGCCACCGCGGAACGGCTGATGCGATCGCGCTACAGCGCCTACGCACTCGGACTCGCCGGGTATATTATGAAAACGACCCATCCGGACAATCTTGATTACACGGCCGATACGGACAAATGGAAAAAGGAGATTGAGCGTTTTTGCGAGACGACTGAGTTCAAAGGGCTCAAAATCACGGAGTTTGTCGACGGAGAGAACGAGGCATTCGTGACATTCGAAGCGTCCCTCTCGCAGGGGACCATGAAAGAAAAAAGCCGTTTCCTCAAAGAAAACGGAAAATGGCTCTACGAAAGCGGCGAATTTCCCGCATAGGAGAGGTTATTTAAACGGATCTCCGTTGATGACGAGACGAAAACCGATGTCGTTGGAAGCGAAATCGGGGCGGGAGTAGCCGCGAAACGAGCTGCGCAGCGCCATGTAACCCGTTTTGAAGCTCCCGCCGCGGCGCACCTTGAACGATTCGCTCTCGATCCCCTCGGCGCCCACGAGACGCGCCCGGCCATCCGAGGGGGCATTATGATAGTTGGCGAAAAAATCGTCCTCGCACCACTCCCACACATTCCCCAGCAGGTCGCACACCCCCAGGCGGTTGGGGAGCTTTTCCCCGACAACCCCGGTCCGGCCGTTGGAGCTGTACTCGTAAAAAGCGTACTCGTCGAGCAGCGCCTCCGAATCGCCGAACGTGAAACGCGAGTTCCCCCCCGCTTTGGCGACGTACTCCCACTGTGCTTCGCTGGGAAGGGCGTAAAAACGGGTTTTCCCCTCATAACGGTTGAGCAGCTCGACATAGGCTTTGGCGTCATACCAGCTCACCTGCTCGACCGGGTGGCGGCGGGAGTTTTCCTCCTCCACCTTGTCGTTTTTGAAATAGGCGGGGTTGATCCGGGTGAGTTTGAAATACTCCTCCTGCGTCACGGGATATTTGGCGATCCAGAACCCCTGCACGCGGACGGAATGGGGAGGCGATTCGACCTCCCCCCCCTCATTGTACTGCGGGTTGCGCCCCATCGTGAATTCGCCGCCGTCGATGTAGAGAAACTCCATACCGATCGAGTTCGTAAAATGCTTGGGCGTCTCGGCGACCGGTTCGGCGGCGCTTTGGGGTTCAGGCTTCTTTCTTAAAAAATCAAACAAATCACACCTTTTCCATTCTGCTTTGAAACGCTCTAGCAAAAACCGTTCACATCCGGGCCCTGTTGGGGTACAATAAGGAGATGAAACCGGTTTTGCCCCTCCTTTTATCGTTGTCTTTGGCTCAGGGAGGAGAGATCGAAGCGTACCTCAGCGTCGGGATGGTATCGCACCATTTCAACCGCGACGAATCGGGAAAACGCTACAACGGCCATCATGACGCCTACGGCGCCGAAGCGGTGTACGACCGGCGCTATACCCTTGCCTATCTCCATTTCGACAATTCCCGCGGCAAAACGACCGACGTCGCCGCGATCGGGTACCGGCACGATCTCTACGCAGGGTTCGGAATCGCCGGCGTCGTCGGCTACCAGAACGGCTACTGCTTCGAGGGCTTCAGGTCGGTGGAGTGTACCGAGGGGCGCGACAACGACGGGATCGCTTTTATCCCGATGCTCTACTACCGCCACGACCGTTTCACCCTCGACCTCATCAGCCAGGGGTCGATGGTCGCGCTGAAACTTAATCTCAAAGTGTTTTAGCACCCCATCAGGGTGATGCAATCCTCCCCTTTGGGGATCAGGCACAAAAAGGTGTACGCTTCGTCGCCGAGGGTCTCGTAGCTGTGGGGGACATTGGCGGGGATGTAGAGGATCTCCCCCGCCCCGGCTTCAAACGTCTCGTCGCCGACCCGCACTCTGGCCCGTCCCGAGAGGACAAACTGCTCGTGCTCGACCGTATTGGTGTGATGGGGCATATGCCCCCCCGCTTCGATGCTGAAACAGCGCATCGCAAAATTGGGAACTTCTTCGAGCGAAAGGAGCATCTTCATGCTCACCCCCTTGCCCGCTTTTTGTGCTACCGCCTCGAGGGCGTCCAGTTTCCGGTGGATCATGAGGTTCCTTTTTGGGCTGCATTATCCCATAAATCCCCTTTTCTTGACAACCCCCAAATGGATAGTTTATAATGTCACAGCACTTTGCACCGGCAACAACTCCTGCATATACCACCATCTTCTTATTCTAAGGCATTCACCGAATGAGCGATACCACCGCAAAACCCTCCAAAAACAACGCGAAAAACCGTACCCATATCCCCGTTGAAGGTTTCACGATCGAAGCCCTCCGCACCAAAAAAATCGAAGACCTCGTCGAAATCGCCGAATCGCTCGGGATCGAAGATCCCAACGAACTCAAACGCCAGGATCTGATCTTCGAAATCCTCAAAACGCAGGTTCAGCAGGGGGGATTCATCCTCTTTACGGGAATCCTCGAAATCATGCAGGACGGCTACGGATTCTTGCGCGCGGTGGACCAGAGCTTCAGCGACTCGCTCCACGACGCCTACGTCTCGAGCACGC
>CAZBIR010000108.1:0-1854 GCA_964491035.1 uncultured Sulfuricurvum sp.
GAGAGCTCATGATAGATCTCTTCGGCGCTCAAATTACCGAACCGTTGATCGTAGGTGATAGAGGGGGGAGGGGTAAAACCGTTTTCGATAAGTAGCGCATTGATCGCGTAATCGCACGCCATATTCCATAACCACGGACTGCGGTTCCCCCGCCGCTTAGTGTGTGCGAGGGCTTCGTGCAGTGCAGAGTTACACAGGGCAAAGATCCGCTCTGATTCGCTCAGAGGCTCCATATACCCCTCACGATACTCGAACCTCCCCTCACGGGTAGCGAAGCTCTCGATGTTATCGTTTACGACACTCTCCATACCGCTCGCGATCGTCCCGAAAAACGGATAATCGAGGAGGAGTTTGGCTTTGAGGGGAGAAAAATCGATCATAACAGATAGGCGTACGCCTCAACCCATTCGCCAAACGCGTCGAGGTGCTCCATCGCCACCCCCTGACGCTGTAGGTCTTGGACGATGAGGACGGCAAACTCGTTTTTGAGCTTCAGGCTATAGCGCAACACATGGGAGAGGGCTTCTTCGTTAGGAGTCTGTAATAATCTCGATACAAGGACGTTGGAGAGGGCATAGAGGGTGGAGAGTTCGCTCGGAGCCTCGCACTCCTCACCGCGCAATATCGCATCCACATCGGGAAGATGATCCATGATTTTACAAAACCCGAGAAAATCGACCGCCGCCTCTTCCCCCACCGCACCAGCGACCGCTTCGAGAAGGAGGTTTTGCGGCAAGGGGCTTTGGAGGATTTTATGGACCGCTTCCCAACTGCGCGGGGTTGCAAAACTGCGGAGATTTTTCAGAGGATCGAATCCGAACAGTGCGCTGTTGTTAAATCCGATATAGGCGATCAGACGGGGATCGATACGGGACTTCACCGCCCATTCCCGCCAATCCTGCGCACTCACCTCCATCTCGATATGAACAAACCGGTTGGCCAACGGTGAGGGGAGACGGTAGACCACCCCCCGATCCCCCTCACGATTTCCCGCCGCAACGATCGACCACCCATCTGGGAGGGTATACTCCCCAACTTTACGATCAAGTATCAGCTGATACGCCGAAGCCTGTACGGCAGGGGCGGCGGCGTTGAGCTCATCGAGAAACAATATCCCCTCCCCCTCACGCGGTAAAAATGACGGCGGCGCCCAAAGGGCGGTATGGGATTCTTTCTCGTAAAAAGGGATCCCTTTAAGATCGGTAGGATCGAGCAAAGAGAGGCGTAAATCGATGCACTCAAGATTTTTCTCATAAGCGATCTGTTTGATAATCGAGGATTTCCCGATCCCCGGTGCCCCCCACAAAAAGGTCGGGATCTGCGATTCGATGAGAGATTCTATCGTTATTTTTGCCTGCGAACTGCGCATCAGAACCATCCTATGTTATGGGTTTGTATGTGTTTTCCGAAAGACGGATTGGTTTTCACCCCCCTCTCGAATCGCCGATCGAGGGAGAGCTGATAGAGAATCTCGATCGGCGTGGAAGTATTGGCCGCAAGAGCCGATAATACCTCTGCATCCGCCCTTGTGAAAAGTGATTCGAGTTTATCGGGTGAGAGGGAGGGATTGGAAGCAAGGGGAACCGAAAATCGTCCGCTCTCGAAGAGGCGATCTAAGATTTCATGGATAATCGCCGGATTGGCGGCAAGCGCTTTTAAAACCGCATCTTCCCCCAGAGCAAAAAGTTTTTCTTGCATCGAGGATGTGAGGCTTGGATTTGATCCCAACTCCGCACCGTACCGTTCTAACAACCGCTCAAACCGATCCCCATCCAGCAATGTTTTCGATGCGATCAACCGGGGATAGGCAGATTCCAACTGAGCAACCCCATAGGGCGAGAGGGTATGATTTTG
>CAZBIR010000108.1:1954-4416 GCA_964491035.1 uncultured Sulfuricurvum sp.
GGGGATAGGCAGATTCCAACTGAGCAACCCCATAGGGCGAGAGGGTATGATTTTGCGCAAGGATTTCATTGACATCCTCACGATTCAATCCCAATAACTCCCTCTCCAATGCCAACGGCTCCCTATGAGCTAACAACACCGCCCGCTCTAGTAATAGCAGACGCAAAATAGCCTCATCCGTGTCGGGATGGAGCGCAATCGCATCCAAGACTCCGTTTAAAGAGCGATCTTTGGGATTTTTGATCCCATTGGCGATCGGGGAGAGTTCCGCGATAGCGTTAATCAATTCTCGGTTTCCGTACCGCTCGATCAAGTGAGCCAACCCGCTCATCGCGTACTGAACGTTGTGGTTACGATCCAGATCACCGTAAAACCGCCCGATGATCGATGCGGTCACATCGCGATTGGCATCGTTGTCAAACAACCCCTCGTTTTGCCAATCATAGAGTTTGAGGAGTTTGAAAAACAGCTCGTCGGTGATGTAAGGATTTTGCAAAAAATCGACCAGCCGTTCCTGATTACGGGAGAGTTTGAGGCTCATCAGCAACCGGTTCGACTCGATGGAGCGGCATAACCACTCTTCGAAAGGGGCAAGCTCAATAATCGGCGTATTCGATTCCTCATACAACCGTGCCGATTCGCTTTGTTCATACGGATTCATCATCCGCCCCTCGATGATGAGGGCGACATCCTCGCCGTAATGGTTGACACGGGTGATTTTATGGAGCTTGAGGAGGGTATCGAACTCTTCGAAGCTCAATGCACGGGTCTTCCCCAGCAACAATAGCGATTTTTCACGCAACATTTCGTATTTCATACCGCGATTATAATCACTCAGGCTAAAAATAGGGCTCATCGCTATAATAACGACAGTTTTTTAAAGGATTTACCTATGGATGAACTTATCGAAGGGATCAATGCCTACAACGCCGGAGATTTCTCCAAAGCCCACGAAATCCTCTACCCGCTGGCTCAGTACCGGCGTGATGATGAAGCCCAGCTCTATATGGGGATGCTCTATTTTTACGGTGAAGGGGTGGAAAAAAACGTCGAAAAAGCGATGGAATGGTGGAAAAAAGCAATGCGTTCGGGCAACCAGGATGCCGCTTATCGTCTGAGTGAAATTAAAACGTCGACGAAAACGACGTTTTAATTATTTTGACGTAAATAAAATCCCTTTTACAACGCCAAGACCGCTTTGGCACATGCAGCGAAGCGAAAAGCCTAGCAAAGTACAGGCAAAAGCTTGCCCTTTTCAGGGCAGATTTATTCGAGTACACACCCAATGCTGTAGCGCATATCCTCATCGAGGCTCTCCATATTCCCCAGCATCCACGAAAGATATCCTTTATCAGCCTGGGCAATTTCCGTAAGCGTCTTCCCCTTGTACTTTCCAAACTTTAGAGGGCGGCTGTAAAAAACGGGAGTCTGGGTCAGCTCGACCATTTTTTCGATCGGGTTGACATCGCCATAGCGCTCGACGAGCCGTTTACGCAACTCGGTGAGAAACAGTTTCAACACGAGTACGTCACCGATAGCGTCGTGGGCCTTGACTTCGATCCCTAACGCATCGGCTTCGGCCTGTTCGATTTTGTATAGTCCCAGTTTGTAGCGGAAATACTGCAACCGATGTGCCTCTTCATCATCAAAGAGGTGTTTCGCACACCGCAGCGTGTCGATAAGCCGCATCCGCGAAGTAAAATTTTCCTTCGCCAACATCCCCAGATCAAAAGGGGCGTTGTGGATGATCAGAACATTCTCCGGTTCATTGATCTGCATCAGGCGGTGAAACGCTTCGGTTTCGATGCAGGGCGGCTTTCCCTGGATCATCTCCGGGGTGATTCCATGGGTCTCCATGGCCGGGATGGCGATCGGAACCTCCGGGCAGCAAAAGTCGTTGTAAACTTCGACCGATTTCCCTTCCAGCACCATATAACCCAACTGGATGATACGGTCTTCCTCACCAGCCCCCGTCGTCTCGGTATCGAGTAAAACGTACTTGGCCATCAATACTGGTCGTCGTCTTCGTCGCGGTCAAACTCGTCGTAGTCGTCTTCGTCTTCATCATCAAAATCGTCTTCATCGTAATAGAGGTCGTCTTCATCCTCGTCTCCCTCGCGCATCGATGTGAGTTCGGTATAGAGCTGCTCGGCCTCTTCCTCATCCAGTTGCCCGTTATTGATCTCGCCGAGAAGTTCTTTGTACTCATCGCGCAGCGCCTGAAGATCTTCAAGCTGGGCACGTTCCTGCGCCGAAGCGTCTTTTTGGGAAGCAATCGATTCAAAAATCTCGTCGATATGCTCTTCCACGTCGGGAATCAGTTCGTTTTGTATCAAATGTTTTAGTTGGGTAAGATAGGCCATAATCGATCCTTTGTGTTTCAATAATGCCATTATACTTCAAAAATGTGACGAAAAAGCAAGAGATGTCAAAGTGTCCGGGATGGATTCTTGGATGAATTT
>CAZBIR010000109.1:0-2042 GCA_964491035.1 uncultured Sulfuricurvum sp.
CTGGCGGTCGAGTACTCGCAGCACCCCTCCACCCGGATGCGCAACTACACCCTTGAGGAGTTCTCCAACAGCGTCGTCTACCTGCTGCGCGAAATCATGAACGCCAAGGGGGTCGAACACCCCGACATCTTCACCGAATCGGGACGTTTCATCGTCGCGTCGCACTCGGTTCTCATCGCCCCGGTCCTGGAGCTCTTCAGCCACGACTACCAGACCAAATCGCTCAAGCTCAAAGAGCAAAATCCCCCTCTCATCGAAGAGCTGCGCGAGCTTAACTCCCTCCTCTCGCCGCGCACCTGCATCGAGTACATGCACGACGCGCTCGATCACATGGAATCGCTCCTGACGCTGTTCAACCTGGGGCACATCGATCTGCAGGACCGCTCCAACGCCGAGATTCTGGTCCACCAGATCATCAAAAAATCGCTCTACCTCTCGCAGGACAACCCCCTACCCGACATCGAGCGGCTGCAGGTGAAGCTCCAGGAGCGCTACCTGATCAACAGCTCGATCTTCCAGAGCATCCCCGATTACTGGGGTCTGCAGCAGCAGTTCCCGATCATGCCCCTCGATCGCCTCGACGTCCCCGCCATCCGGGCCGCTTCGCTGTGGGACATCACCTGCGACAGCGACGGAGAGATCCGTTTCAAACCCGAAGCGCCCCTCTACCTCCACGACATCGACCTCGACGAAGAGGAGTATTTCCTCGCGTTCTTCAACGTCGGAGCGTACCAGGAGACGCTGGGAATGAACCACAACCTCTTCACCCACCCCAGCGAGTGTACGATCCTCATCAACGAACACGGCTACGAGATCGAAAATTTCACCGAATCGGACAACGTTCTCAACATCCTCGAGGACATCGGATACGACAAGTCCAAACTTCTGACCAACCTTAAGAATAAGCTGGCCATGAGCGAATTTAGCACAGAAGAAGAAAAAAGTGATACACTTCAGAAACTCGAAATGTACCTGTATCAAAACGGGTACCTGCGAACCACGCGTTAAGGGATAGAATGGGACTTTTTTCAGAGATTGCCGAAGATTTTTCGAACGTTTACAAAAATGATCCCGCCATCAGTTCCCGCATCGAACTCTTTTTCAACTATCCCGGAGTCTGGGCCATCTTCTGGTACCGGATTTCCAGCCGCCTCTACCGCCGCGGCTTCAAAGCACTCGCCCGGATCATCATGGGGCTCAACCAGATTCTCACCAACATCGACATCCACCCCGGCGCCACGATCGGGCGGCGCGTCTTTATCGACCACGGCTTCGGCGTCGTCATCGGCCAGACGACCATCATCGAAGACGATGTCCTGATCTACCAGGGGGTCACGCTGGGGGGGGTGAGCCTCACCCCCGGCAAACGCCACCCTACCATCCACAGCGGCGTCGTCATCGGGGCCGGGGCCAAGGTGCTCGGAAACATCACGATCGGGGCCAACTCCAAAATCGGGGCCAACTCGGTCGTCGTGCGCAACGTCCCGGAAAACTCGACCGCGATCGGTATCCCCGCCCACGTCATCCAGAAAGGGCGTGACAAGGACCCTTTCAGCCACAACAAACTCCCCGACATCAACAAGGAGATGTTTGAATACCTCCTCAAACGGGTTGCCGTTTTGGAACACTACATGGTCCAGGACAACACAGAGATCCTCGAGCAGGATCTGCAACTCGAAAACATCTACGAATCGTTCATCAAGGCAATGAAGCATTGATCCGCCTCTTTCGCCTCGCCTTTTTTTCAGCCCTCGCGGCCATCACGACCCTGGCGGTCCTCCCCGATTACTCCGCCCTCCCCCCGGTCGTCTCCTACAGCGATCTGGCCAACCACGCCGCAGCGTTCGTCGTTTTGTACCTTCTATACGCCCTCTCCTACCCCCATACGGCCCGGCGGATCTTCATGAGTCTGTTCATCTACGGTATTTTCATCGAAGCGGTACAGGCGTTTTTGCCGACGCGGTTTGCCTCGGCCGAAGATATTCTGGCCGATTCGGCCGGTTTGCTGCTGGGGATGGGGATTATGTGGATGGTGGAGCGCA
>CAZBIR010000109.1:2142-4321 GCA_964491035.1 uncultured Sulfuricurvum sp.
GCCTCCTGCAAGGCCGGCTGCGCCTCTTCAAAATCGAGGTTCGCCTTGTTGGCGGTGCTGACGATACGGGTACGGTAGGTTTTCCATTCCCCGCTCATCCCCGCGATCTCCTGCCAAACGCGTGTCGCGCTCCCCTGCGCTACCGTGGCCGATTGCGTCTGGGTGATCTTCTCGCTGAGGGAGGGGCGCTCGCGGATCTGTACGTCGGTGATCATCGTATAATAGGTATCATCCACCAGCGCATCGCCCACAACCCCCAGCGTGGCGCCGACAAGACCGGCGACGGCCACATCCCTGTTCCCGCCGCTGAGGGCCACCCCGGTCCCGATCCCGACGATCGCGCCGCCGAAGCCTCCATCCAGCGATCGCTGCGCGTCGCGAAGGTCCTCTTTCCCCACCTGCAGCACGTTCGCCTGCAAAATGTAGTTTGCGTTCCGGGGGTCATGACTCACCCGGAAACCGCGCGACTCGAGCGCGCTGACGACCGAGGGTTGGAGATTCATCTCCCTGTCCGAAGTGTTGCGGATATCGACGAAAATGTTCCTGCGCTCCGCTTCCATGGGTTCGAGGAAAATCGTCTCGGACATTTTCGTCTGGACGTCGAGGTTGCGTTTTTTGATCGCCGTATGGAGCGCCCCGCACCCGCTGAACGCTACCGCACTTATCGCCAGTATTCCCGCCGCCGCGAGCGGCCGGATCCAAGAAGTAATCCGCATTCTACACCCTCCTGCGCTGAATCGTATTACCCATTCTAACCTAAAAACCGGGGATTGTCACCCCACCGGGTTGATCGTCTCGATCACGTCGAGGCCGAATCCGCCCAGTCCCGAGAAATCGGAGATTTTCGATTCGGCAATGAGGCGCATGTGTCTGACCCCGAGCGATTTGAGGATCTGGGCCCCGATCCCGTACTCTTTGAGATTCGCCTGCTGGTGGGGAGGCTTGTTGATGAAAAGCAGCACCCCGCTGTTGTGCTTGAGGTAGTGGATCGAATCGATCAGCTGGGTGTATTTGCCCTGGTTGAGAAGCAGATCGATGTCGGGGACGACGTTATGGACCTTGACGTTGGCCGTCTCCCCCGCGCGGTAAAAAACGATCGCCGTATGGCAGTTCCCCTCGTGATCGGCAAACTCGTATTTCTTGACGTGGACGCCGAAAAACTCGATCTCCTCCTCGGATACCGCCTTGACGAGCATCTCGTTGGCGAGGCGGTATTCGACGATGTCGGAGATGTAGACCGTTTTAAGATCGTGCTTCGCCGCAAAAATATCGAGGTCGTCGCGGCGCGCCATCGTCCCGTCTTCTTTCATGATCTCGCAGATGACCGCCGATTCGGCCAGGCCGGCGAGGCGGCACAGATCTACGGATCCTTCCGTGTGACCGATCCGCACCAGCGTCCCCCCCTCTTTGGCGATCAGGGGGAAAATATGCCCCGGCGCCACGAGCTCGGAGGGCTGGGAGAGGGGGTTGGCGAGGATTTTGATCGTCATGTCCCGCTCTGCCGTCGAAATCCCCGTCGTCGCCGCCGTCGCGTCGACCGAAATCGTAAACGCCGTCTCGTGCATCGACGTGTTCGACTTGACCATCGGCTCGAGGTTCAGCCGCTTGGCGATCGCGGGATTGATCGCGACGCAGATAAGCCCCTTGGCGTGCGTCGCCATAAAATTGACGTGGTCGGGAGTCGAAAAAACCGAAGCGTAAACCAGGTCCCCCTCGTTTTCGCGGTCCTCGTCATCGACCATGATGACCATTTTCCCTTTTTTAAACTCTTCGATCGCTTCCAATACCCGTTGTACTGCTGACATCTCACACTCTTTTGCATAAATATAGTTGAGGAATTATAAGCAAAAAGGATTAAATTTCCATACACCCAAAAAAATCGCCCTTTTTCACACCCGTTATTTGCGGAGGGCTTGACAAATCACAAAAAAGTCTTTATAATTCCGGCCACACAACGAAAAGTTGGGGTATCGCCAAGCGGTAAGGCCGCAGGTTTTGGTCCTGCTATTCGGGGGTTCGAATCCCTCTACCCCATCCATTGTTTGTGTTTCTTTCTTTTATTATTGTAACCCAATAAGACACACCGCGGAGTAGAGCAGCCCGGTAGCTCGTCGGGCTCATAACCCGAAGGTCGTCAGTTCAAATCTGGCCTCCGCAACCAAATCATCCAAAACACCAC
>CAZBIR010000110.1:0-4220 GCA_964491035.1 uncultured Sulfuricurvum sp.
TCGCTCCAGCGGTTTTTTTCGGGCTTGGTGCGGATCACCTCTTTGAGCACCTGTGTCGCTTCTTTGATGTCGCCGCGCCGGACGGCGTCGCGGATGCTCATCGCTTCGTCGAAATAAAGACAGGGGATCAGGTTCCCCTCGGCGGTGAGGCGGATGCGGTTGCATTTGGTGCAGAAATCGTCTTTGTGCGGTTCGATGATCCCGAACTCGTAGCCGTCTTCGAGTTTGTAATAATGCGACGGGGAGTGGCCGTCGAAGCCTTCGTCGATGTAGGGATAGCGGCTGCCGATGATCGAGAGGAGTTCGGGGCTCTGCATCCCCTTGATGTTCACCTCGGCGTGGACGTTCTCCATATACTCGATGAAGCGGACGGTCATCCCGCGCTCTTTGCAGTATTCGAGTACGTCGAGGATCTCGCCGTCGTTGAGCCCTTTCATCGGGACCATGTTGACCTTCACCTTCATTCCGACGCGAAGCGCCTCTTCCACCCCTTCCAGGACGGGGCCGAGAACGTCTTTTTTGGCGATCTTCTCGGCGGTCTGCGGTTTGAGCGAATCGATCGAGACGTTCAGCCGCCGCAGCCCCGCGTCGTAAAGTTTCTGCGCCGAGCCTTTGAGGAGGTAGGCATTGGTCGTCATCGCCAGGTCGATGTCGTTTTTATAGTCGTGGATCATCCGGATGAAGGCGTCGAGGTCTTCGCGCAGCAGCGGTTCCCCCCCGGTGATCCGGATCTTTTTCACCCCCTCATCAATCGCAACCTTGATAAACTCGAAAAGCTCCTCGAAGCTGAGAAGGTTCTCTTTGGGGACCCACGAAAACGGTTTTTCAGGCATACAGTACTGACAGCGGAAGTTGCACCGCTCGGTCACCGATACCCGTAAATAATCGACCGTCCGGCCGTAGCTGTCAACTAGCAAATCTGTCCTTGTTATGTGACCTAATCGTATCTGGCGGGAGTGTAGCGAAATGTTGTTTGGAGTTTTATTTATCGAGGGAATTAGACTGGAAACCCCCTGTCGGGGTTTCCGATCTTACCAGCCGCGGACGAGGGCGTGGCAGGCGGTACAGGCGTTGACAATCTCCGAGTAGGACTGACTGGCCTTGGTGTACTCTTTTTTGTTCAGCGCTTTGAGCAGATCGGCCGATGCCGTGTCGATCCGTTTCGCGGCATTGAACGCGATGTTCCCCATGTGCTGTTTCTCTTTGGGGAGGTATTTTTTGCTTGCTTCGACGTTATGGAACAGTGCGTTCGCTTTTTGGATCTCTACGACCCCCCCCTTGATCAGAGCAGGGGCATTGTACAGAAAGCCTTTCTGAACGTTGCTCAGGCCGTTTTCCATCTGGCTCATGTTGAGGGCCAGTGTTTCATCCGCCATTGCTCCGGCACCCAGGAGTGCCGACAGGGCTAAAATTTTTACCATTTTCATCCGTTACTCCTTAGTGAACTTCAGACCAGATTTTGCGTTTCCATGCCCAGGCAAGGAGTGCGAATACAAGCGTGTAGAGCATTACCCAGATACCGGTTGTTTCACGTTCCGCTTTTTTGCGGTCTCCGATCTCTTCCATGTAGGCGATGACTTCTTCCTGCGCTTTCTGGTTCAGACCGGTACGCGGCATGGAAGTTCCGGGCAGCAATACCTGCGGATCGTTGATGAAACTGTACAGGTAGTGTTCACCACGGCTTTTGATGTACTGTGACAGATCCGGGGGTGTTGCACCCATATACGTTTTGATGTTTTCGGCCGGTGTGGTCGCTTCAAACCCGGCGTACGCCATTGAGTGACAACGTCCGCATGCCGCTTCGTACGTATTTTTGTGCGCTTCCGATCCGCCTTTGGCTTTGGGAGCGATCGTCTGGAAATAGGCTACCATATCCATGATTTCCTGCGCGCTCATCCAGTTATACGCCGGCATCGGGAACTGTTTCCCGCTTTCGGGCGTATATTTGTGCTGGAGTTTCATCGCGCTGACGGGGTCATAGATGAAGTTGGCCAGATAGTTTTTATCGTATATCCATCCCGCACCGCTAAGATCGGGCGGAACGACACCGTAGGAAGCCGCAGCATCCGCATTGGGCATGGTTTGCGGGTATCCCGCCGATTCGATCGAGTGACACGCGATACAGTTGGCCTCGACGAGGGTTTTCCCGTTTTCGGGGTTCCCCTTGAGCGAGGTGTCGACGTTTTTCAGATCTTTGAACGTAAAGTCGGCCGGAGCCACTTCAGGATGCATTACGTGGTGAGCGTACGGCTCGATCCCGTAATAGGTGATGCCGACAAGAGCAATAATGACGGCTAAAATTTTAAACTCTTTCATTATTTCCCCTTCACTTTTTTAGCTTCTGCTTTGGTGATGAACGGCAATGCGGCGAACAACGTCAGGAATGTCAAAGACGATGCGAACCCTACCCATGCGTTGGCACCGGTCGGAGGCAATTTACCGTAAACGGTCAGAACGATCAGGTCGACCATCATGAACCAGAACCAGTATTTGAAATACGGGCGCTGATTCGCAGGTTTTACCATCGGTGAGCGATCCAGCCAAGGCATCAGGAAGAAAATAACGTTGGCGATACCGAATGCGATAAGGCCGAGGTCTTTACCCGAAATTCCGGCGATTTCAAAGAAGAATCCGCGCAATACTTCGTAACTCCACAGGAAATACCACTCAGGGTAGATGTGTGCCGGCGTTTTAAGACCGTCCGCTTTGTCAAAGTTGATCGCATCCATCGCGAAACCGTAATGGAAGAAGACCAGATAAAAGAAGAACAGCATAAAGAAACCGAGAACAAAGAAGTCTTTTGACAGGAACACCGGCCAGAAAGGGACAACTTTTGACTCTTTTTTGTTTCCTGCCAAATATTTTTCCGCTTCCTCTTCGAAATCGAAAAACTCACCCGCTTCGTTGTTAACGTGCGGGAAACGGAGCGCATAAAAGTGGAACACGATCGCACCGATAATCGCCAACGGAATCAACAGGACGTGAAGCATGAAGAAACGGGTCAACGTTGAATCGGAAACATAGAAGTTACCGCGAATCCAAACGACCAGTTCATCACCGATAAGCGGGATACCGCCGAAGATTTCAGTAATAACGTACGCCGCCCAGTATGACATTTGTCCCCACGGAAGCATGTATCCGCTGAACCCTTCTGCCGAGAAAAGGACGAACAACAACATACCCGATACCCAGATCATCTCACGCCCTTTTTTGTACGAGCCGTAATAAATCCCGGTAAACATGTGGATGTAAATGATCAAGAAAACAACCGACGCGCCGACGGCGTGAATGTGACGGAACAGCCAGCCGTAGGCCACTTCCTGCATAATCGTGTAGTTGACGCTGTCAAACGCGAGGTTAACGTCGGGTTTGTAATACATCAACAGGAAAATTCCCGATACCACCAGGAACGTGAACAGGACGGTCAGCAATACCCCCATTGCCCACAAAAAGTTGATATTTTTGGGAATCCAATACTCGGTCATCATCACTTTTGCAAAGTTGACGACACCTAAACGCTGGTCAAACCACTCGAGCATCGAGTCTGCTTTTTTAAATTCTGCCATGCAATCCCCCCTTACGCTTTCGCCATCATCGCTTTGTACTCGGGCCCTTCTTCGCCCAGTACCAGCGTTACACCGTCAAGTTTGAACGGAGGAATATCGAGCGGACGCGGAGGAGGCCCGAATTTGTGGACGCCGTCTGCGGAGAATTCTCCCCCGTGACAGGCGCATTTGAAATCATGCTGGTCGTTGCGGTACGCCGGGATACATCCCAGGTGGGTACACAGTCCGATCATGACCGAAAAGTAGTGGTCGCCGATTTTGACGTTACGTCCGTCCGTCGGCTTCATATCTTCGGTGTATTTAAGGACAAACACCGGTTTCCCCCGCCATACAACGACTTCGAGTTTATTGGCTTCGAGCCCTGATACGTCTACCGTCGTAAAACCGGCCGACATAACACTCGGAAGCGGATCCCAGGTCTTTTTCATCGCGATCAGCGATGCGATCCCCCCCACAGCGGCGACGGCACCAAAGGCTTTACCGATAAACCCTCTTCTGCTTTCATCCATCATAGTCATCTCACTTAGTTTGGAAATTTAACTCTCCATCATAAGTTAAAAAGGTTTAAGTTTCACTAAAATCGAAAGTTTTCCTTATGAATTCGATTAGTTTCGTGTTGTTTTTTTCCAATTCGTGATACTTGTTTGATGAAGC
>CAZBIR010000111.1:0-4167 GCA_964491035.1 uncultured Sulfuricurvum sp.
TTATAAAAAAAATAAGCTATAAATTACGTTAAGCGGTTCAAAACGTTTCTTTAAGAAAACGAGGAGTACCATTAAAACGTTTTGATCACTAAAAACCAAGGAGATTCACTATGGAACACGCCGGTAAACTCATGATCATCGCCGATATGGGGGAACTCAAAAGCTACCGAATCGATTACCTTTCCGAAACAGGGCGCTATCACCTCGAACTGATCAGCGATATCGATTTCATCGAAGGACGCAAAAAAAGCGGAGATACCCTCAGCGACGACCGCGGTAATTTCGACCACTCCAGCGGTGAAAACCACAACGCCGAGCACGAGGTACAGCTGCGTCTCGTGCGCCATATCGCCGAAGAGATTTCCGCGATGCTCGCCGATTCCGTAGCGGGATCATGCTACCTTGCGTTTCCGGCCAGACACCACAACGAACTGCTCGAAGCCCTCTCCGACACGGCACGAAAGGCGATCGCCAAAAATGTCGCCGCCGACCTGGTGAAATCTCCCGTCGATTCCCTCCTCCGCCATTTCTGAGGATTACAGTACCATCCCCTGAACCTTCCCGTATCGTCGGATACGGGAGCATCACCGGCCCCTGATCCTTTCGGCTCTCACGGTTTCATGGCCGCGACCAGAAAAATGGGGTATTCCTTCCCCTCTTTTTCAACCGTGCAGGCATGATGGAAGCGGACGCTGACGAATCCCGCCCCCTCGATCAGGGTACGCAGCGATTCTCTCTCGAATCCCAGATGGTGTACTCCCTCATTGCCGTGGGAATGGAAACTCCCGTCCTCCGCCTCCAGATCGGCGATCGCGATAAATCCCCCCGGCCTGAGATGGGCGTGAAAACTCCGAAAGAGCGCTTCGAGGTCCTCGACATGGTGCATCGCCATCGAACTGACGATGCCGTGAAAACGACGTTCCAGCGGATCGGCGACAATGTCGCGGCATATCCCTTCGACGCGGCGGGCGGGGGTGTTTTTGGCTTCGAGCTGTTCAAGCATTTTGGACGAGAGATCGACGCCGCTCACCGATCGGACCAGCGGCGCGATTTTAAAGCCAAGCAGCCCCGTGCCGCATCCGAAATCGAGGACATCCATGTGGTTTAACAGGGCGATACGGCTCGTGATCGTCTGAAAAACCGCCTGGGCGATGTTCTGACGCGTATCCTTCTTGTCCCACTCCTGCGCCGCCTGGTCAAAACGCTCCGTCATCGTGTCCCTTTTTTTGGGGCGTATTATGGAGCAAAAGGGGAAAAAAATCAACTTCTTTGCCACACAGTTGCAACACTAATCCGGCACAATGCCTTAAATTTTTTCTGATATTACGGACCGCCAAGGAAACCCCATAAATATGAAATCGAACCGCGTAGCCAAACATCTCAAAGAGATCGCGTATGAATTGCGGCTGCTTCTGGTCGAGGATGACACTGCCCTCCAGGAGCAGCTCCATACGTTTTTATCCCATTTTTTCCGGCAAATCGATATTGCATCAGACGGTGCCGAAGCGCTCATGCTCTACCAGACGAACCGCTACGACCTGATCATAACCGATCTCTCCATGCCCGTTATCGGGGGGATGGAACTAGCCGAAACGATCCGCCAGGACAATCCCGATCAGCGTATCATCGTTATTTCTGCCTACTCGCAAAGCGATGAACTCCTGAATCTCATCAACATCGGTATCGACGGATTCATCCTCAAGCCGTTCAGTCTCGACGAGCTGCTCTTGCAACTGAGTAAAACCTGCCAGGTGATTTACGACCAAAAAATGCTCGATTATTTCAGTACGATGCTCGAAGAGAACAATCGTGAGCTTCGCGAAGCCAACCTGGAACTCAGCTGCGTACTCGACGAGCTGGAACGCTATAAACGCCACAACGTCCAGGAACACCGATCCGAGCCCCCCGTCCCGTTCGTTCCCCCCCAGACGTGCGAACTTTACAACGATCTGAACCTCGGCCGGGAGCTCAACGAAAGCGAAAAAGTGATGCTCTATACCCGCAACGACAAAATGAGCGCCGAAGAGTTTCACAACGCCTATCCTCTCGAACTGGACAAAACCGACGAGGAGCTCGAACTGCTTGAGGACAGTTTCCATCTCCTCCTCACCAACGCCGAACGTAACGCAAACCAGGATACCCTCGCCAGCCTCACGAATATCCTCCGCCATTACGCGCGGGAAATCGAGCTGATTCCCCAGTTCGGAGCGCTGGCCTACGGTATCGAGCAGCTTGCCCAGACCTTCGAATCGGTGGAAGATCCCCACAAGCTCTCGGCTATCATGCCGATGCTCTCTTCGCTCTTCGACAACCTCGAGCAATGGCGAAAAGAGGTGCTTCACTACCGACGTGCCGAAGATATTCACTACCTCGACAACTCGCTCATCAGCGATGCCCTGAGCCTACAGGGGATGCTCTCCAACCAGCATACGGTCTGTTCCGATGCCGAGCTCGAACTATTCTAACACAAGGACTTACCCATGAAAAAATGGCTTGCCCGTTTTTCCGTCTCCAAAAAGCTCGGTTTCATTATGGCCCTCGCATCCGTTGTCGTCATCTTCGAAGCCCTCTTTTTCCTCATCGCGACCGATTCGCTGAACAAAGAGTTCGAAGCGTTCGAACAGCAAAGTTTCGAAGGGGTAAAAACCGTTCTCGAAACCGAAAAAGAACTCAATTACTTCAGCCGCGTGACGCGCGAAATCATGCTGGGGGGAGAGCTTGAGGAGAACCTTGCCAAGCTCGACGAAACCCACGGGAAAATCGCGACCCTCTTTGATCGCATGGAAAAGACAATGAGCGACGGGTCGCAAAGCAGCGTCTGCAAAAAAGCCAAACAAGATTCCATGGTGTTCATCACCTCCTCGCGCGACCTGATGCGTACCCTCAAAACCCGCCCGCAGGAGCTTCAGGATACGTACGCTTTTTACCATACCCATTTTTCCCCGCTGGCAAAGGCGTCGCGCGAATCGATGAAAGCGCTTGTCGATATGAAAATGGACGAAGCGGCCGACATGAAAGAGACCTTTAAAAACGACATCCGTACGTGGGGGATCATCGCCGCGATCGGAGGGATGGTCGGAATCCTCACGATGATGTTCATCATGTTCCAGATCGCCTCACAGATCAAAGAATCGCTGCAACGGACCCAAAACGGGTTGCTGGGCTTTTTCCGCTTTTTGGGGGGCGAAGAGAAGCACGCCGAACTCCTTCCCGATCTGGGGAATGACGAATTCGGAAAAATGGGCCGGGTTATCAACCGCAACATCGAGGAAGTGGAACAGAAACTGACCGAACAGCAGCAGGCGATCATCGACTTCGAAACGATCTGCTCGGATGCGAGTAAAGGGTTTCTCCACCACCGTATCACGACCCGCTACGCCGATCCGAACCTTCAACAGCTCTCAGGCACCCTTAACAGCTTTCTGGATGAGATCGAGCGGACGTTCGGTAATCTGGTGGCGATCTTCGTGAACTTCGCACAGGGCGATTACAGCCGCACCGAAGGATCGCACGATGCGAAAGGCTCGTTTGCCTCAATCGATCAGGCGGTAATGGCCGTGGCCGGATCGAACAGCGAAATTTTCTCCCTCATTTCGAAATTTTCCCGGGAATTTACGCGCGATGCCCATCTCCTCGCTTCTTCGGGCGACGAGCTCAGTGCCAGTGCCAACCAGCAGGCTTCCAGCCTCGAAGAGACCGCCGCCGCTCTCGAAGAACTCACCTCGAACGTCGCGTCCAACGCCTCGAAAACCGAAACGATGACCCAGGTTGCGCAGGAGGCCAAATCGGCAGCCGAGCGCGGCAATAGCGTAGCGGGCGAGAGCCTCGAAGCGATGCAGGAGATTGTCCGCGCGACCGAAGCGATCAACCAGGCCGTTGACATCATCGACAACATCGCATTCCAGACCAATATCCTATCGCTTAATGCCGCGGTGGAAGCCGCTACTGCCGGGGAAGCGGGCAAAGGATTTGCCGTCGTCGCGCAGGAGGTGCGCAACCTCGCCAACCGAAGCGCCGAAGCGGCGTCGCAGATCCAGTATCTCGCCCGCTCGGCGCGTGAAAAATCGCGCGGAGGGCTGGAGACGACGCAGAACATGATGGAGAGTTTTTCCCTCATTGCCGGAAAAATCACCGAAACCGATGCCATGGTCCGCGACGTCGCCGGTG
>CAZBIR010000112.1:0-2218 GCA_964491035.1 uncultured Sulfuricurvum sp.
GTTCGAATCCCTTCGGGCGTGCCACCCTCTTATTTTTCCATCCCTTCAACTTCCAACGCCAGTTCCGAATAAATCCGTGCCTTTGCAATATTGTGGCGATGCAGTTGTGCGCTGTTTTCCAGTGACGCGATTCTTTGATTGAGCTGAATCATCCGGGCATTGATCGACGTACGGCTTTCGGCCACTTTGGCCTTGTCATCGCCCGAGGGAGAGAGGCCGACGAGGCTTTTGGCCTGGTTGACGTAGCTTCCCGTCGTTTCCAGTGCACCGGCGATGCTTTGCGTCATGGATGCCATCGCGGCGGTCGATTCGGAAATTTCGCGCAGTGCGAGTCTGAGGTCATTGGCGTCGGCAAGGACTTTGGTATCGGCGTAGAGGGCAAGCCGGGCGATATCCGAAGCTTTGGCGTTGGTGCGGTCCAGTTTACCGAACGCTTCCAGAAAGCTTTCCGAACTTTTTTTGTACCGGTTGAGCGCGCTCGCCGCCCCTCCGAGGTTGAGCACCGTTTTGGAGATCAGTTTGGCCGAATTCGAAACCTCACCGGCATAAGGGACCGGAAGGAAACGGACGACATTGCTGATGTATATACTCGATTTGACCATCTGGGAATAATCATCCACCGTCGCTTTCATCGTCGAGATGAATCCCTCGAACCCCTCAAGGTTTTTTTTGTCCTCCCGCAGGAGTTTGGCCACCCGGGCGAGGTGGTCATAGCTGTAGGTGTTGAGACGCGGGGCGTCAAGGCACGCTTTGGGGGCCACCGGGGGCGGAGTCTGCGGGACACATCCTCCCAGCATTGCCGCCGCAACCAATATTGCCGAGTGTTTCATCGTCTTTATTCTCATATCATCCCCATCTCTTTGAGTACCCGCCGGATCGCTCCGGCGGTCGATTCCCCCGTCCTCTCGACGTAAAGATCCATTTTTTCTTTTTCGGCTTTTGTCAGCGTCAGAAATACTTTTTCGCTTTGTTTGGCTTCATCGCTTTTTTTCGGGCGCCCGCCCGGATGTTTGGCGGTCTGAATCGCGACGTGGGTGGAAAGCTCGCGCTGCGTGACCCGGCTGGCGAACTTGTTCTCTTTGAGCGTTTCTTCCATGCTTATCCCTTTTTTTGCAGTATGGGGCCGATTCAATCGGCGTACTCGCGGATTTTTTCGTGCAGATCCCGGATCAGCCCCGCGCTTTTGCGGTACGCGTACGCTTTGATCCCCCCCTGCTGCGACAGTTCCAGAATCGAGCGGTTCTCGTTGATTGCCGTCTGCAGCGCAACGCTCATCGGCAGGGCAAACATCTCCGCCTCAAACCCGAGGGTCTCGTCAAACACGAATTTCGCATCGCCGATGTCGTTCTCTTTTTGGCTCATGTTCGGGACGAGGAGAATCGGTTTGTTCATCGGCGCAACCCGTACCAGTGTATCGACCGTCCCCTGGATCGTCTCAAGTGTCGGGATAAACGGGACAATCACCAGGTCCGAATACTCTACGGCCTGATCGAGCTTAACGTCATCGAATCCTCCGAAATCAAAAATCGTAGCCTGCTGAGGCTGGGGCAGCATTTTTTCGCGGATCTCGATCTTTCGGACCTGTTCGGGGAGGCGATCGGCCAGCGACCCGTACGGGTCGATTTCGTATCCCCGAAAACCGAATCCGGTAATCAGCTGGTGGGCAATCATCGATTTACCGACCCCCCCCTTGAAATTCACAATCGTAATATTCATCGAATTCCTTATAATAAATAACTGTTAATTACAGTATTTTACATTTTTAAAATAGCTATTGTCAAGTTTACAACTGCAAAAAACTGTATTAATCCAAAGATGAAATCAGGGGAAGCAGTAGAAGAGAGGAGTTTTAGAATTAGTTCAGGCAGCCCGTCCCGAGAGGATCAGGCAAAAAGGAAATCTTCTTTGTACAGGAGATGGGCGCTTGTTTTTTTAAACTCACCCATTTTTTTAAACACCTCTTCCAATGGAACCCGCAGAAGTGCGCTGATCTGGTGGCATTTGAGCATTTCACACAACGTCAGCTTCTCCCGAAGCGCGATAATCGTATGCTCGGCAGACATCTGTTTAAACCAATCCGAGAGCGTAGATTGCGTCTGATCGACGATCTGATGTGACATGGGAACTCCTTTTTTAAGAATATTGCCATTAAGTGATTACGATCATATTACAACGATCCTTGTGAAAAGCTAAATGGTTATAATTATTTATTATTCTA
>CAZBIR010000112.1:2318-4149 GCA_964491035.1 uncultured Sulfuricurvum sp.
GTTCCCGAACCCAGCCAGAAGGAGACAAAGATGGAAGAGAGAGAAAGCCCCACATCCCGCGACGTCAATTCGCCCAAGTGTTCGAGCGGGAACGGATGGAAACTATTGACCGTTGCCAACACCCTCATCCTGGGGGGATTCGTCATCGCCCACTGCATCGCCATAAAAGACATGACGCAGCAGCTGGAGGAAACCCAGTCGACGATCGTGAAACACGAATCGACGCTGACCGACCTGATCTTCAGCGACACCTATTATGAGCCCAAAGGTTTTGATCTGAGCGTGGGGCATCTCCAAAGTGTGAATAAGCATTTGTCCGTATCGGTCATCAAGGCTGAACCGTCGGGAGAGGGGCAGAAACTC
The DNA here is from genome assembly GCA_964491035.1 of uncultured Sulfuricurvum sp. GTDB lineage: Bacteria > Campylobacterota > Campylobacteria > Campylobacterales > Sulfurimonadaceae > Sulfuricurvum. The sequence continues at coordinate 2,682 of CAZBIR010000112.1, forward strand.
ACCCTTGGGGTATTGAATACCAGCGGCGCCACCATGAACAATGTCAAGCTGAGGGTCACCCTAGGAAACGAGAGAGAGGGGATCGACGCCGACATGATCGACCAGATTCCCGCCGGATGGATGCCCCAAACGACCGTCGTACTGCCCAAAGAGTACGTAGGAAAAAATATCCTGATAGGGTATCTGAAATAGCATCGTTTATCGGTTTCACCGTCTTTTAAAAAAGTATTTTGATTTGTTTAGAATGAACAGAGAAAAAAAATAAATACGAAGATGGTGGAGCTGTGCACCATCCAACATATCGTATTTTAGGGTTTAATCAGGACTATATTTTAAAAAAGTACATTACAAGGTACATTATTTTACTGGCTTGCCGCTTTGACATTCTCAAACCTATGTCGGTTTTTCTTTATTTTTTACCCATATCAGAAAAATATGGGTAATTTTTTCTACTTTTTACCCATATTAAAAAAACATGGGTAATTTTTTCTACTTTTTACACACCTTTTTGAAGCAGTTCAAAAAGCTCTTTGTTCACGAAAAACTTGTTCCTGCCTAATTTTACTTCTTGGAGTACCCCGATCATTTCCAGTTGGTTCAAATACGATGAAGCCGTTTTACGGGTGACTTGGAGACGGCTTTCGATAACGTTGATCTTGGTGTACGGGTGCATAAAGAGGATTTCCAACAGGTCTTTGGAATAGATTTTTGGCAATTCGGTACGTAATTTTTCTTTGGTTTCATCCATCAGGGCTTTGATCCCGTTGATCAGCTCCGTTTGTCTCAGGGCCGTCTGCTCGACGCCATCGAGCATGTATAGAATCCACTCTTCCCAGCTTCCTTTCTCCCGCACCTCTTGGAGGAGACGATAATAATCGGCCTTGTGTCGGATAATATAGCTGCTCAGATACAGGATAGGCAGATCGAGCAAACCATTGAGCACCAGATAGAGGATATTGATAATCCGTCCGGTACGTCCGTTCCCGTCGTAAAAAGGGTGGATGCTCTCGAACTGGTAATGGATGATCGCCATTTTTACCAGCGGGTCGGTATCGTCTTCGAAATTGATATAGCGTTCGAGATTGTCGAGCAATGCGCGGATCATCGCTTCGTCCTGTGGGGGAGTATGGATCACCTCTCCGGTCGCTTGGTTTTTAAGTACCGTTCCCGATTGCTTGCGGATACCCGCAACGTTTCCTTCCAGCTCCTGCTGGATCTCGACGATATGACGGGTCAGGAGCAACGAATGTTCTTTGACCATTTCGAACCCGTGCAGCAGGGCGCGGCTGTAACTCTGCACCTCTTTGGTCGCGTGGGTGACGTTTTCCATATCGATAGAGGACTGGAAAAGCTCGTCATGGGTCGTGATGATATTCTCGATCTCGGAGCTGTCTTTCGCCTCCTGAAGGATCAGGGAGTTAATCAAAATAGCCTGATTGGGGATGATTTTCGCCACACCGTTGAGACG
>CAZBIR010000113.1:0-4132 GCA_964491035.1 uncultured Sulfuricurvum sp.
AATTTTTCGATCAGTTCGGATCGGTTGACTTTGCCCGAAATCAGCTGGGTCGCTTTTACAATGGTCTCTTCGTCAAAAATATTCAGGTCGCCCGTATTTGGGGGGGTCTGCGTCACCATCGAAGGGGTTTTGACTTCGTGGCGGAACCGTTTTCCCTGGGCGTTGAAGAGGAGTTTGGCCTTGGCAATCGCCCTGAGATCGTAATAGATGGCATAGGCTTCCTGCAGGTACATTCTGGCGATACGCCAGTTTTTGCGCTCATCCCAGCACGTTCCGATCAATTCCAGCGTAAGGGCTTTGAGCAACGTGGGAGAGACGCTGTCCTGCTCTTCGAGCGCCGCATCAAAAGCACCGGAAGCCCCCTCGAAGTCCCCTCGCAGATATCCGCCGATCCCCCGGATCAGGAGGTATTTCGACCGGAAATTCTCCGGACACAGGGCCGCCCACAACGCGAACCGCTCCTCGAACTCCCCGATCCGCGCCGTCTCCTCCCGCGATGCCCCCCCGCGCAATGAGCGTCTGAACAGCGATAGGGCGTAATAAAATACCCATTCGCTCTCGAGCACGTTCCCCTTGATGTTCCCCAGATACTCTTGCGCCTGCTGCGCATGGACGATCGCTTCGTCGTAGAATTCATGCAGACAGCAAATCTGAAGTTTGTAGATGTAGTAGTACGCCAGGAGGGTATTGAACCGGATCTTTTTGAAATCTTCCACCGCGCCGTTTTCGTCAAAATCATCCGAGCTCAGGGAGTTCAGGGCAAACGTATTCCCCCGCAGACAACGGGGGATGTTGACGAGCAGATTCTGAATTTTCAGGATGGAGGGTTCATTGGCCTCCCGGATAAACACCTGGTATCCGGCCGTTTTTTGCTCGAGGATATCCAGCGGCATCCCGGAGAGAAACTCCCGCGTGAAAATATGGTTGACGCAATACGCCGCATACGAAAAATCCCCGTTTTCGATACCGGAGACGTAGGCTTGGTACAAAATATCGAGCGTCTGTTCGTGCGGCTGCACCCACGAGGCGACGTAGGCGCCGTACACCCGAAGCAGTTTACACTCGATCGCTTTGTTGTTGAATTTTTCCTGCAGCTCCATCGCGACCCGGCCGTATTTGTAGCCGTTCTCAAACCGGTTGAACCCCGCGCCCATGATCATCCCGCACAACATATAGCCATAGGAAGAGACGCTGCAGTTGCCGTACTCGACGGAGAGGTGCGCCATTTTGAACGCGACGACCCCGAACATATCCTGCCGGCTCACAAACGCGGGGATCCCCATATTGACGAGGATATTCATGCACAGCTCGATCGTCTCATCCTCCATCACGGGAAGCTCCGAGAGCGCCCCGATCGGATCAATGTGCGTCTCCAGCCACAGGAGTTCCTCGTTTTTCAGCTCCGAGAGTTCCGAGGGATCATCGGGCAGGTACTGATCCAGGGTTTGCAGCGCAATCCGCCCGTCTTCGATCGCTTCGGCCAGCAATCCGTGGGTAAAATGAAACGTCAGCCGGAGGTTATAGAGCCGGGCCCTGTCGATGCGTTCAAGCCGGTCGTTCGCAAGAAGCTGCTCAAAAATTTCCGCGACCTGTCCATAGGGGCGCGTACGGCTCAGCGCATCGAGCAGATTCAGATGGAGCGAAAACGAAAGATCGTAGCAGTCCTCCCATCCGTTTTCCGGCAACAGCGTCAGCCCCGTCTGGGCATACCGGATCGCCTCTTCGTACGCCAGCGCCTCTTTGGCCAGCCCGGCGGCTTTGTCCAACAGCCGCAGCACGCTTTGTGCTTCGCCCTCCCCGATCCGTTCGGCCACTTCGACGATATGCTTGGCGATATTCAAAACCCCTTTGTCCGAACGGGCTTCCGAGAGGAGAAAATCGCGCACGAGGCTCAGATGCAGGGCCTGTTTTTGTTCATCACCCAGCATTGAATAGGCGGCCTGACGGATCTTGTCGTGGACGAACCGGTACGACTGGGCGCCCGTCGGGCTCAAGAATTTCCCTTCCGACGTGCTTTCGATCAGCCCCTCTTCGAGCACTTCGTCCATGATCGTGTCAAGCCGGCTCTCCTCGAAACGCTTCAGGGCGACTACCGTCTCCAGCCCGAACGTATCGCCGATCAGCGAAGCCGTTTGTATCAGCGCCCGTGCATCGGCGGACATCGTATTGATTTTGGCGATCAGGTGATCGATGACGTTGCTGGTCAGACTTTCGTTTTTGATTTTGTCGATATCCCATTTCCAGGAACGGGTATCCCGGTCAAACCGCAACAATGCCCTTTTTTCGAGGGTGTAGACAAACTGCCGGAGGAAAAATGGGTTCCCCTCCGTCTTGTGGACAAGTAACTCTCCCAGCGCCTCGACCTCGTCGCTTTTGAGCGTCTCTCCCAGCATCTGGTTTATTGCGTCGATCTCCAACGGCAGCAGCTCTACCTCTTCGGGAGTTCCGATTTTTTCGCCGATGCGGGCCAACGACAGCTTCATCGGATGGGACGGGTTGACTTCGTTACTCCGGTATGCCCCCAGGATGACGAGGCTGTTGAGTTTGCCGGAGGCAAATATCAGCTCCAGCATCTCCAGCGAAGCGGCGTCGGCCCATTGCATATCATCAAGAAACATGACCAGCGGGTGATCGGGGGAAGCAAAAAACCCAAGAAGCCGCTCGATCGCGATAAAAAGCTGGTTTTTGATCTGGGACTGCTCGATCAGGGGAGTATGGGTGACGTTAAAAAGCCCTTTGAACTCGGGGATGATTTTAATCAGCGCGTTTTTGCTCTCCCCCAAAACCTCGCCCAGGCGTGCAATCTCCTGCTCCTTCTGCGGGGATGGCAGCTTCTCGAATCGACGCGTCAGGTTCATAAAAGCCTGTATGAACGCCACGTATGAGGTGGTCCGGTTGTACTGATCGAACTTCCCTTTCACAAAACAGCCGTTTTGCGCGAAAACCACCCCGCCGAGCTCGTCGATAAACGACGATTTCCCGATCCCCGAATACCCGCTGACGAGGATCAGCTCCGGTTTTTTCCCTATGGCGGAGAGGATCTTCGCTTTGAGCGCGTCAAGTTCCCGCTCCCTGCCGTACAGTTTCTGCGGTATCGTCAGCCGCTCCGAAACATCCTGTGAACCGGGGATAAACATGAGGGAGGGGTCTTCACGGAATTTTTGCAGATCGTATTTCAGGCTCGACGCACTCTGGTAGCGTTCCTCTTTTTCTTTGGTCAACAATGTCCGGATGATGTCTGAGAGCATCGGGGGAATCCCCGGCTTTACCTTTTGCAGCTCCCGCGCGTTCTGCGCCAGATGGGCATGGGCCATCTGGATGTTGTTCTCCCCCTCGAAAGGGAGCTTTCCGCTGAGCATCTCGTAAAAAATAACCCCCAGCGCGTACAGATCGCTCCGTGCGTCGATCACCTGATTCGACAGTCCCGTCTGTTCGGGAGCCGAGTAGGCCCCTCCCCCAGTAATCCGGATACCCTTTTTCGCCGTTTTCGGGAGTGCGGCGGCAGAGACGCTCTCGCCGAAATCGAGCAGTTTGATCCGTTTATGGGTCTCGTTGCAGAGGATGTTGGTCGGGTTAAGGTCGAGGTGAAGGATATTTTTTTCATGGAGATAAGCCAACGCGTCGCATATCGACAACGCGTACGTGAGGAAAGTTTCGACGTCTATCCCCTCCGCGGGGATAAGCTCGGCGAGGATCTTTCCGGGTTCGAACGATTGCACCAGATAGATTTTTTCGTCTTCGATCAGTTCGATATAGCGGGGAACGTATTCGTCCTCCAGTCCCCGGGCGATGGCGAATTCACGGTAAAGGCGGTTCGATCCCTCATGATCGGCGGCGTCCGAAACCGTTTTGATCGCGACGACGTCACCCTCTTTCGAGAGGGCCTGGTAAACGACGGTGCGATGATTCGCATACAGGGTACCGGTAACCGTGTAGTTTTTAATTTTCATGATGATGGTCCGCTACCCTACTTTGAAAGTCATTATTAAGAGTATCACAGATCGCCTTCGAATGTCAATAATCGGGAGTACCGCGCGGGGATTTCCGAGAATCCGCTATAATTCGCCCCATGAACTCTGAACGACCCCTTTTCCACATCGATCCCACTCCGACGCTCCCCTCACGCCGATGC
>CAZBIR010000114.1:0-4121 GCA_964491035.1 uncultured Sulfuricurvum sp.
TTGGTCTGGTCGGCGATGTCGGCGATGACGGTGAGGACCTGCTTGACCTGGGAAGCTTCATGCGAGAGGGAGTTGAGCCGCTCGTTGATCTCCCCTTCCATCTGGACCGTGAGCGAGAGCTGCTCGATCGTGTTGTGGAGGGCCGACTGGGCTTCCCGGAGGGTTTCGCGTGCACCGAACGCTTTTTGGCGTACCGACTGCGCTTCGGCGGCGGAGGCTTTCATCGCTTCTTTCATCTGGTCGGATTCGGAGGTCGTTTCGGCGACGATGCGGGCCTCCTCTTCGGCGGCCTTGCCGATCGAGAGGGTGGTCGCGGAGAGTTCGGCCGAGACCGAGAGGTTCTCGCTTGACGTCGAGCGGATGCCGTGGAACGATTCGCGCAGCAGGCTGACGAGGTCGTTGACCTTGTGGCTCATCTGGGCCAGTTCGTCTTCCCCCTCGATCCGGGCGTTGCGGGTGAAATCGCGATTCTGGGCGACGATTTTGACCGACTCTTCGAGTTTCGCGATTGAGGCGGTGATGTTCTGGGTGATGTAGAAGAGGATCGCGATCATCAGTGCCGCGGCGATGAAGGTGATGATCTCCGCCGTCAGCGCATTCGAATCGATCGTGGCGATGTTGTTGGCTACCATTTTTTTAACCAGTTCGCGCTGGTCGTCCACCAGTTTTTGATAAATGACCGCCGATTCCTTCGTCAGCCGATCGAGTTCTTGCCCTTCGCTGGTCTGCTGAAACGTCTCGGAATAGATCTCTTTTTTATGTTTCTTGATGATCTCCATCCGCGGCTTGTTCAGATCGTGCCAGGCTTTGTGCCCCTCGAGGATCCCTTTGAGCCGCTCCTGGTTCTCCGGCGAACGGGTGATCGCGAGCAGATCGGCGATCGCCTTGGCGAGATTTTCGTTGCGCTCTTCGTAACGGTCGGCAAACTCGTCCTTGAGGATCAGCTGGTATCCCCGCAGCTCCATCATCGCCCCGTTCGTATGGGCCCGGATGTCTCCCAGCAGTGCCATCCGCTCCGCCGTCTTTTTCGCATCGGACCCGCTCGAATAGGTCATGTACCCCAGTATCGAGTAGGTGACGAAACTCAGCGCCAGCAGGAGATAGAGTTTTCCCTTGATCGTGAAAATGTTGAACATTGCGTCCTCCGCCTTCTTATTGATTTTTCTAATTATATCAGCAATCCGGAAGCGGGGAACTTAAACGGCAAAAAACTTTAGTGGTTCGGAGGGGGAACGCTTTGATTTTCCTTGATCCCCTGCGAGATTTTCTGGAGCTGGGTGTTGAGCGTCTGGGGGGCGGGTTCCTCCTTGAGGGGGAGGACAAAGGCGAGGAGGATGAAGATGAGGCTGAAAATGAGACCGCTCAGCAGAGCCAGCACTATTTTGAGTTTTTCATCGTTCATCATTCTCTCCTGGGCACGTTGGAGATATTATAGCGTAATTACGAGATTTTACCCGACGAGACGAGGCGGTTGATCAGGTCCATGTTCTTCATGACGCGATTATAATAGGGGCGGTTTACGAGCCCGCCGTTGTAACCGCTGATCGCGTAAAAATGGTCTTTGCGGCTATTCTGGAGCAAGACCAGGTAATGGGTGGCGATTTTGGCCGAAAGTTTGATATCGCCCAAAAGGCGTCCGGCCAGCTGCGCGTCGCTCAGATCGTTGAGCCAGCGGAGCTTTTTGACGTTTTGCGAAACGTGCCGTGCGGTGGAGACCCGGATCTGCATCGGACCCAGGGACGCTTTCGTGATCGAGTTTTTCTTTCGGAAGTCTCCGATGATATTCTTTCCGGCACTGCTTTCGGTCAGACAAATGGCACTGAGGGTGTTCTCGTACGTTTTGCCGTTTTTGTCCGGGATGTTTTTCGCGACATCGCGTACCGTCTGCAAAACGTAGAGTTGTTTCGGGGTCATTTTGTGGACGATGTCATCACCAAAAAGGGACAACGCCAGCAAAGTAATCAGGGCAAGAATTCTCAAAATCTGCACCTCCTGTTTTGGATGTGAAATTTTAAGGTATCGGGCAAGCCGTAGCCATTGCGTAATCTTTCTAAATAAATCAGTTAAGAAAAACAAATAGAAATAGTGGACAGGACACGTCAGTGCGGGGAACGCGCTATTAAGTTTAAGCGAAAATACGGTTAAAATATGTTTCATTATGATCGTTTATTACACACCCGTTTAAGTTTCGGGCTAAAAAAAACGGGTGTCATGGATCAAAAAAGGGGTAAAAAATCGGATGATGGGTATAAAAGAAACAAAAAAACTCCTGTTTTACGGAGCCGCTATTTTCCCCGCACTGTGCAGCGCGGAGATCACGATTGCCCTGTTACGTTCGGTACCTTCCAATGCGGAGGTGAATCTTCTGTACCGCAACAGCGCTTTCGCGTGCCCCCCGGTAGGGGTAACACCGCTGGAAAAACTCCCCTTCTCCGCCCCCGATCCGCAGGGATGCCGCGTGCGCGTGGAGGCATTTATGGCTTCCAGCCCCGAGGCCCGTACGTACGGCGCGCGCCACCTCCATACCCAACAGAGCTACCGTTTCGAGAGGATCGCCCAGGGATGCGTCCTCTACGCCAACGGCCCCGAAAGCTACAGTGAAATGCTTTTGAAAGAGGGATTGGCCCTGATTGATCCCGTGTTTGACCACCGCGAGTGGAATTATCGCCTGAAACGGGCGCAAACGGGAGCCGAAAAAATGAAAAAAGGGGTGCACGGCACCGATATCAAAGCGTTTTGTATTAAAGAGGAAAAAGAGGGGGAGAAATAGGAGCCGATCAGCGGTCGTTGCTGGTCAGGTAGATCCAGAACTCTTTGTGGCTCAGCCCCCGGTCGAGAAAGTAGAACTGCAAGATCGCAACCCGGTAGAGGGTGACGATCATCTTGGCGTAAGGGATCGCCAGCGAGAGGGCGAGCCACCAGGGCTGGACGCGGTCCCCTTTGGAGAGGAGCATCTCTTCGGTCCCGATGTTTTTGTTCAGATACAGCCCAAAGGCGATCGAAAACGCGAAATTCAGAATCAGTCCGAAAATCGCGTAGGCAAAAACTTCCTGGGAACCCAAATCGACCATGCTGCTTACTCTTTGTAGTTGTTGATGGCGTCTTGCAGGATTTTGGTCGCGGCGGCTTTGTTTTCAAACCCTTTGACTTTGACCCATTTGCCCGGTTCGAGCATTTTGTAGGTTTCGAAGAAGTTTTTGATTTTGGCCAGTGTGTGTTGGGGGATATCGCCCAGGTCCTGGATCTCTTCGAACGTCGGGTCGATTTTGGAGGTCGGGACCGCGAGGAGTTTTTCGTCGATGCCGCTTTCGTCTTCCATGATGAGGACGCCGACGAGACGGCAGTTGGTAACGCATCCCTCAACCATCGGGTACTCGGTCAGGATCAGGATATCCGCGGGGTCGCCGTCCTGGGAGAGGGTTTTGTTGACGAATCCGTAGTTGGCAGGGTAGTACATCGCCGAGTGCATGACACGATCCAGTACCAGCGCACCGCTCTCTTTTTCGACTTCGTATTTGATGTTCGAACCGCAGGCGATTTCGATGATCGCTTTGACTTTGTCCGGGTTTTCGCCGTAACCGATTTTGCTAAGATCCATGGGGTACCTCTTTCATGTCGTTTTTCAATGGTGCGATTGTAGCCAATCAAATTTTAAAAATAGCGTAGGGTAACACCCCCGCGCCCATCGGCGCATCCTCATTGATGCGGTAAATAATATTTAAACATCGTTTGGATAAAATCTCCGCGTTACGATTCGATTACAAAACCATAAGGAAAAGCGCATGTTTTTCGAAAGCGTCAAAATCATGTTTCTGGGGATGGGAGCGGTATTTCTGTTCCTGACGTTCATGATCTACCTGACAAAAATGATGTCGGCGATCATCCTCAAATACTTCCCCGAAGCACCAAAGGCGCCCGAGCCGACCCCGCGTGCCCAGGCTAAACGCAGCGATGACAAAGCAAAAGTGGCGGCAATCGCGGCGGCGATCCATCACCATCAAACTACCCAGAATTAGGACTCTAAATGGCCAAAAAATACATTGACATCATGGACACGACGTTCCGCGACGGATTTCAGTCCGTTTTCGGGGGACGTGTCCTTATGGAAGATTTCTTCCCCG
>CAZBIR010000115.1:0-4032 GCA_964491035.1 uncultured Sulfuricurvum sp.
TTCGAGCCGACCATCGAGATCATCAACGGCGGAGTCGAGGGGATCAATCTGCTCAACCTGTTTTTGGAAAACGACCGGATCATCATCCTCGACACGATCAGCCTCGACGACGAGGCGGGGAGCATCTACCATATCCCCTCCCATGAACTGAGCGGCTACGGTCTCAACAGCGGCGGAGCGCATGAAGTAGGGGTGATGCAGTGCCTGGACATGATCGAGCTGATGGGACAGAGCCTCCCCGAATCGAGCGTGATAGGGATCGTCCCCCATAGCCTTTCGTTTCGGATGGGCTTGAGCGATCCCCTCGCACATACATTTAATAGCTATGTAAATACAGTTATAAACTACCTCAAAACGCTTGGTATCGAGGCGTTCCCCAAAGAGAATCTCCGGGAACTGGAGGCGATCGTCGAAGGGTTCAAATATCCGAGTCGTTAGGGCGGAACCAGAGCCGTTCGAGAATTTTTGCCCGCTCGTCGACCGGGGTGTTGAACTTGAACTCCGCCTCTTTGAGGTAATAGGGGAAATGCGCTTCGCTGACCCCCTTATAAGGTGTAATAAACTGTTCAAAATAATGTAAAAAACGCTCTATGATATTGTCATGGCGGGAGATTTTGATGATTTTGCTGGTCCGCATGAACTTGGAAAACTCCCGCAGATAGACATCTTCGAGGTCGTCTTCGACGAACTGTTGCTTGAACATCGTCAGGGAGGGCATAAGCAGGGTATAGACCCGCTCGGCGTAGCCGAAAGCGAGGATGTTGCGGGCCTCGAAAATTGCCCCTTTCTTGTTCCTTTTTGATTTTTCGAGGTAGAGGTACTCTTCGTACTGGGTTTCCTGCGTTCGGTGCAGATGGTATTGCAATTCGGAGTGTTCGGCGCACAGGCGGCGTAGCTTTTGGTAGTGCTTCAAAGCGGTGACGTAGGTGATCTCCAGCCGCCTGGAGGCTTCGAGGGCGTTGGTGTCTTCGCAGAAAAGTTGAATCAGCGCGTTGATCCGCCTGAGTTTGTCGGGACTGTACTTTTTTCCGCACCGGCTGCATTTGACGTGCCCGCCGCTGAGGCGGTACAGGGAGGAGTGGCAATAATGGCAAAGCTCTTTTGAGGGGTTTAGTTCCATTTCTATCCAGGAAATTTAATTTTTCAACTCAATTTTAGTTTAGAAATCTATAATTATTTCTAAACTGAATAGCAATTCACAAAGGGGTTTGAGATGTTGAAGAAAATTGCGGTTGCGGCACTGGTTGTCGAAGGAACGTTGTTGGCCCATACGGGTCATGGAAGCGTATCGGGTTTCGGAGCGGGATTCGGCCATCCAATCGGCGGAGCCGATCACATTCTCGCGATGATCGCGGTAGGGCTTTGGGCCGCACAAATGGGCGGAAGAGCATTGTGGGCGGTGCCGCTGAGTTTTGTGATGATGATGGTTGCGGGTGCGGCCATGGGCTTTCAGGGCATTCAGGTTCCGTTTATCGAAGAGGGGATTCTGGCATCGGTCCTCGTTTTGGGGGCATTGATCGGATTCGGCGTGAAAATGCCGGTCATCTTTAGTTCGGCGATTGTCGGATTGTTTGCGATTTTCCACGGTACGGCGCACGGTGCGGAGATGCCGCTCAATGTCGGCGGAGCAGAGTATGCGGCGGGATTTGTTGTGGCGACAGCGATGCTCCACATCGGCGGAATTGCAGTGGGTATGGCGATGAACAAACTCGCCCATTCCAAAGGATCCAAAGTCGCGGGTGGAGCGATTGCCGCATCGGGACTAGCATTGGTACTCTCGTAATTTGAACGCCAAAGGAATGCAATTCCTTTGGCTTACGCTGGCCGCTATGGCACTGATTTGCCTTTTTGAGGCAGAAACATTCTATACTTCATTTATAAAACAATCATTTAGGATTTTACTATGTGCAAAGACTGCGGCTGTTCCATCACCGATCATCATTCCCATACCCATATCGACGAAAACGGCAACGAATACACCCATACCCACGGCGATCATCACCACCATGACGAACACTCTCACGCCCACCAAGCGGCGCATGAGACACTGCACCACAACCCTCAGCTCAATGATCCCAAGACGATTTCGGTTATTACCAAAATCCTCGATAAAAACGATCAGGAAGCCCACCATAACCGTGAACATTTCAACGAGCACGGAGTGCTCGCGATCAACCTGATGAGCTCTCCGGGGAGCGGAAAGACAACACTGCTGGAGAAGATGGCACCCCTCGCCCCGTTCAAATACGGGGTGATCGAGGGGGATCTGGAGACCTCGCGCGACGCGGATCGTCTCACCGCGGCAGGGATTCAGGCCGTACAGATACAGACGGGGAGCGCGTGCCATCTGGACGCATTTATGGTGCACAAGGGGCTGCATGATCTCCCCCTCGCACCGCTGGATGTCTGTTTTATCGAAAACGTCGGGAACCTCGTGTGCCCTGCAAGCTACGATGTCGGATCGCATCTCAATATCGTCCTCGTCTCGATCCCCGAGGGGGAGGACAAGATCGCCAAATATCCCGTCATGTTCCGTGCCGCCGATCTGATCCTCATCACGAAAACCGACCTCTTGCCGTATTTTAAATACGACATCGAGCGGGAGAAAGCGGAAGCGCGCAAGATCAAACCGAACGTCGACATTCTGGAAGTGAACATCAACGACGAAGCCTCCATCATGCGAGTGATCGAGTGGATTGAATTTAAACGAAAGATGAGAGCGTAATATGTGTTTGTCGATCCCTTCAAAAGTGGTCAAAATCGACCCCGAAACCAACACCGCGATTGTCGATACGATGGGGGTACAGCGCACCGCCGGGCTCGATCTGATGGAAGAGGGCTCCGTGGCGATCGGCGATTACGTCCTGCTGCACATCGGATTTATCATGAACAAGATCGATGAAGAGGACGCCCTCGAATCGCTCAAGGTGTATCGTGAAATTCTGGAGACGATGGATGAACAAGAGAGGCGTGCCGCGATAGAAGAGGGGGACAACTGTCCGAGTCGCGGAGCCTAAGATGGGATTGGAACTCAAAAACCTCTACGATGATTTCCGTGATCCGGATACGATCAAGGCATATGCCGCAATCATCGCCGAGGATGCCAAAAAACTGACCCACCCGATCAACATCATGGAGGTGTGCGGCGGGCATACCCACACGATCATGAAATACGGCATTTTGCAGCTGTTGCCCCAGAACATCCGTTTCGTCCACGGTCCGGGATGCCCCGTGTGCATCATGCCCAAAGAACGGATCGACCACGCCTATGTGCTCTCTCAGCAACCTAACGTCATCCTCGTCACTCTGGGCGATATGATCAAAGTCCCCGGAAGCAACGGAAGCCTCCAAGATGCGCGGAGCAAAGGTGCGGATGTCCGTTTTGTCTACTCGCCTCTGGATTGCTTGAAAATTGCCCAAGAGAACCCCGATAAAACGGTGATCTTCTTCGCCATCGGATTTGAGACGACAACCCCGATGACCGCCGCGCTGCTCGATACGGTGATCGCTCAAAACATCCCCAACATTCTCCTGCACGTCAACCATGTCACGGTACCCGCACCGATGCGCGCGCTGATCAGCGATGAGTCGTGCATCATCGATGCGTTTTTGGGACCCTCGCACGTCAGTGTCATCAGCGGAAGCAAAATCTACGAAGAGTTCCCGCGTGATTGGCATAAACCCGTCGTCGTGAGCGGATTCGAGCCTGTGGATGTAATGCAGTCGATCAGTATGATCGTCAAGCAGTTCATTGAGGGGCGATGCGAACTCGAAGTGGAGTACAAACGTGCCGTGACGCGTGAGGGGAACCTCAAAGCCCAAGCGTTGAATGACAAATATTTCCGTCAAGTGGACTTTCGCTGGCGGGGTCTGGGGGACATTCCCCAAAGCGGAATGGGTCTGCGCGAGGAGTATGATCGCTACAATGCCGAAAAGATTTACGATGCCATCCTCCCCAAAGAGGAGATCAACGATCACAAACTCTGCATCTGCGGCGATATCCTAAAAGGGAAAGCCTCCCCGCCGCAGTGT
>CAZBIR010000116.1:0-3938 GCA_964491035.1 uncultured Sulfuricurvum sp.
GATCAGGTTAAAATTTTGTAATTAGTCAATTGTTACAGGGGATTATAGCATATCCGCTTTGGGGATAAAGGCGAATTGTGCTTTTTTTTCCGCCGGGGGCGGTAAAATTGATATCCAGGGGAACATGACGCAGGGAAACAAGCGATGTCGTGTTCCCATCATGGGGCCTCCCCAGGGCATCAAAACAGAGGATACTTCCCTCCGGGGAGATGGCCGATTTGAAATCGTGTCTGACCTTGCCGCCATCATCGGCGAGCGTCTGGAGATCGAGCCGGACCCATCCCCCTTCCGAACAGCTTGCGTCCCCGCTCTCGTAGCCGATCGCACGGTAACGGGCCTCTTTCAGCTTGAGCAGGGTGTACTGGGCGTCGGCACGGGTCGGATCGGGTCGACTCATGTAGAATCCGATACCGGTGAGAACCCCCATCAAGACGATGACGAAGATGAGCTCCACGAGGGAAAAAGCATGTCGTTTCATGGGCGTTGCAGGCTCCTTCGTTCCAACCGGACGGCTCTTTCACCGGGTGCGGTATCGGATGTGACGACGACCTGCATGCTCACCATCGTGGCGGGTTTGTCGAACGGCGAAGAAACAGCGATGGGGGTGGAGATGAGGGTGCCCGAACCGTTTTTGCATTCCCCTTCGCTCATGTAGTAGCGCTCGATTGTTATGACGGCCTTGAACCGGCCGTCGGAAGAGGTGATGTTGAGATCGCTGAGGCACTCGCCATTGCCGGTCGCGTTGCGCTCAAAGGCACCGATTTGCAGCAGTGCCGCTTCGGCGGCGCTGTGCAAAAAAAGCTCGGCTTGCTCTCGGGTATAGCTGTCGGCGTAATGCTTTGCCCCGATGCCGGCGTAGCGCATCGTCACGGTGATGATTCCCCCGATAAAGAGGATGATCAGCAGGGCCTGCGGCAGGCCGAATGCGTGGCGCATCAGAATACCACCTTTTGTTTTGAAACGCGCAGGGGATTGTTTCCCCGGAGATTGCGTTTCATGTTGAGTTTGAGACGGATCAGGTTGTCGATGTCGCTGGCGCGGAAATCGTCGACGTCCAGACTCAGTACCGCCGCTTTGCCATCCGGATCGGGGTTATCCGGATCTGCGCAGAAATGAAGCCCCCCCGTTTTCCAGGGACGGTAGCCGTAAAACACAAACAGGGTCGTATCGATCACACCGGCGGGGAGATTGAGATCCCGGATGCACTGGGCAGTATGATCGATCTGGGAACCGAGCGCGACCGCGTAAGCCGAATCGATCAGGTAGTATTTTTCGTAAATCCGCATCGGCGACTGGGGATTGGAGAGGATAAGCTGCGTAGCGCTGGAAGCATTGTCCAGCCGGTAGGGGGCGCCGTCGTCACGCAGCGAGCCTTCGTCGAACGTCCCTGAAAACACCAGTCCCAAATCGTTCAGCGTAAATGCGGGATCGTTCCATTTGTTGCGCATGTCGGTCCGGACATTCTCGATGAGCGTGTCGGGGGAGAGGAGGGTATGGGACGATCGGTTCGAATCGGCCAGATCGATGAACGCGCTGTAGTTTCCGTTTTGATGGCTCTCGCTGGCTGTCCCGTACCATTCCAGCACCCGGAAATCCCCCTCTTCATCGTCGAGCGCCTGCCAGGTCCCGTCGGAAGCTTTTTCCTGAACGGTAACGGGAATACGGTGGTAGAGGAGTACGCTGAGGTGGTCAAGCGCACTTTGCGAATCGAGGGAGAGGGTGGTAAGCGCTTTGGCTTTTTCGGTCCGCGCGGTGATCGCTTCGAACGCTTTGAACATCCCGACCGAGAGGATTCCGGTAATCGCGACTGTCATGATGATTTCGATGAGGGTATATCCCCGGCGCATTATTCCCACTCCCTGTGATCAAATCCGATCCGTCCGATGTTGAACGAATGATAGCGGAAAACGGAACAATCCCCGATGGTGACGTCGACCATTTTGGTATTGGTCGTTCCCGGCGCGGCGGCGCCGGAGAGCTGAAATGCGGCGGCACTTCCCGGATCGCTGACGTAGCGGATATCGGCCCCGATCGCTTTGCCGATCGTTTTGAGGGTGCCTCCGCAACGGATCGTCGGGGTCGTGGTGTTCTGATCGTAATCGTCGATGTCGTTGAAATCGTCGGTGTCGTCATGACTGATCGCGGAGGCGCTGCGGTTTGCATCGTCACAACGGCGGCCGCCGGCGAATCCCCCGATACGGTAGCCCTCGTTGCAGTCGTAATCGGCCGCTCCGGAGGTGGTGAGGATGCCGTCGCTGTCGGTGTTGTTCTGGTCCCATGGCAGGTAGATGATTTTCCCAGCATAGGCCAGGGCATTATAGAGGGCTTCTTCCTGTATGGTCGTTTTTTCCCCTTGGTTCATCGACATGACCAGCCGGGGAATTACAGTAAAAACGACGCCGATGATAACCATCGACAAGATCAGTTCGATCAGGGTCAATCCTTTTCTCATCGGAAAATTTTAGCCCCTTTCTTGCTTACGTCTTTGGCCGGCGTCATTTGAAAATCACTCCCCCGGAACTGGTCGTTTAGGACGTCCGAGGGAAGCGGGGTATATTCGTAGACGAAGCAGGGATGGGCGGTGCAGTCGGTTCCGCCCCCCGTGTAGCTTTTCGTCGAATACCAAAGCCACGCGGGGATATCCAGATGGATTGTTTTTTTGACCGCCCCGGTTCCCGTATACGTGACCTCGGTGGGATGCGTCCCTTTCGCGGGAGGGGAGGTCACATCGACCGTGATGAGCGGATCGTAGGCATCGCCGGATAATACCGAACCGGGCAGAATGCCGTTATGATCGGTATTGCGATACCAGTTGACGGAGGTGCTCGGTTTCCCCGCGATCAACGCGTGGGTCGAGTTTTTGGCGTAGATTTCGATGTCGACGGGGACGGGGACCGTGAGCTGGTTGGTGGTGATGTCGTAGGCCCGGATACGACCGTAAACGAAGGTGGCACTCCCCTCCGGCACGGTTGTCCCCCTAACCCCGTCGACGTCTTCGAACAAAGCAGAGGTGATGTTGAAATCGAACGGATTGAGCGGTTGGGATGCATCGCGGTCGAAATTGAGCCGCAGATCGAAAGGGGCGCTCCCCTGGGCAAAGACGGAGGCGTTGAAATCCAAAACGATGTCGTTGGCTTTGCCGAGGGTATCTTCCTGCGAGCTGAGCGCTTCGCTATAGTGAATCCGGCTCAGGGGATCGGGGATCGGGGTATGCCCCAGTGTCAGCGTCGTCGCTTTGGCATAGCAGTTTGGATCGTAATTGCGGGTTGTGTTCCCCTCGGCGTTTTTGGCCGTTGCGGTGAGGGCGAGGAGGGCAGACATGTTCATATCGCCGCTAAGGTACGTAAACGTCCCTGCCCCGAAATCGGAGAGGGTGGCATTGAGATCGAAATGGTGGGGGACAATCCGAATCTGTCCCACCGTTTGACCGATGCGGATCAGGTCAGCCGTGAATCCCGATCCGTCATGGACGTTCCGGTCATCGCAATCGATTCGGGCAAACGTCGCATCGCACGGTTTGCCCAGATCGCTGATATTGATATCGAGAACACCCACTTCATCATAGCGGGTGGTAAAGGTTTTGGCCCCGTTGAGAAAACTAAACGTCCCCAGCGGCGGGTTGAACGTTCCGATCGGGCATCCGGAGGTGTGCTCCGATACGGAGAAATCGAAACTCCCTCCCGCGCTTTCATTGTACTGGGGGGATGGGGAAGCGGTGCCATACACCGGTGCGGTGATGTTGATGTCGAAATCGACCCCGGCGACGGCGTCCGGCGCGGTGAGGGCAAACGACGCGGGACGGATCGCAAAGCGGTCCGAGGCGAAGGTGCTGTTATCTTCGTTTCCCTCCTCAAACGTGCCGCTGCTGTCGTCTTTTTTCCAGGCAATTTTCACTTTGGTATCCGAAACCGCGCGTGAAACGCTAAAAGACCAGACAG
>CAZBIR010000117.1:0-3877 GCA_964491035.1 uncultured Sulfuricurvum sp.
TTTGCGGAAAAAATATCGCGAATTGTACCCCGGGGGCGGTTAAATCCCGGTTAACCCGTTGAAACAGCTTTTTTGCTATACTGTTTTTTTCAAACACTTTCTGGGCAAAGCCCATAAAGCGGCGGGGGACAAAACCGTCCCCCGCACCCCCCTGAAGCTACCCGCATCTTTCGGATGCGGGAGAGATAACCCAGTTTAAAAAAATGGATTTTTGTATGATAGAGATAAGCAGGCTCGTCAAGCGCTACGTCGAGGGGGAGGTGACCACCCCCGTTCTGGAGGCTCTGGACCTCACGATCGAAGAGGGGGAATTCGTCGCGATCGTCGGCCCCAGCGGGAGCGGCAAAAGTACGCTGCTCAACCTCATAGGCTGCCTCGACCGTCCCGATGGCGGGGAAATCACGATCAACGGCACCCCCACCTCGTCGCTGAACACCAAAGAGGCGCTCCGTTTCCGGGGATCGCACCTGGGGTTCATCTTCCAGGATTTCAATCTGATCGAGAGTTTCACCGTCTACGAGAACGTCGAGTTCCCCCTCTCGGTCGTCCTGGGTCAGAGCGATACCCGTTCCCGCGTCGAAGAGGTCCTCGAGGCAATCGGAATGAGTGACCAGATCGACAAATACCCCGACCAGCTCAGCGGCGGGCAGAAGCAGCGGGTCGCCATCGCCCGAGCCCTCGTCGTCAACCCCTCCATCATCCTCGCCGACGAGCCGACGGCCAACCTCGACAGCGTCTCGGCCAAAAAGGTGATCGACCTGATGAAGCAGATGCAGGAGAAGTTCAACACGACCTTCGTCTTCTCCACCCACGACACCAAAATCATGAACGAGGCACGCCGGATCGTCACCCTCAGCGACGGCCGGATCGTCGAGGATCGGAGAGTCGTATGAAAAGCCTCATCATTGCCTACCGCACCCTCAGACGCAACCGCCGCCGCCTCATCCTCACGACGACGCTGATCGCGGTCGGGGTCCTCTTCGTCCTGCTGTTCGCCGCCTTTTCGGGGAGTTTCAAAAGCTACATGATCGGCCAGATCACCGACAGCATGCTCGGCCACCTCCAGATCCACCGCAAGGGATACGTCGCGAGTCTCGACAACATGCCCCTGGACAAAAACTTCTCCCCGCAGCAGCTCGAAAAGATACAAAAGAGCCTCGCGGGTATCGAGGGGATCGCGTCGACCTCGCTGCGCCTGCGCCACTCGGCCCTCATCAGCAACTTCGACACCTCGACCAACGTCCGCCTCAACGGCATCGACCCCGCGCGCGAACACGCCACCCTCCCCCTCTTCCGCTCCCGGATCGAGGGGAACGGAAACCTCCGCCCCGGCGAGGTGCTGATCCCCGACATCGTCGCCAAGGGGATGAAACTGGGGATCGGCGACACGGTCGTCCTCGTCGTCACCAACGGGGTGGGATCGATGAACGCCCGCACCTTCAAAGTCGCCGGAATCCTCCACAGCATCTCGGGCCCCGGCGGGCGTGATGGGTATCTGCACATCGACGATTCGCGCGCCCTGCTGCGGCTGAGTACCCCCGAAGCCAACGAGATCGCGATCCGCCTGAGCGACCTCTCGGCCCTCCCCAAGATCAACCGCGCCCTCAAAGCGGCGATGGGTGAGGAGTCACCTTTCGAGGTCCACGACTGGCAGGCGCTGAGCCCCTTTAGCAGCATCGCCAAGATGATCGACCTGATGAGCCTCTCGGTCCAGATCGTCCTGGTGGCGATCGTCCTCATCTCGATCCTCAACGTCATGATCATGAGCGTCTACGAGCGCCTCCGCGAAATCGGGACGATGAGCGCGATCGGGACCCCCCCCGCGTTCATCATTGCCGCCTTCGTCGCCGAAGGGGTGATACTGGGGCTCATCGGCTTCGGGGGGGGGACCCTCGTTTCGTACGCGGTCGTGCTCGGGATCGGCGATCTGAGCGTCTCATTCGGGCGCGAGGACGACATCCTCCTCTCTCCCGCACTCCACCTCTCGCAGGTAGCCCTCGTGGGCTTTCTCGTCACCCTGATCGCCGCCCTGGCCTCCCTCTACCCCGCCCTCAAAGCGGCGCGGATGAATCCCGTCGATGCCCTAAGGAGCTGAACCGTGAAACGCTTATCCCTCTTTCTCCTCCTCCCCGCCCTCGCGGTGGGAGCCGATCTGCTTGAGCAGATCGACAAAAAACTCAACCCCTTCTCCACCGAGAGCGTCCGGCAGCTCATCAACATCGAACCGAGCGGTCAACGCAAAGAGTTCGTCATGTACATGATCAAAAAAGACAGGACCAAAGTCGCCTCCCTCTTCCTCTCTCCCGCCAGCGACAAGGGGCGCTCGACGCTGCGGGTCGACCAGAACATGTGGCTCTACATCCCCGGCATCGCCAAACCGCTGCGGATCGCCTCGATGCAGAGCGTGACAGGGGGGGTGTTCAACAACGCCGACATCATGCAGGTCGATTTCGGCGCCGAGTACAAAATTTCTTCCCAAAAAGAGAGCGCGACCGAGTATGAGCTCGAACTCGCGGCCAAAACCCCCGAAAGCACCTATGAAAAGCTCCGGATGAGCGTCGACAAAAAGAGCCTCTTCCCCACCTCCATCGACTGCATCGCCGGGGGGATCGTCCTCAAAACGATCCGCTACCTCAAACCCAAGGATTTCGGCGGCGGAATCGTCCGCCCCTCGGTGCTGGAGACGACCAGCCCCCTCCAGAAAGGGTTCAAAAGCATCATCGTCTACGGCTCAATCAAAAAGCGTACCTTCGACGACGCCGTCTTCACCCTCGAAAACCTCTCCAAACTCGACGACCTGCGCCGATGAGGGGACTCTGGTGGCTGCTGCTCCCCTGCCTCGTCTGGGGAGAGGAGGAGTTTGCCTTCGACGCGGCAAGCTTCGAAAAACAGCGGTTCGAACATCACGGCTACCTGCGCAGCGACAACACCCTACTCTGGAGCGACACGGGACGCACCGCCCGAAGCGCCAACGAGCTCAACCTCCGGGGTTCCTGGAGCGACGATCCCCTCAACCTCCACGCCGACCTCTCGGCGTTCTACCGGGACGACAGCCGTACTTCGGGTGAGGAGGAGGTACTCCTCAACGAGCTCTACCAGCGCTTCGGAAACGAGCGCGACTCCCTCGATACGGGGAAAAAGGTGCTCCGCTGGGGCAAAGGGTACGCCTACTCCCCGCTCGCCTTTTTCGAGCGTCCCAAAGACCCCATCTACCCCGACCTCTCCCGCGAGGGGTTCTGGATGGCCCACGCCCAGATGACCCGCACCCCGCAGACGGGCCCCTTTTCGGCCGCCACCCTCGATCTGCTCTATCTGCCGGAGATCGGTGACAACCGCGACCATTTTGCCTCCACCGACAGCCGCTACGGTGCCAAGCTCTACCTCCTCGCCGGGCGTACCGACATCGACCTGATCCTCGCCGAAAACGCCTTCGGCGCCGACATCTCCAGCGACGTAGGAAACGGATTCGAGCTCCATGGCGATATCGGGGTCAAAGGGGGAGAGAAAAGCACCCTGCTGGGAATGCGCTACCAAAGCCCCACCGATCTCACCCTCATCGCCGAATGGTTCCGCACCTACGAGGACACCTGCTTCCGCTACCTCAAAGCAACACAGAAAGAGCCCTTCGGATGGCTCTACTCCTCCCTCTACGCCCTGTGGCTCGACCAGGAGGAGTCCCCCGCCTACCGGCTCCTCGCCGGGGGGACGGTTGACTTCAAAAACGGCTTCACCCTTGATCTGGCGTACGTGCGGACCGACCGGAGCGACGGGGCCAAGCTGATCGTCTATTACTATTTCTGACGCACGGGGCTAATAGCCCCATCAGGGGGCACATGATAAAATTCCCTCATGACACCAACGATACCGATTGAAACCT
>CAZBIR010000118.1:0-3749 GCA_964491035.1 uncultured Sulfuricurvum sp.
ATCGGCAGGACCTAACTGCCCGTGCGGCTGTCGCTGCGGCGCTGCGGGCGGCTGAGGTGGTTGTAGATCCCGGTTCCGACGATGAGGAGGGTGACGCTGAGGATCAGGTAGAAGGCGTTGAGCATTTTGCTGTAATCGTCCAGCACGATTTTAAAGACGGCCATCAGCGACTCGATGGAGAGGGCGATGATGATCGAGGTGAGAAATTTGCTCAGGACTTTGTTCTGGAATTCGTTGGCCGGGTCGAGCGTTTTGAACAGCACTTCGTTCTCGACCATCGTTTTGGCCAGATCATAAATCGCCAGTCCGATCGTGATTGAAATGACCGACGTGAAGATGTCGTGCAGCACGGTTCCCCGATCGATCCCCCCCAGCAGCAACCGGCCGAAGATATACCCTCCGTACAGAATCAAAAAGAGGGCCACCGCACCCAGCAGCAGCCCGCCCGAAGCCATCACCGTCTTGTTGATTTTTTCGAACAGGCTGTTGTATTCGATCAGCCGCAGCGCTTCGAGGAGTTTGAACATGTCGAAATCGACGACGATGAAATGATCCCCCTCCTGTTTGACGGCGGTGAGGGCGGGTTGCCCCGTCGTGTGGTGGAGATAGGGATTGGAGATGAAAATCGCGTCGTCGTCGAAACGGAGCCCCTGAAAATAGAGACGTTTGTTTTTGCCGATTCGCCCCTCATCGTAGTATCTGCGCCCGTAATCGGGGGTGACCTGGACGAAGCCCGAATCGACGGCGTAGACGATTTCGGCCGACTTTTCGGTATCGAAGAAACGGCGGAGGTCTTTGGCGTCGAGCGATGAGGGGGAAAAATGGGTCATGACCCCGCGCAGGTAAAACTGTATCGTATTACGGTTTTCGGTGTAGACGGCAACGATGTGTTTCATAATTCCCCCCTTTTGTTTATTGTTACGCACTTTTCGGGCAGAGCCCGCAAAGTGGCAGGGGACACATTTGTCCCCTGCATCCCCTGAAGACGATAAAGCTGTTGTATCGCGGGAGGGCTGAAAAAACGGGTGGGATTTACAAGTAGTCCGGGCGTTTCAACTTTTCCGAGAGTTCCAGAAACGCCTCGCCGTAGCGCTCGAACTTCACCTCCCCGACCCCGGTGACTTCCAGCATCTCTTCGCGTGTCCGGGGGAGCCGTTCGGCCAGCTCGTAGAGGGTTTTGTCCCCGAAAACGATGTAGGCGGGGATACGGTGCTCTTTTGCGATGGAAGCGCGCAGCGCTCTGAACTCCTCGTAATGTTTCGGGGCGTGCGGGTGCGAGGTTTTTTCCTTGGCCGCTTTTTTCTTGGGAGCGAGGCGCTCGGTGCGGATAAAGACGCTCTGTTTCCCGCGCAGAATCTCCGCTCCGGCAGGGGTGAGCTTGAGCGCTTTGTACTCGTCGGGCTCGATTGAGCCCAGTTCGATGAGCCGTTTGGAAATCGTCCCCCACGTGTTTTTGCTCATCTCCCTGCCGATCCCGAAGACGCTGAGGTTGTCGTGGCCGTTGGAGAGGATTTTTTCCTTTTCTTCTCCGACGAGGACTTCGATGAGGTAGGTCGCCCCGAACCGTTCCCCCGTCTTGTAAAGGGTTGATAGGAATTTCTGGGCCGGGACGGTGATGTCGGTTTTGGCCCGCTCGGTGTCGAGGCAGTTATCGCATCTGTCCCCGCAGGGCTCCACAACGTCGTTGAAATAGGCGGCGATCAGGCGGTGACGGCACTCCTCGGCGGTGGCGAAGTCCATCGCGGCGCGGAGTTTGGTGAGGATCATTTCGCGGTACTGCGGGTCTCCCCCCTCGTCGATGAGCCGTTTTTTGGTGAAAAAATCGCTTCCCGAATAGAACAGCACCGCCTCCGATTCGATCCCGTCGCGCCCCGCCCGCCCGATCTCCTGATAGTAGTTTTCGATCGTCTTGGGGAGCGAAGTGTGGATGACGAAGCGGATGTCCCCCTTGTCGATCCCCATCCCGAACGCGACCGTGGCGACGATGATCTGCGTCTCGTCGTTCAGAAACGACTGGTGGGTGGCGTGGCGTTGTTCGGAACTGAGCCCCGCGTGGTAGGGGGCGCATCTGAACCCCTTTTTGGAGAGGAACTCCGCCAGCTCCTCGGTCTCGCGGCGGGAGAAGGCGTAGACGATGCCGCTCTCCCCGGCGTGCTTGCGCAGGATCTCCATCATCTCGGTGCGCCATGCACTGTCGCGCTCGCGGACGGTGATCGTGATGTTCTTGCGCAGTACGGGGGCGCGGAGGATCAGCGGGTCGCGCAGCCCCAGCTGCGAGAGAATATCCTCGCGCACTTTCTCCGTCGCGGTGGCGGTGAAGGCGGCGATGGGGGTGCGGGGAAATGCCGCGCGCAGCTCCCCGAGCCGTCGGTAATCGTCGCGGAACTCATGCCCCCACTCGCTGATACAGTGGGCTTCGTCGATGACGAAGAAGTTGATCGGGAGGCTCCCCAGCCACGAGAGGAACGAGCCGTTGGCCAGCCGCTCGGGGGCGATGTAGAGGAGTTTGAGCGTCCCGTTTTTCGCCTTGGCAAACGCCTCCTGCTGCTCCTGCGCGCTTTGCGCCGACGAGATCATCGCCGCCTCGATCCCCAGCTCCTGCAAGGCTATCACCTGGTCGTGCATCAGGGCGATGAGGGGGGAGACGACGACCGTGAGGCCGTCCATAACGAGGGAGGGGAGCTGGTAGCACAGCGATTTGCCCCCGCCCGTGGGCAGCAGCATCGCCAGATCGCGCCCCGCCAAAATCGCATCCACCGCCTCTTCCTGCAGGGGACGGAAACCGGAGAAGCCGAAGGTGTGTTTGAGGACGGAGAATTTGTCGCGGGGAGGATGGCTCAAAGGGGGGCCTTTCGTTTTGATGGTGGCATTATACCGCTGTTTTATCCGCTTGTTTTTTGGAAGGGATACGGACATTGTTAAGATAAAAAGTGTAGAATTACTGAAAATATGTCATTTTGTTTAATTTTGAGAGATTTGTTTTGATATTTAGACACTCTATGTGTCCGATGATCTATTTGAAATTGGGTGAAAAGAGATACTTATTGAAAGAATAAATAGTTAAAAAGAACTTGACGAAATAAAGGTGAAATGATCTCTTTATTCCCATCAAGGCATAAAAATATGAAAAGGAATAGTTTGAATCATGGATAAAGTTTATGAAGGCTTTTTATATATACTTTGGCTTGTAGGTGCTGTAACAATTGGGTTCATTGTATATGAATATTTTTGTGTTAACAAAAACGCTTCTTTATTAGGGGCTTTCGGAATATTAATATCGGCTTTTTTAGCTTCTGTAACTATGGCAAGATCTTATGCTCAGAATGAAAGATTCAAAAAAGAAGAAAAAGAAAATAATGAGTTTAAGATAAAAAAGTTTGCTATATTAGCTGCTTTAGATATATATTATGCGTACTCTCAACATGACGATTCTTTAAATGCTTTAAGAGAAGTAAAGCATGAGTACGCAGACAGAATAGAACTTAGTAGTGAGTTATTAAGAGATTTTTATCATGATCTGTATTTAGCCGTTGAATTATTGTATGAAGAGCCAGAAAAAACAATAATCAGCAAAGTTGCTTTAGCAAACAACAGCTTAATTGAAAAAGCCAAATTACTTAAAATTACACATCCGTTTACAACGATATAAAATTAGTGATTTTTTCCCTCGTTCCCAACGTCCTCATTGGGAATACAGACTAAAACGGGCTACACACTCCCAAGCGGGAGCTTGAGAATGAGAAAACAAC
>CAZBIR010000119.1:0-3684 GCA_964491035.1 uncultured Sulfuricurvum sp.
GCCTTGATGATCGGCTCGTACCGTTTCTCCCCCGACAAAGCGAGGAGAAGCGCCAGCTCTTTTGGCATTTTCGCCCCGTCCCAAAAATGCTTGGAACGGCGGCGCGGGCGGAGTTTCCAAAGCCGCCGCAGCGCTTCACCCAGTGCCATCCCCAGCGCAATGAGACCGGCGTAGAGAGCGTAGCGTTTCAGCGTCGCCGTATCGCTGAGATCGGGGGGATCGAGGAGTGAGGAGGGGGCATAGCCCTGTGCGACCTCGACCGCGATGGGGGTCGTTTTCAGCAGGAGCGTTTTTCGGCTGGCCGTGTCGAACACCTTCAGCTCCAGCGGGGGAATCGTGAAGCTTTTCTCCGATACGAGGGCGAACTCCTGCCGTATCTCCCCTTCAAACCCTTCCGCCGAGGGGGTGAGACTCTTCTGCGGCGGTTCGGCAAACACCCTGACCCCGCTGATGTTGAGCTCATAGGGGGTGAACCGCTCCATATTCCCCGATCCCCGCAACAACAGGCTCAGGTGAACCGGTTCGTAGGCGCGGACCATGTTTTTGTCCGCTTTCGCCTCGAGGGTGAACGTTCCGGTCAGATCGGCATCGTTTTGCAAGGCGCGGATCGACACCGCCGGGAGATTCACCGTTTCGTCCACGAAATCGTAGCGCCGGACGTTATCCCGGCCGATCGTGGCACTTTCGATCGAAGCGAACGTCGTGTGGCGCACCAGCGCGCCGAGCCGCACGTCGATTACCCCCGCTTTTTTGGGGGTGACCAGTACGTCGAAGGTCTGGATTCTTTGCCCCTGGGTGATCTGATCGCGCTGGGTGAGGATTTTGACGTCGTAGCCCTCCGTTCCGGCTGGCTTGAAGTCAATCGTGTATTCGGCGGCGCTGTCGGAGAAGGTACACTCATAGCGCACGACCCCCGGTTCACCGACCTGCAGCGTCTGCGGGGAGCGCAGCACTTTCCACTCATACGACGCCCCCCACAGCCCCGAAACCAGCGCCAAAATGAGGGCAAAGAACCTACCAGGGTTTCGTTTCATGTACACTCCTTTGATTAATCAGTTCATACTGTTTGGAACTGAGGCCGGCTTTCCCCTGCGACGTCGAAAAACGGGGATCGCCCTGCGCCTTTTTCTGCGCATCCCCCGCCCCCGAGGAGGCAATATCGCTTTGCATGTTCGATCCGCCCCCCTCTTTGCCGCTTTTGGGCGCTCCGGCAGGCTTGTTCTCATCGGCGGAAAATTTGTCGTTTTTCTCTTTGCGGACGCTCAGCGTCTGCTGCTCCTGTGCCCCCTCAATCGCGCGGAGATTTTGATCCGCTTTTTTGGTGTAACGCAGTGTGAGCGATTTGAGGAGGGCGTTGCGGGCTTCCTCGAACTGCTGAAGCCGGATATGACAGTTGCCGATATTGTAAAACAGTGCCGATTTGAACACCGGGTCATTCGAGCGGATCTGGCGGTAGACGTTGAGCGCCTCGGCGTATTTGCCCGCCTTGTAGAGGGCGTTTGCCCGGTTATAACGGGCTTCATCGCCCTCAACTTTGCCGTAAAAAAGGATCGAACGGTCGAAGTTCCCCTCCCGGTAGTTGGCCTCGGCCAGATAGAGGTATGCAAAATCAAGCACCCCTCCCTGCGCCGAGAGGCCGATCAGCGCCAGCAGCGGCAACACTTTTTTCGATACCCTCTCCCCTGCCGTCGTGAAAGCCAGCACAAACGCGATCAGCGCCAGGGCCGCGGGGAAATAGAAGAGTTCCGTATACCGCGCCACGGTCGTAGAACCCGCGAAGTCCTCCCCCCGCTCCCGCTCGATCCACTCCAGCACCGAACCCGCATCGGCTCCATCGATCATTTTTCCCCCGCTTTGAGAAGCGATGGAACCGATCGCATCGTTGCGCGAGCTCACGACGATGTGCCCCTTTTCGTCCCGCAGCGATCCGTCGCCGGCGGGGAGGGTGCTCCCCTGCGCCGAGGCGAGCATCACGACGCATACCTTGAGGCCGTTTTCTTCGGCAAATGCCGCCTCTTTCTCATACGAGAGCTCATCCCCCCCATCGGTCAGGAGGACGACCAAAGGGTGCTGTGCATGAGACATCTTGCGGGCAAGTTCGAGAGCGCTCATCACACTCGTCCCTTTGGTGATGATCTGCGACTCATCCATCGAAGCGGCGAGATGGAGCAACAGTTCGGTATCCTTCGTCAGCGGCGAGAGGACGATCGCGCTCGTCGTATGGGCGAGCACCCCGAAGCGGTCGCGCTTGTCGCTTCGGACGATGTGGGAAAGCACCTCTTTGGCCGCCCCCAGACGGGAGGGGGCGATATCGGTCGCCCGCATCGAATACGAGACGTCCACCGCCAAAATCACGTCACTCCCCGCCTCTTCTACCGTGACCGGTTTTTCCGGGAAAACGGGACGCGATAGGGCCAGAACGAGCATCGCTACGGCAAAGAGAAGCCATCCCTGCGCATGCCACCCGTAACGGCGCGCCATCCACAAATACGCCGGAACGATCAGCAGCGCCCACAGCCACATCGATGAAAGAACCATCATCCGCGCACCCTCCGTTTACTCATCATCCAAAGTATCAGCGCACATGCCCCAGCCAGCGGCCATTGGTAATAGGGCTCGGCGAAGGTATGGGCGGCGCTTTTGATCCGCGAGCGCTCGAGGGTGTCGATCCGGTCGTACACCTCCGAGAGTTCCTGCTCGTTCTGGGCGGTGAAGTACTCCCCTCCCCCATCACGGGCCATCTGCGAGAGGAGCTGGCTGTCAAATTCCCCTTTCTCCCCGATCCCGATCGTGTAGAGTTTGATCCCCGCTTTGCGCACCATTGCAACCGCCTCTTTGGGGGAGACCGCCCCGCTGTTGTGCTCCCCGTCGGTGAGGAGGACGATCACTTTGCTTTTGGCTTTCGAATCTTTGAGCGCCCGGACTCCCTGCGCCACCCCCTCGCCGATCGCCGTATTCTGCCCTGCCATACCGAACGAGAGGTAGCCGATCATCTCGGCAATGATCTCCTTTTCATACGTCACGGGGGTGGCGATAAAGGCAAAATCCCCGAACACCACCACCCCGACATTGTCTTCGCGCCGTTTCATCACGAATTCCGAGGCGATCTTCTGCACCACCTCGAAGCGGGTCGCGCGGTTCTCCCCCTGCGCAAATCCCGACGCGTTCATCGACCCGCTCCCGTCAATGGAGAGGACGATGTCGATCCCGTTTCGGTTGCGGGGATCGGAAAAATCGGTCATGACGGGGCCTGCGAGGGCAGCAACCATCAGCGTAACCGCCAGCACTTTGAGGAGCCAGTCGAGATTGCGCCACTTCGAGGGGGTGCCGAAAAACGCGACATGGGGAAAATACCGTTTCTGCGGGATGCTCTTGCAGCGGTAGAGACAGTACAGCACCGGGATCAGGAGCACAAAGGCCCACGGGTATTCGAATGACCAGATATTCATGCCAAGATTATACCTTGATAGATATCAAGAAAAATGATCTTTCTCCGTCTTTTTTTCTTTTTCGATGCAATCGGTCCGTATTTTTCCCACATTTTTTAAAAAAACTCTTGACACATTTAGAGTGATCCGCTATAATTCCCGTCCACAAATCGTGATCTGGAAACGGTTTGCGTTGTTTACGTCTCGTTAGCTCAGCCGGTAGAGCATCTCACTTTTAATGAGGGGGTCGATGGTT
>CAZBIR010000120.1:0-3657 GCA_964491035.1 uncultured Sulfuricurvum sp.
CGTTGAAAAAGGCGTTGCGCTCGTTCAGGAGCGCTTCGTAGGCTTCGGGATCGAATGAGGGCTGGGTTTGTTCTGCCTGTACGGCTTGCATACACCGGACGAAATGGTCGATCCCCGGGAGGACGGCGCGCGAGGCTTCCTCGTGGGTGTCGGCGACGTAAAAAACCCGCATGACGACCATCTGCGGATCGTGCCCGGCAATGGAGCGATAATAATTACGGGCTTCGATGCACTCAGAGAGTGACGACCCCTGCGACATCATGAGGCCGTAGCCGTTCTGGGCGGCAAAGGCGATCGTCTCTTCGGAGGAGAAGGTGGCGACGTAAAACGGGATCTCTCGCTGGAGCGGAAGAGGCGTCAGTCTGGCGTGATCGATTTTGACGTGTTTGCCCTCATACTTCACGGGATTGCCGTGTAGCAGGAGATCGATGGCCTCTACCGTTTCGACCATCACTTCGCGCAGCTCCTCTTTGGATCGGTGGAAATACCGGGTGTCGGGGGAGAATCCCCCTTTGGCGAATCCGGCGTTGATACGGCCGTTGCTCAGATGATCCAGCACGGCGATGCTCTCGGCCAGACGGACGGGGTGGTAGAACGGGGCGAGAAACCCCGCGCTCCCCAGTCGTATGCATCCGGTACGCCCCGCGGCGTAGCCGATCATCGCGGCGGGGTCGGGGACGACGCTGAAACCGTTGAAATGGTGCTCGCCGAACCACACCTCGTCAAATCCCAGCTCGTCGGCCAGTTCGACGAGGGAGAGCTGTTCCATGATCGCTTCGTGTACGTTGCCTGAATAGTTTTCGACGAGGCAGAAAAGTCCGATGTTCATGAGGGCTCCTTATTTGCGGACGACGGCCCAGAAGCCGCTCTCGTCGTCGATGAGGTGAAAATCCGAGGGGCTGAGCCGTTCCAGGATTCCCGGGAGCGCTTCGCGCTCGGGTTTGAGGCGGTCTTTGAACGAACGGCGCCAGTCGGGGTTGCGTTCGCTCATCGTCGCGACGATGGAGTCGCGCAGTTCGCGGTTTCCGAATCCCCCGCCGACGTAGGCCATAGCGCCGGGTTTGAGGATACGGAGGATTTCGCTATAGGCCTGTTGCCAGTCGTCCCAGAAGGGGGAGGAACCCCGGCTGATGACGAGGTCGATCTCCCTATCCGGCAGCGGGATCGCGTGGATGTCTCCCTGCAAAAAGATGCTGCGGTGGTCGAGACCGTTTTGCGTCGAATACTCCGAAGCGAGATTGAGCATCTCCTCGGACTGGTCGAAATAGGTCATGTGCAGGTCGGTGATTCGGGACAATGCGATCCCCAGCGCTCCCGTGCCGCATCCGGCATCGAGGCACCTGCCCGAGACGATCCCCGTGGCGGTCGCGATTTGCGCAGCGATCACGGGGTAGATGGGGGCGAACACGTCACGGACGATCCGGTCGAAACTTTGCGGGTTGGTGGCGCCTTTCATCGGTTTCTCCTAAAACGCAAGGCTCAATTCAAGCCCGATCGTGCGTCCGCGGTCGGGGTAGAGGCCGGTGACGTATTTGGTCGAGTAGTGCTCGTTCCCCAGATTGCGTCCGTAGAGTTTGGCGGTGTAGGTGTTGCCGTAGTATCGGAAATCCCCGGCGATGTTGGCGTCGACGCGGGTGTAGTCTCCCAGATCGGCGTACAGGAGCCCCATGGGGCTGGTCGATTCGCGCCAGGAGTCGGCTTTTTTGACCGAAAGATTGGCGCGGAAGTCGTCCCAGCGGTGGCTGAGGAGGGCGGTGTAGAGGTTTTCGGGCGAAGAGAGGCCGACCCCATCGATAGTGGTCCCGCCGGTCGTCGTCTCATTGTCGATCATCCGGGTCCATGAGAAGGAGTACGAGGTTCCCTGATTGAAATCCCCTTTGAGGGAGAGTTCGATACCGCGGCGGTGGGAGTCGGACTGGGTATAGTAGTAATATTCCTCGCCGTTGAGTGTATAGGTGGTGTTGGTGGCGGTTTTGAAATTCTCGATATCGATGTCGAACCATGTCAGTGAGGGGCGGAAACAGCGCAGCGGTGCGGCTTCGACCGAGAGCTCGATGCGCTGCTGTTTTTCGGCGTCGAGCGGCGTGCCGGTCTGGGTTTTGAGTTCAAAGTCCCCCGACGTCCCCTGATCCCCGCTGTAGTAGCGGCCGCTCAGGGCCAGCGCGTCGGCGATCTGCCATCGTCCCCCCAGCGCGACGATGTGCGCGGGAGCCATGTCGACGTCGTTCTGGGCGCTGTTTTTGGCGGCGCTGACGCTGGAGACGCCGATGTGCTTGAGGTCATAGCGGTAGCCGCCATCGAGAACGACGTCGCCGCCGAAGAGTTTTTGTTCGACTGACGCGGAGAACCCTTTGACGCTCGTATCGTAGTTGTTGTAGGGGTTGAAGAGGTTGGCCCCCGAGCCGGTGCTGTGGGTTACCTGTCCTCCCAGCTGCACGAGGGTGTTTCCGAAGCGGGCGTTGTGGCGGAGGCTGTAGCCACGGGTCTCTTCTTCGTACTGACGGGTGGATGCGGCGGGCGAGGCGAAGTTTTCGTTGTGCTCGAACTGTTCATAGGTCGTTTTGAACAGCGAGAAGAGGGTGGTGTGGTTTTCGTTCCACTGCATACTCATGTCGCCTGAAAAAATCGTCGTTTTGAGCGGATCGTAGTACCATTTCGCATTGTCAAGCGTTCCGTCGAGTTTCACGCCGCGCTGCATCTCCTGGCGGCCGCTGTCTTTGTACCCCATCAGGTTGAGGCTGAAACGTCCCGCATTGACCCCCCCGCTGATCATCCCAGATTGCGCATCGCTTCCGTCAAACCACGATTCCTGGCTGGGGCGGTCGTACCGGGAGAGGACCCCGCCGATATACCCCTCGATACCGGACGCTTCCGATCCCAGCCGCGTTCCGAGGTAGAGGCTCTGGCCGTTGGCCGTGGGCTGCGACTCCGCTTTTTCGACATAACCGCTGATGAGCCCCTCCGTCTTTTTGGGCTGTTTGGTCCGGATGATGATAAACCCGGTATTGAGCCCCGAGCCGCTGTTGGAAGAGCCGACGGTGATCGAGGGGGCGATGGAGAGCGACGTGGAGCCCCGGATAATCTGGACCTCTTCGATGACGGCCATCGGGATTTTGTGCAGAATCCGCCCGACGGAAGGGGAGAGGATCGCCCCGTCGACGATGTAGGTGAGGTTGCCGCCGCCGCGCTCCTCGATGCTGTAGGGGTTGCGCCGTCCCTGATAGGTGAGGTTCATCCCGGCGGCTTTGTCGAGGAGGTCGAAGAGATCCCTGGGGGCATAGGCGTCGATCTCTTTACGGGTGAAGACTTCGGTTCCGGCCCGCGCGGTCGATTCGACGCGGTAAAGGTTTGTGAGACTGTCGGGCTGGAGATCGTCGCGCTCGACAATTTCCGGAGCCGTGACCGATACTGCATCGAGTGATTTCGTCTCCGCACGAAGTGCGGAAGCGAGCAGTGTGAGAGCCAGCAGGCTGTAGAGAGGATAACGGGAAGTGGTCATGGTCATATTCCTTTTATATTGGTATCTTTTTTGATATAGCGTAATGCAATTTTTTTTCTATCCCCTGGTGTGGGGGAAGAAGAGCCTTTCGAACCGTTTTTTCTCCTGATCGATCGGGGCGATCAGATCGGGATAGAAGGCGTGGATGAGCCATCGGA
>CAZBIR010000121.1:0-3409 GCA_964491035.1 uncultured Sulfuricurvum sp.
ACGTTGGCAAAAACAGGGTTGCGCAGCGCGTATCTGAGCTCCTCGGCGAGGTTGAGCAGCCCCTCATACCCC
Source organism: uncultured Sulfuricurvum sp. (assembly GCA_964491035.1). Lineage (GTDB taxonomy): Bacteria > Campylobacterota > Campylobacteria > Campylobacterales > Sulfurimonadaceae > Sulfuricurvum. The sequence continues at coordinate 73 of CAZBIR010000121.1, forward strand.
CCGTAACTCGTTTTTTTCTCCTGGTTGACGTCGATAAAGCTGATCTTTTTCTTGATCGCCGTATAGAGGCTCCGCCCCCCGGCGAGGAGGATGTGTGCCCCCGTCGCATCGATCACCTTCGCCTGTTCGGCAGCGGGTTTGCTCATCAAAACCCCCTCCGGACCGAGGTATTCGCGCGCCTTGTCGATATCGTCCTGCGTCGATTTGGCAATGCTCGTCGCCACCACCTCGATCCCCAGATCCTGCAGCCCCGACGCGATCGACCACGCCTTGTTTCCCCCGGTGTTGAGGACCGCTTTTTTCCCCGCGAACAGCGCCTTGTAGGGGGCGAGTTTTTCTTCCAGCTCCGCCTCGGCTTCGGCGATCACCGCTTCGGCCCGCGCGATCAGTTCCGGGTCCCCCAGCGCGGCGACGATCTCCCGAATCGCTGCCGTCGTGTCCCGTTTGCCGTAGAACGAAACTGAAATCCACGGGATACCGTAGCGCTCCTGCATCTTGCGCGTCAGGGTGATCAGCGATTTGGCGCAGACGATGACGTTGAGCTTCGCGCGATGCGCCGCTCTGATATCCCCGACCCGCCCGTCGCCGCTGAGCGAGCTGAGGACGCGGATGCCGATTTTTTCAAACAGCGGGAGGTACTGCCACATATCCCCCGTGACGTTGTAATCGCCAATCAGGTTGATGTCATACGCAGTGGTATACTCGGGTTCTTTGGTACCGATCAGGTTCTCCAGCACCGCCTCCCCCGCCAGCCGGGATCCCAGATTCTTGCTTCCGACGAATCCGGGGGCATGGACGGGGACGACGGGGACGCCGTGGCGTTCGCTCCCCATTTTGCACGTCATGTCGATGTCGTCCCCCACGAGCGCCGTAACGCAGGTCGAATAGACGAAGATCGCCTCGGGGCGATAGCGTTCCATGATGTAGTCGATCGATTCGGCGAGCCGTTTGTCGCCGCCGAAGATGACATCGTTCGTCGAAATCCCCGTCGTGAATCCCATCTGGGTATGGTCCCGCCCGCCGTAGGAGGTTTTCGTCTCGCGCGTCTCCCACGACGCCCCCAGGCACGTCTGGGGACCGTGGACGAGGTGGACCGCGTCGGCGTAAGGAAAGAGCGAAATCTGCGCCCCGTCGAACGCGCATCCCCCGGCGGCAAGCCCCGGTTTGGGCCTGTCGCACCCTTCCCCGGGCTTTTTGTTTTTGCTGTGAGAACAGGCGCTCTCGTTCATGAGTTCTTTGATCTTCGCACGGCTGACCATCGCAGACTCCTTGATAAGGGTATACGCTGTGTATGCAAATTCCGTGCGCGAGGAGAGACGTGTTTGCGCAGAGACGATTCTACCCCGAAATCGGGTTCTCCGGCCGGACGAACACCTTTTCAAAAATCTGTTGAGCCAGCGCCCAGCGGTTCTCTTTGGAGTTGAGCATGATGATGAGGCAGTCTTTCCCGTCCTTGCGGGCGCGGGCGATCAGGCACGGCCCCGCTTTGGAGGTGTACCCCGTTTTGACCCCGACAGCATACGCGTAGCGGTTGAGCAGGTGGTTGTGGGTCTTGGCGACAAACGGCTTGCCCGAGATGATCTCGGTGTAGGCGTGCGCATTCATCCGGGTGATATCGTTGAACAGGGGATTTTGGATCGCGTATTCGGCCAGGCGCAGCAGATCGCTCGGCGTCGAGTAGTGCAAACCGATGTCATAGCCGCAGGGGTTGGTAAACGCGGTATTCTGCATCCCCAGCCGGGCCGCTTTTTCGTTCATCATGACGACGAACTTTTCAACACTCCCCCCGACCGCTACCGCGATCGCCATCGCCGCGTCGTTGTCCGATTCGATCATAGCCGCCTTGACGAGGTCTTCGAGGATCAGGATATCCCCCTCTTTGTATCCCGCCTTGGTCGGTTCAACCCGGATCATTTCGGAGGTAATCACGACGGGACGGTACAGATATCCCTGTTCCAGCGCCAGTATCGCCGTCATGATCTTGGTGAGGCTGGCGGGCCGGACCCGCTTGGAGGCTTCTTTGGAATAGACCAGGGCATCGGAGGTGAGATCTTTCACGATCAGGGCGTCGACTTTGAGCTTGTCGAGTTCGTCGGTACCGATCCGGGCGTGCACGGAGAGTGCGAGGGAAAGACAGAACAGGAAAAAATATCGGATTATCATACGTTCATCAACTCTTGCATCAGGGAAATATCAGATCCCATAATGACAGAAAAAACATCAACCCGGGTTGAGTTGTGGATCGATCCGGTCGCCCTCCCGCATCGATGTGTCCGGATTTTACCCATTTAGCGCAAACGGCTTACATAGACTCCCCGCCATCCCTGCTTTTGAAATGGGCAAAAGCCCCTTCGACGCTCATGGTGCTTTTGTAGCGCGATGGGGTCAGTTTGACGCTTTTCGTTTTCAGATTGCACACCGCAAGACGAAAATACGACCCGGTATAGGGCTCGACGATGCAGACGATATTACCGTCCACCTCCCGCGTGGCATGGATAATCCCCTGCAAAGCGGGAAAAAAATATTTGGGATAACTCAGCGGCGTGATCTCCACCACCTCAGCATACAGGGATTTATCAAGGGTGCTCGCAATAAGTACCGCATCCTCGTAGTTGTCAAACTGAACGCACCAGTCGTCGAAAGTTTTGTTGAAGTGCCTTAAATCCTCATCCAGAAACCCGCCCGCCGGAGATTGCAACGCATAAAGACTCACGGCAGAGGCCTTGAGAAGCAAAGGGGTAAAAAGTCGTATCGCATCACGTAACCACCGATCCTAATTCAGGACGCAAGTATACTTCGGAAATGGTTTGCGCTCTTTTAAGCCCTCGGTTTAGGGCCGTTCCCCCTTTGAACTTCGGCACCGTTACTGCTATAATCGCATCTTCCCGATCCTCCGGGGAGCGCATCCCCACCCCAAAGGGCCCCATTGAGCACCATCCATCACACACCGGTACGTCGATGAAAATCCTGATCCTGACGTTTGTCCTTTTCAATCTCTTCACCTTTGCCCTCTTCGGCTACGACAAATTTCTCGCCCGCACCAACCGACGCCGCATCAATGAAAAAACCCTCTTCACCCTGGCCTTGATGGGGGGAAGCGCAGGGGCCGTATTCGCCCAAAAAATCTTCCGTCACAAAAGCCGAAAATACCAAAAAACATTTTGGGCAATACTGATCGTGCAGTTCGTCGTATTCGAAGGGCTATGGTTCTATTCCCGCACGACAACGATCTCGTTTTGACGATTCGGGAAATGTTGATTTCGCAACTATTGAGGGCAAAAAAGTTAAACAGTTCTTATCTTGGGGAGTTTTTAGAGAATCAAAAGTGGTACCAGTG
>CAZBIR010000122.1:0-3363 GCA_964491035.1 uncultured Sulfuricurvum sp.
AAACTGATCGTCATCGCCCGCGATATCACCGAAAAGAGCGAGGAGGAGCGGCTGTTTAGAATGTACACCCGCCAGGCTCAGATGGGGGAGATGATTTCGATGATCGCCCATCAGTGGCGCCAGCCGCTGGCCATCATCAACGCGATCACCTCCCAGATGCGGCTCAAAGCGCTGGTGGCGGGGGAATACGACCCCGTCGTCATCGAAAACCTGATGAAGATCGAGGAGCAAAGTTCCCATCTCTCCCAGACGATCTCCGATTACCGCGATTTCTTCCGTCCCGACAAGCCCAAAGAGTACTTCAGCGTCTCGTCGTTGCTGAGCAACGCCCTCAGCCTGATCGATCATACCCTCAAAAACCATTCGATCCACATCGAGACACGGATGCAGAGCGATCCGACCCTCTACACCTACCGCAACGAAGTGCTTCAGGTGATGATGGCGCTGCTCAAAAACGCGCTCGACGCTTTTTTGGAAAACCGTCGCAGGGAAGGGGGCCTCATTTCTCTCAGCGTCGAGAACGACGGTGATTACGCCCTGATCCGCGTCCGCGACAACGCCGGGGGGATCCCCGCCGAAGCGCTTAAAAAACTCTTTACCCCCTATTTCACGACCAAGCAGAAAAGCTACGGGACGGGACTGGGGCTTTACATGAGCAAAATCATCATCCAGGAACACTGCCACGGATCGATCGGGATCGAAACGGAAGGCGAGGAGACGACCGTCACCGTCCGTTTACCATACCACAAGGGGGAATCATGACGTTCAGGGAAACACTCGAGCGGCTTACGCTCCATGCACGGGAGATGCGGGTACTCTACGTCGAAGACGAGCCGCTGATCCGCGAGAACATGCGGATGCTGCTGGAGACGATCTTCGGTGAAGTCGAAACGGCGCAAAACGGGGCCGAAGGGTTGCGGCGGTTTCATAACCGTCCTTTTGAGATCGTCATCACCGACATCCTGATGCCCGAAATGAACGGCGTCACGATGATCCGCCGGATCAAGGAACTCGACGCGCGCCAGCATTTCGTGGTGACCAGCGCCTGCGAAGAGAGCAGTTACCTGCTCGAACTGATCAACCTCGAAGTCGCGCAGTTCCTCCTCAAACCGATCCAGACCGAACATATGATCCGCGTCCTCTACGACATTGTCGAAAATATCTACAACGAACGCAAGGTGGGAGAACTCACCGCCCGGCTCCAGCAGGAGGTACTCCATCAATCCACCCTCCTCGAAGAATACAAGACCGCCGTCGACCTCTCCACGATCGTCATGAAAATGGACCTGCACGGCAACATCACCTACGCCAACGAACTCTTCTGCCAAAGCAGCGGGTATGACCGCGACGAGATCGTCTCCCAGAACTACCGGATGTTCTATCATCCCGAAAATCCTCCCGAAATCGACGAAGAGCTCTGGAAAACCCTTCTGGGGAAAAAAGTGTGGAACGGGACGCTGAAAAACATCGGAAAGTACGGCGGGGTCTACATGACCGACACGACGATCAAGCCGATACTGGATGAATACGGCCTCATCGTGGAGTTCATCAGCATCAGTCACGACGTGACCGAGCTCTTCGATCTCAACGACGAAATTCTCCAGACGCAGCACGAGATGCTCTCCTTGCTGGGAGAAGTAGGGGAGACCCGTTCCCAGGAGACGGGCAACCACGTCCGCCGCGTCGCCCAGTACTGCCGGCTGCTGGGCGAGCTCTCGGGGCTGCACGAGGAGCAGACCCAGCTGCTCTACAGCGCGTCGCCCATGCACGATATCGGCAAGATCGGGATCCCCGACGCCATTTTGCTCAAGCCCGGGAAACTCGATCCCGATGAATACGAGGTGATGAAAACCCACAGCACGATCGGGTATGACATCCTCAAAAATTCCGAGCGTCCCCTGCTGCAGGCGGCGGCGATTATCGCCCGCGAACACCACGAAAAATACGACGGAACCGGCTACCCGCGCGCCCTGCGCGGCGAAGAGATCCATATCTTCGGCCGGATCACGGCGCTAGCCGACGTCTTCGACGCCCTCAGCTGCGAACGGGTCTATAAAAAAGCGTGGCCGATGGAGCGGATCATCAATCTCATCTCGGAAGAGCGGGGTAAACATTTCGACCCCGTGCTCGTCGATCTGTTCATGGCCAACATCGACCGCTTCCGCGCCATCGCGGCCGAATACCGGGATTAAAGGGGAACCATGCCCAAATTCAACGAATTCAAAAACCTCTCGGTCCTCTACGCCGAGGATGACGCTACGCTGCGCGACATCACCCGCGGGACGCTCGAACTGGTCGTGGGAAAAGTGTATGCCGTCGCCGACGGGAATCAGGCGCTGGGGGTGTACGAACACAACCGGATCGACATCGTTATCCTCGATATCCATATGGGTGCCCTCAGCGGGATCGAGGTAGCCAAAAAGATCCGTAAAACAAACGACAAGATCCCCATCGTCATCGTCTCGGGGTCGATCGCGACCGAGGATCTCCTCGAAGCGTGCAAACTCAACCTCGTCGAGTACATCCACAAACCGATCGAGTTCAACGCCCTCATCAAAATGCTCTATTCGGCGGTCGACCGGCTAAAGGCACAGGGGCTGCTGATCGCGTCGCTCAACGCGTCGGTATCGTACGACTATTTCGCCAAAGCGCTCGTCCACGCCGGCGGGGAGAAAACGGCTCTGACCAAAAACGAGATCCACGCCCTCGAACTGCTCCTGCGCAACCGGGGACAGGTGATCCCTTACGACACCTTTTCACACGGGCTGGAAGAAGAACTCTCCGACGGAGCGCTGAAAAACCTCATTCTTCGGCTGCGCAAAAAAATGGTCGACGACACGAACCTGCGCAACGTTTCGAAAGTGGGCTATACCCTGGATATCGGGTAAAGCGATAAGGCACCGGAGCGGTGTCTTTTAATAACTCATCGATCCGGCGTTGAGCAGACCGATGGAAACGGACGTAAACGCCATCATGATACCCGCCGCGACATCGCCGTTTTCGATGTGCGTTTTGACCGAAAATTTGCCGCCCAGCCGTGTCAGGAGAAACGCCAGAACAAGCTGAACCGCCATCGCCACACCCGCCCACATGGCAAAATCGGTGTACGAGACGCTGTGTACCAGCGCGCTGTAAAGGGGGATACACAGCCCCAGAACGGCACCTCCGAATCCCAAAGCCGAAGCGGTATTGTTCTGTTCGAAAATCATCCGGTAATCATCATAGGGCGTCACGAGGGCGTACAGGAACAAGAACAGGGCGAATACCGCCAGCGCCGTCGCAAAGTAAAGGCCGAAAGAGAGAAAATATTCCAAAAACATAAGTTTCCTTTTTTAATGTGTTTCTTCCGAAACGAGTTTTTTA
>CAZBIR010000123.1:0-3242 GCA_964491035.1 uncultured Sulfuricurvum sp.
AGAATCGCGCGAGGCGCGGTCAAAATCGACGGTGAATATCGTAAAAAATGCAACGTATTTGCAACGCTATCGCCCTATCATGTCAGCAATATCGATACCATGAGTGTCATGAAGGGACAGTATGCACAGGCCGACTCCGAACCACAATGAAAAATCGCTCGGAGAGAGCGATTTCATCGTTTCCAAAACCGACATACACGGGAAAATCATCTACGGCAACCGGATGTTCATCCAGATATCGGGCTACGAAGAGCACGAACTGCAGGGGGCACCACACTCGATTCTGCGCCATCCCGACATGCCAAAAATCGTTTTCAAACTGCTATGGGAGCGGATCCGGGCCAAAGAAGAGATTTACGCCTACGTCAAAAATCTCTGCAAAGACGGTTCGTATTACTGGGTTCTGGCCAACGCTACGGCGACGGTGGACGAGCAGGGGACGATACGCGATTTTCACTCGGTACGGCGCAAACCGGAAGCCAAAGCGATGCGGATCATCCCCGGCCTCTACGCACAGCTCCTCGCAGCTGAACGCAGCGGCGGAATGGAAGCCTCATCAAAACTGCTCACCACGATACTCCATGAACAAGGGACCACGTATGACGAATTCATCCTCTCTCTTCGCTAACCGGCCGCTGCTGCTTTCTCTTGTAGCCGCCGCAGGATCAGCGGCTTATCTGGCCGTGATCGGCGAAACCGCCGTAGCGGGAGCAGTTTCGATTCTGATCGCGACAGGGTTTTTATTCCCCGGAACCGCCGGGAGAAGCGGAAAAGGAAACGGCGATCCCTTGATCTGTCGCATCCACGACGTCGTCGTCCGCTCAGGGAACGGGAATCTCTCGGACAGAATTATCAACATCCCCAAATCCCACCCCCTATACGACGTCGCGTGGGGGATCAACGATATGCTCGATCAGGTCGAACAGATGATCCGGGACATCGAAGCCTCCCTCGATGCGGCCAACCGTGGAATCGATGGCCACCTGATCCTCACGAACGGCTACAAGGGGGATTTCGCCGCGGCCTGCCCGAAAATAAATCAGGCGATCGCGGTGATCGCCGAGTCGTACAAAGGAAAAATGCGCTCAGATCTCTCCCACGAATTCGACAAAATCACGGGGGGAATCTCACAGGGGCTCTCGGTCATCCAAACCAACCTGCACAACAACAGCCGCTACGCCTCGGTGATCAACGCCACTTCGTCGGAAACAGCGGCCGACGCGTCCCATGCGCGCCAGAGCGTGGAGCGGATCGTCTCGAACCTCGACCAGCTCCTCGAACTCATCACCGGTTCCAACGAGGCGATCGCCTCGCTCAACACCCGCACCGGCGATATCGGCGCCGTCGCCGGACTGATCAAGGAGATCGCCGACCAGACCAATCTCCTCGCCCTCAACGCCGCGATCGAAGCGGCCCGTGCCGGGGAGCACGGACGCGGATTCGCCGTCGTCGCCGACGAAGTACGCAAACTCGCCGAACGGACCCAGAAAGCGACGCACGAGATCGAAATCACCCTGCGTACCCTCCAGCAAGAAGCCGGCGATATCCACGCCAACGCCGAAGAGATCGGCGCCATCGCGTCCCAGGCCCAGATGCACATGCGAGACTTTGAACACCGGCTCCACGGCTTCGCCGAATCGGCCGAAGAGACGGCGGCAATGTCACAGTTTATCACCGATTCGCTGTTCGTTGCCCTCGTCAAAGTCGATCATATCATTCTCAAACACACCTCTTATTCGGCGCTGATCAACGAAAACGCCGATAAAGCCTCGGAGATTACCGACCATCACGGATGCCGTCTGGGGAAATGGTACTACGAGGGGCAGGGAAAAGAGCGGTTTGCATCTACCGCCGCTTACCGCGCGCTGGAAGCCCATCATGCCAGCGTCCACGCCCTGATCCTCGAGCTCCTCCCCTGTACGCAACGCAAAGACTGCCTCGCCCTGCATCACAAGGAAAAAAACATCAACAATATCGCCCGGATGGAAGCGAACAGTAGCCGTCTTTTCGAACTCCTGGACGCGATGGTCGTCGAATCCAATCCCATAGCCGTGGCCAAAATTTCCGAAAAACGGCGCCCGACACATTAGCGGCGCCGTTTGCCCGTTTGATTACGTCGATGTAATCATACTTATTATTTTGCCACATACTTGCAACACATAGCTGTCATACTGCCATATTATTTTCACCATAAAGGAATGTAATGATCAACAACATGATGATCAAGTCCAAACTGCTGTTGCTGATGGGCTTGATGCTCTCCGGGCTTATAGCTATCGGTGTCATCGGTTCATCCACCGCGTCATCGATTAAGGAAGGAGGCGACAACCTCTATGAAAAACGGACCGTAGCGCTGGGAATAATGGGCGATATCGCGATGCATTTCGACAATATGCGTGCCGCTTCGTTCCGTACACAGATGTTTAATGACCCCGTTAAATGGAACGAATACAAAGGAACCCTGGAAAAAGAGTACGAAGCCATTTTGCAGCTAGTACCCCAATACAAACAAACGATCGACAATACCGAAGACGAACGACATTCCAATGAGCTTATCGAGCAGCTTCGCCTCTATACCGAAGCCTACGGGAGCATTTACCGGGCAAAATCTTCGGGAGATGAAGTTGCCACTGTCGAGGCGGTCAAAGCGATGGCACCGATCAGCAACGGCGCATCGGAAAAAATCGGTGAAATCATCCGGACCAATCTGGAAAAAGCCAAAGCAACCGCGAAAGAAAACGATGATATCGCTTCAAACGGGGTGATGTGGCTGATCATCATCGGCATCGTGATTGCGATTGTCAGCGGCGCGGTCGGCGTGATGGTCATGCAAAACATCACGGCTTCGGTCGAAAAAACCAAAAACGGCCTCATGGGCTTTTTCAGCTATCTGGGACGCGATATCACCAAAGTCGATCCTATCCATATCGAGAGTAACGATGAATTCGGTCAAATGGCCAAAGCCATCAATGAGAATATCATCAAAATCGAAAAAGAACTGGCCCTGGATCAGGGGGTGATCGAAGACATCACGCACGCCGCCAATGAAATGAAACAAGGCAAATTTCACGTCGAATTGCACAAATCGACCACGAATCCGAATCTAAACAGGCTCAAAGAGACCTTTGGCGAAGTCGTCCATTACGTCGACCACAACGTCGCCAGAGATCTGAATCTTCTGCTCAACCAAATCGCCGCTTACAAAGAAAATGATTTCACCCACCGTATTCCCAACGCGTACG
>CAZBIR010000124.1:0-1796 GCA_964491035.1 uncultured Sulfuricurvum sp.
AGAAGCTTAAAGACTTTTCTCGCACAAAACTTGCATTTTCCATGACACAAGGAGTCGTCATGGAACCGCACCGCAGCCCGAGCACCTCGCACAAACCCCTTCAGGTCAACCCGATCAAACATTCCCAGCCGATGGGGGCGACCCTCGCGTTTTTAGGGGTCAAGGAGTGTATGCCCCTGATGCATGCCGCGCAGGGGTGCGCCTCGTACACCAAGGTCTTTTTCACCCGCCATTTCAACGAACCCATCGCCGTGCGCAACACCTCGGTCAGTGACATCACGGCGGTCCTCGACGGGGGAGATTACTCGATCCTGATGGCGATCGAGAACATCACGGAAAAGGAAAAAAACCTCCGTCCCAGCATGATCGGCCTCCACACGACGGGTCTGACCGAGACCAAGGGGGACGACGTGCGGGGGGTGGGGATGCATATCGAGATCCCCTACGTCTACGTCAACACCCCCGATTACGAGGGGGGTCTCGAGAGCGGGTGGGCGTTGACCGCGACCGCCATCATCGAGCAACTCACCCGGAGCGCCACCGAAGTCAAATCCAACAAACTCGTCCTCCTTCCCCACGTGAGTATGCAACCCATCGAGGTCGAAAAGATCAAGATGCTGTGCGAGGATTTCGGCTTCGAAACGTACGCGCTCCCCGATCTCTCGACGTCGCTGGACGGGTACTGGGAAGAGGGACAGGGGAAACTCGCCAATGGCGGGATCAGTGTCGATGAGGTGCGCGACCTTGCCAGCGCGTCGGTCGTGGTTTCGATCGGTTCGTCGATGAAAAAAGCGGCTTCGGCGCTGCTGGCGAAAAACGCCGCAATAGAGCATCTCCATTTCGATCACGTCATGGGGCTGGAGGGATGCGACAATTTTGTCGGGGCGTTGATGAAACTGCGACAATCCAATCCCAAGCCTCTCGTCAAGCGGTGGCGTTCACGGCTGCAGGACGCGATGCTCGACACCCATTTCCTGATCGGGACCTCCCATTTCGTCGTGACGGGGGAGCCGGACATGCTCAGCGGCATCTGCGCGCTGCTCCACAGCGTCGGCGGGAATGTCGATCTGGCCGTCTCTACGGTCCCCAGCCCCGTCCTGGAGGGGATCAAAGCCGAAAAAGTGATCGTCGGAGACCTTGAAGACGCGGAGCCGTATTTCGAAAATGTCGACCTCGTGATCAGCAACTTCCATGCAGAACGGATCTTGCACACTGCTTCCCATACGGCACTCGTCATCCGGGGATTCCCCAACTACGAGGAGCTGGGAAACCCGCTCAAAAACGATCAGCTGTACGAGGGGAGCACCTATTTTCTCTTTGAGATCGCAAATTCACTCAGAAAGGTCAAACATGAACACTAAGATCACGGTTGAAGGGGAAGGGATGGTACCGAACGCGATGAAAGTCGCCTTTGCGACCAAGGACATGGAAGAGATCAACGCCCATTTCGGCGGGGCGCGGGAGTTCGTCGTCTACAACGTCTCCAAAGAGGGATTTTCGCTCTGCGAGGTGATCAAAACCGACACGAGCGGCATCGAGGATGACGACAAGACCGATTTCCGCGTCCGCGCACTCTCGGGGGTCAACATCATGTACTGCGAGAGCATCGGCGGGACGGCGGCGGCCAAGGTGATTCGCGCGGGGATCCACCCGATGAAGGTGAACGAGCCCACACCGATCGAAGAGATCCTCAAATCGCTCGTCGCGATGATCAACGGTAACCCGCCGCCGTGGGTGAAGCGGATCATCCACATGCAGACCGAGCACGACGTCCGTCAGGACCGCTGGGCGGAGGG
>CAZBIR010000124.1:1896-3233 GCA_964491035.1 uncultured Sulfuricurvum sp.
ATGGCAAAAGTAGGGATTTTTTTCGGAAGCAGCACCGGGGCGACCCGCGAAGCGGCGGAACAGCTCGCCGGGGAATTCAAGGGGGCGGAACTCATCGATATGGAAGAGGATTTTGACGGGATCGACCAGTTCGACGATTATGACGTCCTCCTCATCGGTTCGTCGACATGGGGGCAGGGGGACCCGCAGCGCGACTGGGTAGACCCCCTCTACGAACTGACCAGCGACGAACCGGATCTGAGCGGCAAAAAGGTCGCCTTTTTCGGCGCGGGGGATCAGAAAACGCACGGCGAGCATTTCGTCAGTGCGCTGGGGAAAATGCACGATGTGTTCACCTCGCTGGGGGCAGCGGCCTACGGATTTACCCCGACCGAGGGGTTCGAATACGATTTCTCTCTCGCCGAAAAAGACGGGAAGTTCTGCGGGCTGGCGTTTGACAACGTCAACCAGGAGGATCTGACCGAAGCGCGGATCAGCGCATGGGCATCCCAGCTCAAAGCCGAGATGGGGCTGTAACACCATATTTGAGGAGGATACGATGGGACCGTTAAGCGAATTTGAAAAGATCACCGATGCCGAGGAATTCTTCGAATTTTTCGATCTTGATTACGATGAACGCCTCGTGCAGGTGAAGCGTTTTCACATCCTGAAAAAGTTCGGGGAGATGGTCGAAAAGGCCAGAGGGCACGATATGGGAAGCGACGCGAAACTGCTCGAATATTACAAGTTCGCCCTCCTCACGGTCTACAAGAACTTCGAGAACGGCTACAGCCCCTCGGCGGCGGATGTGTGGTCGATGTTCGACAAACCCAGCGGCTGCGGCACCTGTTCGACCGCCGGCAGCTGCAACGACATTACGGAGGTGAGCAATGGAGCCCATGCCTGCACCAGTAACTACAACAGCGTCAACTTCTGACGAGATGCCGATCAGCGAGGAGGCGCGCCGCACCAACCTCTACAAGACGTCGGCCAAAGACGAGATCCTCCCGCTCTTTCGCATCGGGCAGCGGGTACGACTGGTCAAGGCGATCCGCAATGACGGGACCTACCCGTTTGCCGCCGTCGGCGATTTCCTCGTCGATGCGGGGGCGGAGGGGTATGTCCGCAAAATCGGCGATTTTTTGCAGACGATCCGGATCTACGAAGTGAATTTCTTCGAGGAGGGGGTCATCTTCGGATGCCGCGAAGCGGAGCTCGAAGCGGCCGAAGAGGAAGACGGCTATGACGAAGTGGCCGAAGAGCTGGCATGGATCAAACGCCATCGCGCCGAACGCGCAGCGGCCAATGCGGCGCAATCTCAGGAAAAGGGGGAGTAAGATCACGCTTTTTTTGGGATT
>CAZBIR010000125.1:0-3101 GCA_964491035.1 uncultured Sulfuricurvum sp.
TTCGATCCCGAAGCCTACGAAGCGCTCCTGAACGAGCGCAACGCCTTTTTCAACGGGGAAAAATTTTTCGACAACGCCATCCTCGGAACCCCGCAGCAGTGCATCGACACCATCCAAACCATCCAAAAGGAGCTCACCCACGTCCACCTCGTCCTCAAACTCTCCTCCACCGATCACGGTCACAATCGGTGGATGCTCTCCCGGTTCAACGCCGAAATCCGACCGCATATCTAAACTCAAGGAAAAAAGATGAAGAAACACGCATTACTGTTATCGCTGGCCGCTTCGGCGGTTCTGGCCGACACGTTCACCCTCGGACAGGTCAACGTCCTCAACACACCCATAGAGGAGAGCCCGTTCGAGACGACGGTCACCGCCGATGTGATCGTCCGTCACTCGACGCTCGACATCTCCGAGGCACTCGACAACGCCAGCGGGATCAACGCCGACCTACAGGGGGGACGTGCCGAGGAGACCCTCTACGTTCGCGGGTTCGATTCGCGCCGGATCGGGATATTCATTGACGGCATCCCCGTCTATGTCCCGTATGACGGGAACATCGACTACGGCCGTTTCCTCACCGGCGACATTGCCCAAATCGACGTTTCCAAAGGGTTCTCATCCCTCGCCTACGGCGGCAACACGATGGGAGGGGTCATCAACATCGTCACCCAAAAACCGACCGAAACGCTCGAAGGATCGATCAAAGCGGGCATGGTGTTCGACAGCGACGCCTCGCTGGCGCGCAAAATGACCTCGCTCAACGTCGGAACCCGTCTGGAGCACTTCTACGCGCAGCTGGGGGGAGTCTATACCGACCAGAACCATTTCCGCCTGAGCGACGGTTTCGAAGCGACCCCCTACCAGGGCGAGGGGGACCGCCTCCGCTCCGCGAGCGAAGACTACAAAATCAGCTTCAAAGCGGGCTACGTCGCCGACGACGCGAGCGAAATCGCGATCGGCTATCTCAACCAGAACGGCCGAAAACAGCAGCCCCCCGCGATCGACACCGACCTGAGCCGGGAGAAATACTGGGACTGGCCCTACTGGGACAAAGAGACGCTCTATGTGAACGGGCAGACAAACTTCGATAGCAGCTACCTCAAAGCCGCCGCCTATTACGACAAACTCCAGAACTCGCTCTATGCCTACGACGACGCGGATTACGACACGATGAGCAAAAATTCCTCGTTCAAAAGCCGTTACGACGACTACAGCTACGGCGCGAGACTCGAATACGGCGCCGAGGCGGGAGAGCACCTCCTGAGCGTTTCGGGGAACTACAAAAAAGACGTCCACCGCGGCTACGATATCAGCAAGACCACGGGTGCCGACACCCTCACCGAACGCTACGAAGACCACACGATTTCACTGGCGATCGAGGACGTCTACACGATCACTCCGCGCTGGCAGCTCCTCGGCGGGGTGAGCTATGACCGCAAAGAGGGGGATTACGCGTGGGACAGCGCCTCCGCGACCGAAAAAATCCCGTTGGGATCACTTAACGCCCTCAACCCGCAGGCCGCAATCGTCTTTTCGCCCGATCCGGCGAGCAAAATCCGCGCCAGCATCTCCCGCAAGAGCTACCTTACCTCGATGAAGGACCGCTACAGCCGCAAGCTGGGGACCGCAGAGCCCAACCCCGATCTCCAATCGGAAAAAGCGACCCACTACGAGCTGAGCTACCAGAAAAACGCGGGAGCACTGAGCACGAGAGTCAACGCCTTTTTCAGCCGTGTCGACGACGCGATCGAAAACCTCGTCCTGGATGACAAAGGGACCGTGTCGACCAAAGACGACATCACCCAGAACCGCAACATCGGGAGTTTCGACCACCGCGGCGCGGAGCTCGAACTTTCCTATACGGCCGACGGGCTCGAAGCGGGCGGAAACTACACCTACATCTCCGTCAAAAACCGCAACGACGACGCGCTCAAACGCAACGACGTCCCCCGCCACCAGCTCTTCGCCTACATCGAAAAAGAGCTTGGTTACGGCGTCTCGCTCTATGGCAACATGAAATTCCGCAAAGGGGCGTACGAACTGACGATGGACAACACCTACATTGCCAATCCCACCTTCACGACGTTCGATCTCAAGGCGATCTACCGCCCGAACCCAGCACTCACCGCCGAAATCGGGGTCAAAAACCTCACCGACAAATACTATGCCTATGACATGGCGTTTCCGATGCCGGGACGGGAGTTTTTCGCCAATATCGGGTATAATTTCTGATGCGTTCGATCATTGCGACTATCACGGTGTTGTGGCTTTCCGCCGCGGCGTTGCACGCCTCGGAACCGGTCTTGCGCGTCGCGGTCATCGGCGGGATGAGCATGAGCGGGATGTGGCAAAAGGTGGCCGAAGCGTTTGAAGCGCACAGCGGCATCGCGGTCGAAACGGTCGTCACGGGGCCCAAAGACGAGCTGGACGGCTACTGCCGCGCCCATCCCGTCGATCTGGTGACGATGCACTCCAGCGACACGATGGCCGATCTGGCGGGTGATGGATTGTTCGAACGGCTCACTCCGTGGGCCCGTAACGCCCAGATGATCGTCGGCAGTCGTTCAAACCCGGCCCGGATCGCTCCGGAGGATTCGCTGGAACAGGCATTGCAAAAGATCGCCGCATCCGGAGCCCCTTTCCTCATCCACGCCAGCGGCGGGACGTTCGAGGTGTTCGGAAACCTCGCCTCGACCTACGGGTTCGAGCCCAGCGTCCGTTTCACGACGGCGAAACGGGGATTTCTGCACGGGGTGGCGCGGGATGGGGGATATACCCTCTATGGGGTGATCCCGTTCCTGATGCAAAAGCAGCACCATGAGGAGATTGCGGGGTATTTCATCGATGATCCCGCACTCCGCCGCCCCTATCTGGCGGCGATCGGGAGCAGCCATCGCATCGGCGCCGAATGGCACCGGAACGCCGAGAAACTGCTCGCGTTCCTGACATCCGAAACGGCGCAAGACATCATTACAACATTCCGGATCGGGGGGTTTGAAAAGACCCCCGTATTCTTTCCGGTCAAACCTTGAGGGGGCCTATCATGTTTCTACAACCGATCGATTTCGCGCAACTGTACCGCGACCATAAAGCCGCCA
>CAZBIR010000126.1:0-3098 GCA_964491035.1 uncultured Sulfuricurvum sp.
CATTGCAGGATAATTTCGATCTTTATCAAGCCTATGTGCAGGAAAAAGAGTCCATCCAGAAAATCAAAAAGCTTCAAGTGGCTTAAAATGCTTTTTTCCCTCGTTCCTAATGTCCTCGTTGGGAATGCAGGCACTCACCTGATTAAAAAACTTCGTACTTTTCTGTTTAGCCAGAAAAGTACCAAAAGAGCATACCGCGATCCAAGAACGCTCGCGTGACTCCTTGCACTTCTGCATCGCACGCGGCTCTATGTGTTGGATCGCGGGAATTTTTTGATTTTATCCATTTTCGCTTTGCGAAAATCATTTCCATCAAATACTTTCTGCCCCCGCAACACACCCAGAGCAAGGCCGCGCAGCAGCAGTGCGGAGCGGCCGGTTAAGCGACTTGTTGCGGGGGCGCTTTTCTTTGGGTACCTTTCTTTACTAAAAAGAAAGGTACGTATCGTTTCTAAAAAAAGTCACGACGAACAGCTGACATGGGATATGCCGGCGATGTCAAAGAAATGGGCAGGCTTTTTGCGATAGTATTTCTCCTCTATCTCACGAGACTGCTCATCGTAGGGGTGGGTCATCACCTCCTGCAGCTCATGGATCAGTGTATAGTCTCCGTTTTCGGCCTGCTGATAGGCAGGTACGAGAAACCACTCTCTCAAGGTATATTTCGGATTGGTCATTTTCATCTGTGCTGAAAGCTTCTCGCGCGATTTTGGTGTTGCGATATCGATGAGCGATTTCCATTTTTCGAGCCATTCGGTCCATCTTTGGAGGAGCTTTTCATCCACAAATGTCTCATTGTAGAAGCTTTTAGTGAGGGGGGTGATCTCCTCAGGGATGTGGGAGAGCTCACGAAAGAAGATCGTGTAATCGACACGGGTTTGCATCATCAGCCTAAAGAGCTCTCGAAAGAGCGGTTCATCAAAGGTGCTTAGACCCAGTTTCGCCGCCCACATTTTTTCCAGTGCTTCCTGCATCGCTTGCGCAAAACCGTTTCGGATCGTGTCCAGCTGAGTGAGAACATTCGGGTTTGATTCCACCAGCGGCTTGAGTGCCGTGTAAAACATATGAAAATTGTGCTCGGCCGCCTGAGGCTGATTGAGAAAGGAGAAGTGGGCTCCGCCGCCCGTCCACGGCTGATACGCGGGATCGAACCTGTCGATAAATCCAAACGGGCCGTAATCGAGGGTAAAGCCGCCAATGGCCGTGTTATCGCTGTTGAAATTGCCCTGACAGTAGCCCACGCGGATCCAGTCGGCCACCAGTGACGCGAGGCGGCTGCGGAAATGGGTGGCGAGCAG
The DNA here is from genome assembly GCA_964491035.1 of uncultured Sulfuricurvum sp. Classification (GTDB taxonomy): domain Bacteria; phylum Campylobacterota; class Campylobacteria; order Campylobacterales; family Sulfurimonadaceae; genus Sulfuricurvum. The sequence goes on from CAZBIR010000126.1 coordinate 1,299, forward strand.
AAGCACTTTTTCTTCCGGCGGCAGATGGGGCTCGATGACGTTGCCGTATTCGCGCTCAATAGCGTGCCAGACGATCTGCTCCAGCTCTTCGAGGGCTTTTGGGTGCTCGTGTTTGCGTGCGCGGCGGCCGAACAGCTCGATCTGGCCCACCCGAAGAAACGAAGGGGCTACCCTCGTGGTGATTGCGACGTCCTCTTCGATCATCACTTCGGGATCGCGGGAGTAGGAGCCTTCACGAAACCAGGGGCGTCTTACTTTTTCGGTTTTGGAAGTGTAGAGGGTAAGCGAGCGTGTGGTCGGTACGCCGAGTGCGTGCATGTGCTCCTGTGCCAAAAACTCCCGTACGCTCGAACGCAGTACCGCACGTCCGTCCGCTCCGCGGCAGTAGGGGGTTCTACCTCCCCCTTTGAGCTGCATTTCCCAGCGCTTGCCGTTGATGTTGGCCTCAAGGATGGAGATGGCACGCCCATCCCCGTATCCGTTGCCGGTTTGGAAGGGACACTGCTGAGTGTATTCGGTCCCATAGATCGAAAGGGCATAGCCCGTCGCCCAGCCATGCGTGCGCAAAGGCTTCGGAAGCTGCGAAGCATCGCCCGAGAACATCCGCATGAAATCCTCGGATGTGGCCAGGGCATCATCGAAGCCCAGTTCGCTGAAGAAATTTTTGCTGTGGGCTATGTAATGCGGCTCATGGATAGGGGTGGGATTTACGGGGACATAGTGTCCGCAGAAGACCTGGCGCGCAGAGTGGTCGATGCCATCAGCTCTCGCTTCGGGATCCGGGGTAAGGGTATCCAGGAGCGAATAGTCGGCCAAGCGTGCCAGATCGGCCAGTGTTTTTACAGTCGAGGAGGTGTCATCCATGGTGCTCATAGGTCGTTCTTTGGGAAGGTATTTTTTCGGTTTGGACGAATTATATAGGTGGAAGGTCAAACAAGAGACAGCAAAAGAATCTAATTAGGTTGATCAAGATTCGGAGTTCATCGGGGAGATGTATAATTGCATCATCAAATAATTCAAAGCCGCACCGATACCCTTACGAGGAGATCGGAATGATCGGAGTCTATAGTGAAAAAAGTCCTTATCCTCAGCGGTGCGGGGATCAGCGCCGAGAGCGGCATCCGCACCTTTCGCGACGCGAACGGGCTGTGGGAAGAGTACGACGTGATGGAAGTGTGCTCGGTCGAGGGATTCGAGAAAAACCCGAAGCTAGTGGGCGATTTCTACGACGCCCGCCGCCGCGACCTGCGTGACAAACTTCCCAACGCCGCCCACGAGACGATCGCCCGGCTCAAGCAAAAATATCCTGATCAAATCGAGGTGCTGACCCAGAACGTCGATGATCTGTTTGAGCGCTCAGGTTGCCCGGATGTGATCCATTTGCACGGAACCCTGACCGACCTGCGGTGCGAGGAGTGCGGGCGGGTGTTCGAGATCGGCTACGAAACGCAGGAGGGATCGACGTGCCCCGCTTGCGAAAGCGACCGCATCCGCCACAACGTCGTGATGTTTGGCGAGGCGGCCCCGATGTATGCGCAGCTCCACCGCGCGCTGAATGAATGCGATATGCTCGTCGTCATCGGCACGAGCGGCTATGTGATCAACGTCGCGACGTTTGCCCAGTGGTTTGAGTACTCGATCCTCAACAACCTCGATCCCGACGATATGCTCGATCCGTTTTTCAAGACGCTCTATATCGAGAAGGCGACGAGCGCCGCGCCGAAGATAGAAGCGGATGTCGAAGCGTTTTTAGAGAGTATCTGAGCCGGCGGATGCCGGAAAGACATGTTTATCTACTTT
>CAZBIR010000127.1:0-3083 GCA_964491035.1 uncultured Sulfuricurvum sp.
GGAAGCGATACGACAAATCATTGTGCAACCTATACGAACGGGGCTTATATCGTCAATGCGTCGGAAGCCAACAACAACTATTATCTCTGCGGCTATCATGTCGATACGACGACTCCCGGTCTGACCAACTCGACAACATCCGAACTGGATCTGCCCGAGGGTGCGGAAGTGATTTGGGCCGGATTGTACTGGCAGGCGATTGTAACCAACGACAGTTTCAGCACGGCAATGACGATCAAATTACGTCGGGACGGAAGTTCTTATTCCGATGTGACCCCGGATCGTCTGGATTACAGAGTCGATGCGGGACGTGCGGGATATACGAGTTATTCGGCGTTTGCCGATGTCAGCGAACATTTCGGCGAAGGGAAATGGAACGAGGGGAATTATACCGTCGCCAATATCCCGGTGTATGAGGGGGCAATCACCTCGTTGGGATCATACGGCGCGTGGACGCTCGTTGTCGTCTACGCCAATCCTGACGACCCCGATGAAAAATTCCGTAGTTTCAGTATATTTGACGGCTGGAAAACGGTAGGGAGCGGGGATCCGAGTATTGACATCGACGTGACCGGCTTCTATACCCCCGATAAAAACGATATCGTAGCGGAAGTATCGGTTTTTGCCGCCGAAGGGGACCGGCATATCAGCGGTGACTTTCTGCGAACGACCGACTACAATACGGGAAGTCCGGTGACTTTGACGACGATCGCTAACAACTCGTTTAACTCATCCATTTCCGGAGGCGATTCTCGAACTCCATCTCTTACCAACAATAACGGAATCGATATCCAGACGTTTGGTATCGGCGATTACCTCACCGCTAAACAGTCGACGATGCGCTTTACCTTTTCATCACAGCAGGTAGGAAACGATCAGGACCGTTACTGGCCCTCGATGATCGCGTTTGCGACCGAGCTTTATGTTCCCCAGTTCTGTTACGATTATGGATACGAACAAAACGGGCGTCCGTTCACCGAAGAGAACAACGGCACAGCGATGCCCTACATCAGCGGATACCTCCCCAATACCGAAGATATCAATGTAAGTTTGTATATTCGTAACCAGGAAGCATCGGACGTGAGTGCCGATGGAATCATGCTGACGATCGATGATATCGATGCATCTCAGGCAGCATACAAACGCAATACGGTATCTGTCACGTATCCTAACGAGTTTACACCAACCCAAAAAACCGATGCAGCGTGGCCTCTGAATGTGAGTGATTCGTATATCCGTAATATCCCTCTGGGAAATATGGGGGGAGAACAGCACGCGTACGTTTACTACACCCTTACCCCACAGCATTCCGGCGATATTAGTATCCCAATTGATGCAACCTTTTCGTACAGTCTGGTGATCCCTTTACCCAACGGTACGACGTTAAGAATGCCGTATTCGTCGACCGTAGGGGGGGAGAGACTCCCGATGTGTTCGTCGGAAAACTTCAGCTATACGCCCGAATGGGGGATTTTCAGTATTGTCGATGCGGGTCTTTACGATTCCGCCAATGCCAATAGGTATTATGATTTAACCACTCAAGTTACCAAACGTCCTGGGAATCTCCGAATTGCTTCGTTTGATCCGGTTCAGCTTGATACCCCGAAACCGGTAACGACGATAGTAGCCGTCGAACTGATCGATGCGAGTCAGTTCCACGATGTCGATGCCGCGTGCCGCGAACCTTCTAGCGCCGTTAGTCCACGGGTATGGATGGCATTCGACAACAATGTCTCTCAGGTAAATTTCAATGCTACAACCATACAAAATGCGATTACAAAAGGGATGGTTTCGGATGTGATTACTGGTAATCCCTCAACGATAACGTCTGCTGCGGAATTTTTCCAGACAGCTACTCCAAATGCCGCGTTCAGGGTATCGTTCAATACGCTGGCCGATCAGAACGATTCCTTGATTCATATTGTTCAAACCGATCAGGGAATACGGATCGATAACTTTTCCAATATTCATCAGGTTTATCCCCACTGTCGGCAGTACGTTACTAATCCTCAGAATGATAACATGACAAACACGACTTCTGTTGCATGTTCGGATAACGGAAACAACAGCACTTATCGTGATGTCGCGATTTGTATGGAGTGTCTCTACGGAGCGCGCACCCAGGTTCTGTGTTCTCGAGATAATTTTGCCATTCGTCCCGAAAGTTTCACGGTGGTTTTGAAAGATTTCAACCAGACAACAGGGACGGGTGATGTCAGCTTTACAGGCATTACCGGAAATACAGTAAGAACGGATCGTGAAGAGATGGCTAGTGGATATCAGTATCGCTTCGACATCAACGCGACCAGCCACATTGACAATCTGGCGAGTGCGGGATATAGCCGCTATTTCGCGACAGGGGGGACAGATTACAACATTTCATTTATCTGGGAGCCTACCGTGGCACTCGGAGGGTGTAACGACACAAACAGTACGCGCCAGAATTTCAATCTCATCCAGGGGACCGTCTCCTCGACAGGAAAACATTCCCAGATCGGTGAATACCGACTCAATGTCATCGATAAAACATGGACGGCCGTTGACTGGGACCCAGCCAAGCAAACTCATCAGACGGGAAATCATTTTTTGAGCGGTGCGGAGTGTGAACCCGATTCGACGTCGGTTCCGTCGCAGGCCACAGTGGTCGGGTTGTCCGGAACGACACTGACCAATCGTGTCGGATGCGATATCAGCAGTACCCATACAAAAGCGGATGGAACGCAATATCTGGATCATTTATTGACGTTTCACCCCTACCGATTTGACATCAACGATACGGTTTCGTATGGGGTCGGGACGCGTCCCGATGCCATCGTAGCGGGAGGGGCAGGTTTTGTGTATACCGCTGACATGAGCCGTGACGACAGCATGAATATGTCGCTTAGAGCAACGGGGCCCATACGTGCGGTAGGATACGATAACGTCGTAACGACCAACTTCGTTACCGATTGTTATGCGCGGGATCTCAATCTGACGCTTGTGAGTGATAGCAATCTCACGTTGCAAAACGCCACGTATCAGGTTCGTTTCAGAGATTTCAACAGCACCGGCGGATTGATTTATGACAGCAATGCGACCGATAT
>CAZBIR010000128.1:0-2896 GCA_964491035.1 uncultured Sulfuricurvum sp.
AGATATCGGTGATTCTGATCAGCGTCAGGTAGGGTTCGATTTCGAGGATGTTGAGGGAGACGTGAAATTTGTCGGACAGGCGTTTGCGCTGCCCTTCGGTCAGTTCGTGGAGATGGATTTTGTAATAGTGGTGGTTTGCATCCGCACTCACCTGCATGTGAAACGACTGTATCTCTTCGGGCGAAGGGTCGAAATGGATGTATTTTTGCATGGGTTACCTTTTGAATCGGATCGTTTATTTTACTCCGGAATAGGAAACAATACGGCCGTATCGATCCCGTAAAAGGTCCGGAACTGATCGTAGAGTTGCGGAAAGGATTCCTGAAATTCGGAAGCCGCTCCGAAAAATCGCTCCGTGGCAACGGCGAAAAATTCCGCTTCATCCAGCACCGCGTCTTCTCCGAACAGATCGTATTTTCCCAGTTCCTCCCCCTCACGGACGAGGGCATTTAGGGTGTCGAACTCGCGGTCGAATACCTCTGTCCAGGCGTCGTAATATTTCTCGTCCATCGGAGGGATGCCGTCGATTTCGCCGTTCATGAAATCGATCTCATGGGCGAATTCGTGGAGGATGAGGTTGTAATCCCCCATTTCCAGCGCTTCGGCGCGCGCCGCATCCCACGTGATCACGACGGTGCCGTCCGCCGACTGGCCGTCAATCGCGACTTCTTCGTTGGTGACGATTCCGCCGTCGTTGCGGTTTTGTTCGATTACGACCGAATCGGGGTAGATGAGGATCGTTTCGAGGTGGGGATAGGGGAGGGGGGCATGTTTGCGCAGCAGCAGCAACGAGGCGTAAAAGGCGATCAGCACCCGCATCTCCTCATCCACGGCGATCCCGATCCCGACGAACTCCTTGGTATGGACGAAGCGGAGGAGCCTGCGGCGCAGTTCTTCCCTGTCGGGATCGTTCAGGTGTGGAAAATGGGGGGTTGAGGCGAGAATGGTTTCGTATTCGGTGGGAAAGGGGAGGGCGTCGATCCGGTTCAGCGCTCGTGCGCGGCGTAAACGCCCCAGGGCGAACAGCGCCGCCGCCGCTCCCCCCAGTACGACGATGATCCAGAACAGCGCGCCGTAATAGTTCATTCTTTGCGGTCGAAATGGTAGATTGAGTGGGTCGTGTGGAGTTTTTTCTCCTTCCACGCGAAGTAGGAGCTTTTGAGGTGCTTGCCCCCATTGCTCAGTTCATGAACGATCCGGTGGATGTGGTCTTCGTCGGATTGGCACAGTTCGGTGCTCATGTCGCACTCAAACACGATCCGCGTCGGGGTACTCTCGGAGAGGTTCGCGAGAAATTCGGGCTGGTTTTGTTTCGAGCAGTAGTGGGTCGCCTTGAGGTTGGTGCAGGCGATATCCTTGCAGTGGTACATTGTGACCATCTGCTTGGCGGTGCCCGGCAGCAGATCCTCCTGGATCGTCACCTCTCCGCCGATGAGTTTGAACGCCATCGCGGTTGTGTCGGTTCCGGCGAGGGGGATGAGGGCGGGGTGTTTGTACGATTCGGTGCCGCTTTGGGTTTCGGGAGCGGAGAGCCTCCATTCGCCCGCGAGGGCGCTCTCCATCCAGTCGAACAGCTCCCATGCGGTGGTGTTTTCCCCTGCATGAGAAGCGGAGGAGAGAAGAAACGTAGCGAAAAGGGACACAATCGGTTTGCGGATCATGGGAATCTCCTTGCGATGATTGGAATTGTACTGTGAAAAGGGGGTTTTCACTATAATAGAGCCCATAATCAAGAGCAGGATACTACGATATGAAACAGATGATGCAGATTTACCGCACCAACCGCGAGACGGTGGAGGCTTTTCTCCTCACCACCATCGCCGACAAGCCCTACGCCCGGTTCGACGAGGCGCAGGTGCGTGCAACCTTTAAAAACCTCCCCTGTCTGAGCGACTTGTACGTGATGGATGCCGCAGGCGTGCAGATCACGCCGACGTGGCGGCGCGGAGCACATGATGAGTCGATGAAAGGGGTGGACAAGAGCTATTTCATCAACCGCATCCGTTTCGACGAGAGCGGCAACTACGTCTCAAACCCCTATATCTGCGCCCACTCCGGTCAGCCAAAAGTCTCAGTCGCCCGCCGTTTCAGCGACGGTACGATCGTCGTGTTCGACCTCGACCTCGTTTCGGTCATGACCAAAATGCACCTGATCGACAGCGACCGGCTCATCTCGAAACTCTCGGTGTGGGTCTATGCACTGCTGGGAGGCGGACTGGTGCTGCTGGCGCTGTTTTTGGGGATATACGGCCTGATCGGGTTTGTCAAGGCGCTGGGAAGCTTCGGGGACGAGACGCTGCAGCATGTTTTTAAATCGATCATCGGGATCACGCTGGCCATCGCGATCTATGACCTGGCGAAAACGATCCTCGAAAAAGAGGTCTTTTTCCGCTCCCTCACCCTCGAAGAGGGGAACGAATACGCGACGCTGACGAAGTTTCTCACCTCGATCATCATCGCCCTCTCGATCGAATCGCTGATGGTGGTGTTCAAAGTCGCGATCAACGACATCGGCCAGATGAACTACGCCTTCTATCTCCTCTGCGGTGTCGGCATCCTGATCGCGTCGATGGCCGTGCTCAATTACGTCAGCCGCAAAAAAGGGGAAGCCCGGGAATAGAGGCCGCTCCTGGTTCAGTCGATCGGGGCGGGGTGAAGCCGCGCGAATCTCTTGCGCATCATCCGGATGTGAAGAGCGCCCAGGAGTCCCAGAACCATCAGCGATGCGAGGAAGCTGAACGTATCCAGCCCCGCCGATTTCGCCCCGATGGCGATCCCGAACAGGAGAAATAAAAAGAGGGTCGTAATGCGGAAAAAAAGTTTGGTGGTCTTCATCATCGAACTCGCTTAAAAAAATGGGAAAGCCATATCGGCGGAAACCGATGTTTCTTTAGCC
>CAZBIR010000129.1:0-2877 GCA_964491035.1 uncultured Sulfuricurvum sp.
CGTCGGTGCTGTGCATCTCGAAAACCATCGCGATGAAGTTGAGGACTTTTTCGTCCAGAATCACCTCTCCGGTGGCCTTGACGCGAAAAAACGCGATGGGAACCCCCCAGTCGCGCTGACGGGAGATACACCAGTCGGGACGGTTTTCGACCATGGAGCCGAGGCGGTTGCGTCCGCTCTCGGGATAAAACGCCGTTTTGGCCACTTCATCCTTGGCAATTTCGCGGAGGGTTTTCATCTCCCCCTCAGGGGTTCCGTCGACGCTGATAAACCACTGCTTTGTCGCGCGGTAGATCAGAGGCGTGTGCGAACGCCAGCAGTGCGGATAGGAGTGGCGAAATTTAGAGACTTTGAGCGCTTTCTCACCGAGCAGTGCGATGATCGGTTCGTTCGCTTTGAAGATGTGCATCCCGACAAACTCTTCGGCATTCGGAAGAAGTTTTTCACGTACGACGGAGTTGTCGTAACACCCCGTCTCATCGACCGGCATCACGACCTCGAGGTTGTAGCGAAGTCCCACGCGGTAGTCGTCTTCCCCATGCCCCGGGGCCGTATGGACGCACCCCGATCCGTTGTCCATCAGGACGTGTTCGCCCAAAACGATGTGCGATCCGCGTCCATTGAGGGGGTTGATCGCGTAGAGATTCTCGAGTTTTTTCGCTTCGATCTTCTGCACGACCGTTCCGGTGAAAACCCCCTCTTCGAGGAGCGCTTCGTAGCGTTTTTCGGCCACGATGTACCCATCGGAAGTACGGACGTAGAGTTCGTCGGGATTCAGGGAGATACCCGTATTGGCCGGCAGGGTCCAGGGGGTCGTCGTCCAGATAACGATGGCCGCGTTCCCCTCGATCCCCGCGCGCACTTTGGCCTCATCCGAGAGCTCGAACGCAACGTAGATCGAATAGTCTTCCTTCTCCTCGTACTCCACTTCGGCCTCGGCCAGCGCCGTCCGCTCCGCCCAGCTCCAGTAGACCGGTTTGGAGCGCTCGATCAGGAGCCCTTTCTTGGCGACCGCGCAGAGAGTCCGGTAGATATTCGCCTCGAACTTCGCGTCCATCGTCAGATAGGGGTTTTCCCAGTCGGCGACGACGCCGAGCTTTTTAAACTCCTCGCGCTGGATGTCGATGAACTCGCTCGCGTGGGCGCGACACAAACGGCGCACTTCAGCCGTGCTGAGCTGCTCTTTTTTCTGTTTTCCGCCCAGTTTCTTCTCGACCTGCTGCTCGATAGGGAGGCCGTGACAGTCCCATCCCGGAGTGAAGCGGACCGACTTACCGTTGAAGTAGTGGTACTTGACGACGATGTCTTTGAGGATTTTATTCAGGGCATGGCCGATGTGGGTATGGCCGTTGGCATAGGGGGGACCGTCATGGAGGGTAAAGGTTTGCGCCCCCCTGCGGTTTTCTTTCATCCGGTCGTAGACCTCTTTGGCAATCCACGAAGCGTAGCGTACAGGCTCGTTCGCGACCAGGTTCCCCCGCATCGGGAACTCGGTCTGAGGCAGTAGGAGGGTATCTTTATAATCCATCGGATCCCTTGTTATGAGCATATAAAAAAGTGGTGCATTATAGCTTTCGGGTGATTAAATTTTGCTGTCACTGTGCTATACTGTCCCAATTTTATACCGGGTTGGATTTATGAAACGTGACGTTATTTTTGTCGGCAACCGCCTCATCCTCAACGAGGCGTATGAGCGCTACATCCTTCGCAGCATCAAGGAAAAGCTCTCCTCGATCGATTCGATCAGCTATTTCGAAGAGTCGGACAAAGACCTGTTTTTGCATCTCGAAACACTCCTCAAACACGAATCGAAGCTGATCGTCGTCACGACCAAAAGCACCTTTACAATCGTCGGAAAACTCCTCAGCACCGTAACGGCGGACAACCAGATCCTCAAAAACGGCATGCTGATCCCCTCGCGTGCCGGGGTCCTGGAGAACGGCAGCTACCTCCTCAGCCACAACACCTCCGAAATCAACGTCATCCTCGCCACCGAGGGCAAATCGTTCCCCCCCATCCTGATCGACGACGAATCGCGCCAGGCGATCATCCACCTCTTTAACGAAGAGCTCAGCAGCGCCCAGACCCTCCTCGAACCGCTGGCACAGAATTTCGACGTCCGGGTCGAGTTCAGCCAGCTCATCGAGGGGTGGGTAAAAATCCGCATCCATGCCCGCCGCCACGGCAACCTTTCGCAGTTTATCGCCTCGGCCAAAGGGCTCATGCACCACAAGGTGATCGCCGCATCCAACATCGCCGCCTACATCATCGAGAAACTTTCCACCCACCGCAGGAAACTCTCATTCGCCGAAAGCTGCAGCGGCGGTTCTCTCGCCCACTTTTTCACGGCTCACAGCGGAGCCTCCAATGTTTTCGAGGGCTCTTTGATCACCTACTCCAATACCCTCAAGGCCAACTGGCTCGCCGTCGACGACGCTTCGATCGAGGCGTTCGGCGCGGTCAGCGGGGAAGTCGTATTGCAGATGTCGGAGGGGGCGATGAACGTCAGTTTTGCCGATTATACCCTCGCCATCAGCGGCGTCGCGGGACCCACGGGGGGAACCGACGCCAAACCGGTCGGAACCGTCTACATCAGCGCCCGCTCCAAAACCTCGGTTCACACCGAACGGTTCCATTTCGAAGGGGACCGCAACTATATCCAGGAGCAAAGCGTCCTGATGGCGGTCAAAATGCTCCTCAATGTTGACAGAGAACTCTTCTTTGGTTGATACGCGAAAGGAGCAAAGCCCCTTTCCGCTACGCTAACGCTGTGTTTTCCTCGGCGGAAAGCCCGCGCACGCAAACCCGTCATTTTTGAATACACGCGAAAGGAGCAAAGCCCCTTTCCGCTACGCTAACGCTGTGTTTTCCTCGGCG
>CAZBIR010000130.1:0-2822 GCA_964491035.1 uncultured Sulfuricurvum sp.
CCGATCCGGTAACTGCGGTTTTTGACGCGATCGGGGTTGCATGTCTTGATCCGCTGGAGTGCCGAATGCAAGCGGATCTGGTTGCAACGCATGAAACGGTCGGAGTCAGCCGGATGGATTTTAACGTCACCCATGCTTACGGCCGTTTGATCCCCAAAGACGTAAGGGTGTTCGGCAACAACGCATTTGAGGCAAACGCGTGGTATGAAGTATTCAATGCCTCCACGCTGGGGGTGACAGCGCTCACGCCCAGTCGGAATGGAACCCCGTGGTACATCAATCAGCTCCATGACGATCAAAACTATGGGGACGGCAACGTAACGCGGCTGCAGAGTGCGGCAGGTTCTACCGCGGAAAACATCGGCGGAGATGACGTAGACGGAGTTGAAACCTATAATTTCGCTGCCGTTGGAGCGGCAAATATTCCCTATAGTCGAAAAGCGCACGTCGATACGGCACCGTGGCTGTGGCATGGAGCGAACGCGCTCGATTATCTCGCTCCCTCGGCGGCTAATCTCGATTGCCGTACCCACCCTTGTTTCAACATCAACGTTGTCCCCGATATCGGTCGGGCCGGAAGTGCGACGCAGAGCGGGTTGCGTGATGAAAAAGCGAATAAAGAGACCACGAGCGGCGGGGTGACGTACGATTACACCCCTGCAACTCGGTAAAGGGGTGTCCATGCGTATCGGTATGGCAATGATCGAACTGATTTTTGCGATCGTCGTCATTGCAATCAGCGTTATTACGATTCCAACGATGATGATCGTCGCGGATGAAGCGTCCAAAGGGATGATCGTCGATGAAGATATCCTGAAGCGAATGATGGGGGAAATCACCAAGGTATCGCAAGCCCGGTGGGATGAAAATTCGACTGCCCCCGATTTTCGTCCGCTGCGGATTGCCGGTGACCTGGAGTGCAATCGCGCCGATCCTTTGGGTGGAGCGGGGTGGTACCGGGCCAATCCTGATTCGACGATGCTGTGTGCGGACAACGCTCCGGAAATGGCCGCAGCTACGGGAAACGGCGATTTGAATCTAAGCCGGGGGATCGAGCAGCTCCATAATCGTAACTATAACATGGAGATCAATGCAACGGATGGGAACGTCTACACCGTTCCGATCCGCTACGATGTGCATTATGTGGATGCCCAGATCGGTGCTATCGACGCCAACGGTACGGCGACAGATACCTGGACTCTGGGATCGTCGGCCAACATGAATCCCAACGCAGCCGGTGCTCAGACCCATCTCAAACGGGTTGTCGTCAGGGTACAGGATAACAATCTTTCTGTCGATATGGCTCTCACCTTTTTCAAATCCAACGTAGGGAAGTTTTCCGAATGAGACGAACACGGAACCGCAAAGCGTTTACACTGATCGAACTGCTGTTCGTCATTGTGATAATGGGGATTGTTGGGGTGCTGGCGCTGGACGCGATACGCAGCTACTACGAGGGGATCTACCGTACGGGGGAATACAGTAAACGGGTCGCGCAGGCCGACCATATTCTCGAACAGATCGCCAAGTATTTTGAAAACGGGGTATCGGCGTCGATCATCCGGTTGGATGAAAACGATGCCCCCTTCGGTTCACGGTGCGACGGTGTTCCGCAAGCCGGAGACGATAACAATGACTATACGATCGCTTTTGTTGCGGTCGATGATGAAGGGATGAGAAGCGGTTTTTGGGACGGAGTCCGCTGGCGCCCGGGCTGGACAAGCGACGTGCTGGTGAACGGGATGAATATCATCGCCCCTGATGCCAACTATACCGCCATGGACAATCTCATTCCCCTGGCGCTGAACAACAACAGCCGAGCTGCCGTTTTTCGCAGCGATGGGCTGGCGGAAGGGCTTGATGAATGCCGCCGTTTTGGATGGGAAGTTCCTGCTAACAATACCTACGAAGCCTATAGCCGCATTATGGCGGTGAACTCTGATACGAATATGACGCTGGAGAGGGCGCTGAGCGTCAGCGGCAACTCCAATCGTGCCTACGTTATGCGCACAGCGTATGCGTTTCGTGCCAAAGACGGAAATTTCAGCATGTACAGTGGTTTCGAACCGTGGAACGGTGAACAGTACAACAGCGTTCCGGCCAGGTTGATGGCGGATAACGTGACTCACTTCACGATCCTGTACGATGCCCGAAACACGACGATCAATTCTAACGTCGGAAATATCTATACGCTCAAGATTTGTATGGAAGGTCTGGAGGCCAATCTCTCCAGCACGACAGACAGTATGCGGCAGATTTGTCGCGAAAGGATGGTTCATGTCCGGTACTAAACGAAAGGGGTTTGCGATGATTATGGCGATTTTTGTTATCGTCATCGTTGCGACCGGAGGGGCGTTGCTGATGCGTAACGCGGCGATCGGGAGCAAGAGCGTCTCGGATAACTATATTCGGGCTCAGGGCGAGTTGCTGGCGCAGAGCGCGACCGAATTTGCCCTGATGCGTGCACAGGGGATCAATACGGCTGCAACATGTTTGAACCGGCTAAATATTACGGTCGAAGACAGTGGTGGAAATGAGGTTTTCGACGTCAACGTTTCTCTGGCGTATTCATTCCGAAACGGTGCCCCGGCAGGTGGGTGTACCACTTTGGCCCAAAACACTGGAAAAGACACAATGGTTTTGATCGACGTGAGGGTCGATGACAGAGGCATTGGTAGCGAAGACATCCGCGTTCATAAGCGTTCATGGCAAAAACTTTAGAGTGAAGAGCGCTTCCCTCGATGGGGAAGTGTCGGAGAGAGAAATCAGACGGTAAGCTGGGAAATTTTGGCGACGACGTCTTTTTCGCGGACCGGTTTCAT
>CAZBIR010000131.1:0-2746 GCA_964491035.1 uncultured Sulfuricurvum sp.
CTATCGGATTCGAGTGGTATTTTGCGGGGGCGCGACCGATGACCTACGCCGTGCGCCGTCCTAAAACCCACATGGTGGTGATCGTCCGTGTCGAGGGGAGAGACTATCTCTGTGATACGGGATTTGGTGGATACGCATTGCGTGCTCCGATGGAAATCGGCGAGGGTGAAACGGTTCAAGACGGTGATCGTTTCCGACTGGAGCTGATCGATGGCGAATACGTGCTCAGTTCTCTCGTGCAGGGGGAATGGCAACGACAATACGGCTTTGCCCTACAACCGCAGGAGTGGATCGAGTTTAGCCTCGCGAACTATTTTAATGCCACCCACCCCGACACAATTTTCACCCAAAAAAAGCTTGCGATCATGCAAACACCAAACGGACGTAAAATCCTCGTGGATAATGAGTTGAAGTTAATCGAGGATGGGATATTGGAAAAACTCGAAGTCGATTATGAGAGTGCGTTAAAGGAACATTTCGGGTTGGAGCTGTTTGGAGCATGACCCCCGCTGTCAATATCGCTAAAAAAGCAAAAATACCCTACACGCTCCACTCCTATACCCACGATCCGGCATCCGCTTCGTATGGAGAGGAAGCATCGGAGAAATTAGGGGTTCCAGCCGATAGGGTGTTTAAAACACTGATCGCACAGATAGACTCACGGGAACTCGTCGTCGCGGTCATCCCCGTCTCCTCCATGCTCTCGATGAAACAGATCGCCAAAGCCGCTGGGGGTAAAAAAGGGGAAATGGCAAAGGGTGCGGATGTCGAACGCTCCAGCGGTTATATCCTCGGTGGCGTGAGTCCCTTAGGACAGAAAAAGAGACTTAGGACGTTTATCGATGAGACGGCGAAGAATTTTCCGACGATTTATGTAAGTGCGGGGCGAAGAGGTTTGGAGATAGAGTTGTCTCCGCATGATTTGGCGATAATGACGGATGGGGAGATGGTAGCGTTATGTGCGGAGTAACAGGGATACAGCCATGACATTCAAAGAAATCGATACTTATCTCCTCTCGCAAAAAGGTTCAACATTCGATTATCCGTTTGATCAAGAGGTTCGGGTCTATCGTGTTGCGGGGAAAATATTTGCCCTCATGGTGGATAAAGAGCCGTTGTCGATCAATCTCAAATGCAATCCGATGTATGCGTTGGAACTTCGCTCGATTTACTCGTCAGTGATTCCCGGTTATCACATGAATAAAAAACACTGGAATACGGTGATGGTAGAGGGGGATGTGGATGAAAAGCTGTTGAAAGAGTTGATCGATCACTCCTATACTCTGATCGTCGAGAGTCTGACGAAAAAACAGCGAGAGGCTATTTTAGGATAGAGTCTTTTTTTCCAGCTCCAACAAAAACTCTTTTCGCCACAATCCTCCGCTATACCCTCCTAACCCGCCGTCACTGGCTATTACACGATGACAGGGGATCAGGATGGAGATCGGATTTTTGCCGTTGGCACTGGCGACGGCACGGGTTGCTTTGGGATTGCCGAATCGGGAGGCTTCAGCGGCATACGAGAGCGTTTCGCCGTAGGGGATGGTGCCGAGCGTCTCCCAGACCTTTTTCTGGAACGGGGTTCCTTGCGGATCGAGCGGGAGGGTAAAATCGCGCCGTTTCCCCCCGAAATATTCGTGGAGCTCTCGCTCCAGATGCAGCAGCAGCGGATTAGTCGAACGTATCGTATCGGGAGTTTCATCGCTGAAGTCCAGCGCCACGAGGGCATTGGCGCCGGCGGTTGCGATGAGTGTCCCGATCGGGGTGTCGATGGTGTGAAGATCGTACAGGATTGGTGATTGCATGGTATGATTATAGCCAAACGATCTCGTCGAGGGGGTGGGGGATGCATCCGGATAAAGTGATCCGCGAAAAGGTCAGAAAACTCACCGATCTGCCCAATATCGGCAAAACGGTCGCCGCCGATCTCGCCCGGATCGGGATTACCTCCCCCGATCAGCTCAGAGGCGAAGATCCTTACGACCTCTATGTGCGGTTTTGTAAAGCGTTCGGCGAGAAGCAAGACCCCTGTATGCTCGACGTGCTGATGTCGATCACCGAGTTTATGGACGGGAAAGAGGCGCGCGTCTGGTGGGATTATACTGCCGAACGAAAACGGCGCTACGGAGGGAAACTTTCTATCGATTGAGCAGGTAGAGTTGCCCGAAACAGTCGCAGAACCGTTTACACCCGCAGGGGAAAAACATGTTTTTCCCCGTAGCAAGAGCGTAGCTGCCAAAATCGGTCCGGATCACCTCTGCGCGAATCTCCAGGACGGTGAGAGTGCGGACAAGGCGCTCATCGTGCGGGTGCAGCCCGGCGTGCTTTTCCCGTGCCGTATGGACCCACAGCACCCGTGCGGGAAGCGGCATCGAGAGAAGCGCAGAGGGATCCCACTCCCGCACCGCACCCAGCGTTTCGAGCTCGGCGTCGGAGATATTGCGATACGGCCGCATCAGCCCACTTCGTTCGTGTAGGCGTAGGTGGACGAGATCGCGCGCAAGCGCTCGACCGCCTTGGTAAACACCTCGATGGTGTAGTCGATCTCATCGGCGGTGGTAAAGCGGCTGAGACTGAGGCGGATCGCGGTGTGGGCGAGTTCAGGGTCTTCGCCGATGGCGCTCATGACGGGGTTGGCTTCGAGACTTTCAGAAGCACATGCGCTCCCTGTTGAGGCGGCGATCCCTGCGCGGTTGAGATCCCACAGCATCGCTTCCCCTTCGATACCGCGAATAGAGATGAGGAT
>CAZBIR010000132.1:0-2711 GCA_964491035.1 uncultured Sulfuricurvum sp.
ACTCTTTTTTGATGTCCGCACCCTCTTCGATGTAGACTTTCTGAACCAGTTTCCCTTCCGGGCCGGTCTGATGGGTGACGAGAGTCATCCCGAGGATCTGGCTGGCCAGATCGCGTACTTCGGAAGTCGACTTGGCCAGTTTGACACCGCCGCCCAGACCGCGTCCGCCCGCATGGATCTGCGCTTTGACAACCCAAATGTTTCCGCCCAGTTCCTGAGCCGCTTTTACCGCCTCATCGGGTGTGAAAGCGATGTGTCCGCGTGGTGTGGGCACATTGTATTTTTTGAATAATTCTTTTGCCTGATATTCGTGAATATTCATCCAATTCCTCCTGTTTTAGATTTACGCTATGGGTCTTGTCATCTCTTCGGGGACGACGTATTTATCAAACTCTTCGGCACTCAAAAGACCGAGCTTGATCGCGGTCTCTTTGAGCGTTGAGTTTTCTTTATGGGCCGTTTTGGCGATTTTCGCCGCATTTTCGTACCCGATGTAGGGGTTGAGCGCCGTAACGAGCATCAGCGAGTTGTTCAGATACGCATCGATCTGCTCTCTCACCGGCTCGATCCCGACGGCGCAGTTGTCGTTGAACGACACGATCGAATCGGCCAGAAGGCGTACCGACTGCAAAAAGTTGTAGGCGATGACCGGTTTGAAGACGTTCAGTTCGAAATTCCCCTGGCTGGCGGCAAAGCCGATGCACGCGTCGTTCCCCATGACCTGGCAGGCGACCATCGTCACCGCTTCGCTTTGGGTCGGATTGACTTTACCCGGCATGATCGATGATCCCGGTTCGTTTTCGGGGATCGTGATCTCGCCGATGCCGCAGCGCGGACCCGAAGCGAGCCAGCGGACGTCGTTGGCGATTTTCATCATGTCCGCCGCCAGCGCTTTGAGCGCGCCGTGGGCATAGACGAGAGCGTCATGAGACGTCAGGGCGTGGAATTTGTTCGGCGCCGTCACAAACGTGTGCCCCGTCAGTTCGCTCAGTTTAGCAGCAACCCGCTCACCCAGTTCGGGGTGGGCATTGAGCCCCGTTCCGACCGCCGTACCGCCCAGTGCCAGTTCGCGAACGGCCTCAAGCGAGTCTTTGGCCATTTTTTCGCATTTGTTCAGCATCTCTACCCAGCCGCTGATCTCCTGTCCGAGGGTCAGAGGGGTGGCGTCCTGAAGATGGGTGCGCCCGATTTTGACGATGTCGCTGAACGCTTCGGATTTGGCGATCAGGGTTTTGCGCAGGTGATCGATCGCCGGAAGCAGGCGCGTTTCGACGGCGATGACACACGCAACGTGCAGCGCCGTCGGGTAGGTGTCATTCGAGCTTTGCGATTTGTTGACGTCGTCGTTGGGATGGACCAGCTTCTGTGTCCGGTAGTCGCCTCCGAGGATCTCCGTTGCACGGTTGGCGAGGACCTCGTTATTGTTCATGTTCGACTGGGTTCCCGAACCCGTCTGCCATACGACGAGAGGGTACTGAGCGTCGAGTTTCCCCGCGAGCATTTCGTCAGCCGCCTGGGCAATCGCATCGGCTTTTTCTTTGGAGAGCATCCCCAGATCGCAGTTGACGAGGGCAACCGCTTTTTTGAGGTAGGAAAACGCCCGCGTAATCTCGTAGGGCATTTTCTCTTCGCCGATTTTGAAATTTTCCAGTGAACGCTGGGTCTGCGCGCCCCAATAGACGTTATTGGGGACGCGGACTTCGCCCATCGTGTCTTTTTCTACACGAAAATCCATTATTTTGCTCCTTCAAAAAAATTATTGGCGTTCAGGGTGTCGATGAGCGACTGGACCGACGCGCACGAACGGGCGAACATCTCCTGTTCGCTGTCGTTGAGGGTGATTTCGATAATTTTCTCGGCGCCGTTGGCCCCCAGCATGACGGGGACGCCGCTGACGACGTCATGGTAACCGTATTCGCCGTCCAGGTAGACCGCACAGGGGTGAATCTGTTTGGTATCTTTCAAAATCGCTTCGACCATGATCGCGGTCGCTTTTGCCGGAGCATAATACGCCGAGCCGGTTTGGAGAAGAGCTACGATCTCTGCGCCCCCCTTGCGGGTACGCTGGACAATCTCGTCAATCTCGTCGCCGCTGAGCAGATCGGAGAGGGGAACCCCCGCAACCGTCGAATAACGCGGCAGGGGCACCATGTCATCTCCATGTCCCCCCATGACCGACGCACGGATCTGACCGCCGCCGTACCCGAGTTTTTCATGGATGAACGCCGCCATCCGGGCGCTGTCGAGAACCCCCGCCATACCGATGACGCGGTTGCGGTCGAATCCGCTCTCTTTGAGGGCGACGTAGGTCATCGCATCGAGCGGGTTGGAAACCATGATGATGATCGCGTTGGGAGAGTATTTGGCCACCCCTTCGATCACTTCGCGGGTCACTTTCGCGTTGATCATCAGCAGGTCATCGCGGCTCATCCCCGGTAATCTTGGGCTTCCGGCCGTAACAACGACGACATCGCAGTCGGTCATATCGGCCATCGTCTCGGCGACGCTGACGACCGAGTGGCTCCGAACCGCGGCGGCCGCCTGGGACATGTCGAGGGCTTTCCCTTTGGCGATTTCGATTTTGTTGTCGCGCAAAATGATTTCATGGCAGGAACCGAGCATAGCGAGCGAGTAAGCGACGGTCGAACCAACGTTCCCCGCTCCTACGATTCCGACACGTTTACCTTTTACCATAATAGTACTCCTTGTGT
>CAZBIR010000133.1:0-2702 GCA_964491035.1 uncultured Sulfuricurvum sp.
ATCGCTTCCCCTTTCGCGATAGAGCGGAGGATACGGCGCATAATTTTCCCTGAACGGGTTTTCGGCAATCCCGGAACGAAAACGATATCATCACACAAGGCGATGTTACCGATCTCTTTTTGGATCACTTTGTTGATCTCTTTGACCATCTCCATCTCTTCACCGACGGTGTCATCGCTTTTGAGAACGATGTAAGCGAAGATCCCCTCACCTTTGATCTCATGCGGTTTACCGACAACCGCTACTTCGGCAACGTTGGGGTGTTTTTTACACGCCGCTTCGACTTCGGCGGTTCCCATACGGTGACCCGATACGTTGATAACGTCGTCGGTACGTCCCGTAATCGTGATGTAGCCGTCTTCGTCGTAGTTCGCACCGTCACCCGTAAAGTAGACCGGAACGCCGTCTTTTTTGACGTCGCCGAAATACGATTTCACGAAACGCTCAGGGTCGCCCCAGATATTGCGAATCATTGATGGCCATGCGCGGGTGATACACATGTAACCGCTCTCTCCCGCTCCCACTTTTTTGCCCGTTTCCGGATCGATGATTTCACCCATGATACCCGGAAGCGGGAAAGTCGCGCATGCCGGTTTGATCGGCGTCGCACCCGGCAACGGAGAGACGACGTGACCGCCCGTCTCGGTTTGCCAGTAGGTATCGACGATCGCGCATTTGCTGTTACCGACCACTTCGTAGTACCATTTCCACGCCGGAGGATCGATCGGCTCACCGACCGTTCCGAGGACTTTCAGGCTGGACAGGTCGTATTTCGCCGGTTCGTCCGCACCCGTTTTGTGCAATACGCGAATGGCGGTCGGAGCGGTGTAGAACTGGTTGATTTTGTACTCTTCGACCATTTTCCACGGACGTCCCGCATCCGGATAGGTCGGAACCCCTTCGAACATCACGGTCGTCGCACCCATCGCAAGCGGTCCGTAGACGATGTAGGTGTGCCCGGTGATCCAGCCCACGTCCGCCGTACACCAGTAGGTGTCGTTTTCTTTGACGTCGAATACCCATTCCATCGTCATTTGCGCCCAGAGGATATATCCTGCGGTATTGTGCTGAACCCCTTTGGGTTTACCGGTAGAACCGGAAGTGTAGAGGAGGAACATCGGGTCTTCCGAATCCATCGGCTCGGATGGGCATACGGGAGACTGATCTTTGATCAATTCGTTGTACGAATAATCGCGGCCCGCCACCCAGTTGATATCTTCGCCGTTACGCTCAACGACGAGGACTTTTTTGACGCATTCGCAGCCATGGCTGAGGGCATCGTCCACGACCGGTTTGAGCATGTATGGCTTGTCTTTGCGGTAGGCTCCATCAGCCGTGATGACGAGTTTGGCTTCGGCATCGATGATACGGTCGCGCAGCGCTTCGGCAGAGAATCCTCCGAAAACGATCGAGTGGATCGCACCGATACGGGTACATGCGAGCATCGCATAGGCCGCTTCGAGGATCATCGGCATATAGATAACGACACGGTCCCCTTTCTGGATACCGAACTCGTTTTTGAGAAGATTCGCCATACGGTTGACGTTGTAGTAAAGCTCCAGATAGGTAACGACCTGCTTGTCTCCGCGATCCCCTTCGAAGATGATCGCCGCTTTGTTCTTGCGGCTCTCCAGGTGACGGTCGATACATTGGTGGGCGACGTTGAGTTTACCCCCCTCGAACCATTTGACGAAAGGCATGTTGCTCTCATCGAGGACTTTGGTAAACGGTTCGAACCAGTCGATTTTTTCGTTGGCGAAATGGCCCCAGAATCCTTCGTAGTCCTCGTTCGCCCACTCCTGAAGTTCGTTGTATTCACACATGTTTTTGATACGTGCCGCTTTGGCAAACTCACGGTTCGGATGAAAAATCGGTTTTACGGTTTCGCTCATTATAAGACTCCTTTGGTTTAGTTTAATTTGGTGACGTGTTGTAGTTTTACATAGACCATGGCGGTCATGATCGCATCATTGAGCGCGTTGTGCTGCCCCATCCTCGGAATGGTAAGTTCCCGAAGGATTGTATCGAAGCGTAAATCAATATTTCCTTGCGGAATCAGGGCGATTTTCTTGTCGAAATAGAGGCCCGATACCTCGACCTGAGGATTGGGGAGGGTAATCCCCAGCCACGGTTTGACGAGGCTGTTGATCATCGCCACGTCGAACTCCAGATAATAGCCCACCAGCGGGCGGTTTCCAACGAATTCTAAAAACTTTTGCACCCCCTCTAACGGCTCGACCGCGTGTTCCAGATCACACGGCCGGATATGATGGATTTTAATGCTCTCGGCACTGATTTCGCGCGACGGTTTCAAAAACACCTCGAAGCTCTGCGAAGTGAGGATTTTATCCCCCTTCACTTTCACCGCCCCGATGCTCAGGACGGCGTCTTTTTTCGGATTGAGCCCGGTCGTTTCGGTGTCGAACACGATCGCCTCGTCCCCGCCGTAGGGTTCAAACAAAAAAGCGTAACTTTCATCTTTGAGCCCACGGCGGTTCCAGTTTCGTTTGAACGACTCAAACATTACACGACCATCCCCAGATGGAAGTGGTACGTCAAAAACTTTTTGAACGTATTGACGATCTTGAACGCATCCTTGAGCAGATCACGGTCGGCTTTGCTGAGGAGTTTTGGATTGACGTAATTTTGTTCTTTCAACACCTGTTTTTGCGCCAGCATGGAGCGCAGGCGGATCGAGAGCA
>CAZBIR010000134.1:0-2679 GCA_964491035.1 uncultured Sulfuricurvum sp.
CTTCCAGGGTCGCGGCGATCGTCTGGACCGACTGTTCGAGGCTTTGGCGCAGGAGCCGGGCGTGGCGGTCGTGTTCGGCCTGCGTGCGGAGGTTGATGATCCCGTAGGCGAGGTCGTTGGCCAGCTCTTCGAGCAGATGGACCTCTTCGGCGTCAAACACCTCGTTTTTTTTCGAATAGATGCTGAGCGCCCCGAACGTACGCCCCCCATCGGAGAGGGGAAGGGCGATGTTGGAGACGAACCCGTGCGATACGAGGGCCTCTTTCCACGGGCGGTAGGCGTTTTCGTGCAGGAGATCGCGGCAGACCTGCGTTCTGGAATCGCGGATGGCCCGTCCCAGAGGCAGCTGTCCCTCCTCCCTCTCGCCCCAGCTCAGGTGCAGGTCGGTGCAGTAGTGCTCGTCCCCCGTTCCGGCCCAGACGACCGAGCGGATGCTCTGGTCGGGGTCGTCGTCGGCGAAACAGACGGCACTGAGGTCGTATCCCCCTTTTTCGATGATGACGTCGGCGACCGATTGGAGGAGTTGGGTTTCATCATCGGCGCGCACGAGGGCCAGATTGCCCGCCGAAAGGGTCTGGAGGGCGCGGTTTGCCCGTTGCAGCGCCGCTTCGGAACGTTTGCGCTCGGTGATATCGCGGACGATCGTAAAGACCATCGGTTCGTCTCCGGCGAGCGCTCCGCTGGCGCTCACCTCGGCGCTGTAGATTGTGCCGTCCTTGCGGCGGTGGTAGGTTTCGAAGGTCAGGTTGATGTGGAGCAGATCGGCGAAACGGGTCTGTATCTCTTCGGCATCCATCATCGCGTCGAATTCCCATACCGCCATCCCCTCCAGCTCCTGCGGGGTGTAGCCGAGCATCTGGGCAAAACGGGAGTTGGCTTCGATCACCCGGAAACGGGCGTCGATGATCGCGATCCCGTCGTACGATTTTTCCATCAGTATCCGCCGCCGCATCGCTTCGGTTTTGAGCGCTTCGTCGGCTTTGAGCCGTTCGGTTACGTCCAGCCCCACGGCGAGAATCGATACGACGTTCCCCGCGGCGTCTTTGAGCGTTTTGTTGTACCACTCGACCTGGCGGGTTTCCCCGGAGCGGGTGAGGATCGTGTTGATGATCCCCTGTCCGTCGATGTCCCCCTTGACCTTCTGGAACAGCCGTTTGACCCGGGCCCTCTCGGGTGCGGGGAGAAAGGTGGCAAACCACTCTTTTCCGATCACTTCGCCGAGGGTATAGCCGCTGAGCTGTTCCATGTAGCGGTTGAACCGGACGATCCGCCCCAGCGGATCGAGGACGAGGATCACGGCGGGGGCCGTATTGACGAGACGTTCGGAAAAATCGCGCTCCAGCCGCAGCTGGGTTTCGGCCTCCTTGCGCTCGGTGATATCGATCCCGAAGCCGATCACCCCCACTCCTGCCGGGGTTTCGATCCGGCTTCCGCTGAGGGCGTAGGTGCGGATCCCCCCGCTAAAGATCATCCGCGCTTCGGCCGAGGCCGAACCGTATTCGAGCACTTCGCCGATTTTCCGGGCCATCCGGTCGCGGTCCTCTTCGTGGATGTAATTGAGCGCCGGGGTTCCGGCCATCTGCGCTTCGGGGAGGCCGATGAGCTCTTCGAGCCGTTTGTTCCACCGCAGCAGTTTCCCCTGCGCGTCGACGAGGAAAAAGATGTCGGGGAGCCCCCCGATCAGGGTTTCGGAAAAACGGTTGGCCTCTTCGAGCTTTTCTTCGTAGCGTTTGCGTTCGGTGACGTCCCAGACCATCGAGACCATCGCGTGCTGCTCCTCCAGCCGGACGTTGCGGGCGCTGATGTAGGTGGTCGGCTCCCCCCGCCGCGTGATCGGAATATCGTTCCACTCCATCCGCCCGGGATCGCCGCTGTCGCAGTCGGCGAGGACCCGTTTTTTGATCGTTTTGCGGAATTTCGGGTCTTCGTACACGCTTTCCCAGAATGCGCCGGCGTGGGCGAGGCGATCGCGCGTCGTGCGGTAAATCGCGGGGAAATTGTCGTTCATGTAGGCAAATTCGATCGTCGGTTCGACCGTATTGACGGCGATTCCCACGGGGAGGTGGTCGAGGACCGCTTTGATGAACGCTTCGTTTTCGCGCAGTTTGCGTTCGTTTTGTTTTTGGAGGGTGATCTCCTCGAGGATGTGGATCGAGTACTGGTAGAGCCCTCTGGCATCGATGACGGCGTAGCCGCGTGAGCGGAATACGGCGTCTCCCACTTCGATCTCCACCGGTTTTTTGGGCTCGGAGGGATCTTTGAGCGATTGGAGGCAATGGGGGAGGGGGGCGTCTCGTCGGGGAAAGATTTCGTAATAGGGGCGGCCGATGATATCGTTGAAGGGGAGATTGGCGTAGTGCTGGTAGGCGCGGTTGCACCGGAGGATTTTAAAATCGGCGTCGTGGATGAAGATCGGATCTTCCAGGGCGTCGAGGGCGCTCATCCACTGATCCAGCGCCTGTCTGATGATTTTCTCTGCTGAAAAGGCCATCTTTATCCCCCTCCCCGGTTCGTATCGATGATTCGAAGAACTTATAATACACAAGAGAGCATAAAATTATATTAAAAGTTGTGTTTAGGTGTTGTTTGGGAAATTCTCCCGCATCGGCTATAATTAAATCCATTATGGTTTCGGCCGGAGGAAAGGGGCGCTATGCGGACGGCAACGTTTTATTTCGA
>CAZBIR010000135.1:0-2658 GCA_964491035.1 uncultured Sulfuricurvum sp.
CGCTCCACTTTCACACTGACCCCATCTCCTTTTTTGACCCAAATAACCTCATCATCAATCGAAGTGATCCGTCCCCGTTCGCCGTTATAATAGTTCCACGCATTGCGGGTAAAGAGGATCGGAGCGCCCACTTTGAGTGCCACAATCGGCTCGATCCGACTCTCAGTCATAAACCGCTCCACATCGCGATCCTGCATCTTTTTGTCATGGATCGTGACATAGGTCTCCACCTCGATAATCTCGCCGTTTAAGTGTTCCAACTGGGAGCGGTTATGGTTTTGGGCGCTGATGTTTTTCCCGAACAGCAGTGTCATCGTCGACATATCCTCGCTCAGCGGTTTGACCAGCGCTTCGAGTGCTTCATGCGCCTCCTCATCGAGACGGGCATGGCGTACTTTCTCCAGCAGAGATAAAAACTCAGCTTCGTGGGTGCGGTAGGACCCCTCTAAATGGAGCGTTTCGAATCCTAACCGTTCCCATGAGGGGGATTCAAAGGCGAAATAGATCGGCTCACTCCCCCGCGTCACGGGGGGAAGCTGTAAAAAATCCCCCACCACAATAACCCGACCGTTAAATTCGGCTTGCAGCAGCCGTAAACGGATCATATCGAGCAGCGGCGCACCCACCATCGAAATCTCATCGATCACGATGAGTTGCATCGATCGGATCAGTTTGATGATTTTTTTAGAGGGGTCGAGTTTACCGTTGCGCTCCAGCTCTTCCTGAGAGTTGGCGATCCCCAGATCGAAAAAACTGTGAAGCGTCTGCCCCCCGATCAGCGTTGCCGCCATCCCCGTCGAGGCGAGACGGGCAACCGATTTCCCCTTTTGCACGGCATCGTCTATGAGTGCACGACTGAGAGTCGTTTTGCCCGATCCCGCACCACCGGTGATAAAGAGGTTCGAG
The DNA here is from genome assembly GCA_964491035.1 of uncultured Sulfuricurvum sp. Lineage (GTDB taxonomy): Bacteria > Campylobacterota > Campylobacteria > Campylobacterales > Sulfurimonadaceae > Sulfuricurvum. Next base: position 907 of record CAZBIR010000135.1, read on the forward strand.
GTTTCTAAGATTTTTAATGCGGTTTCAATCATCTCTCCAACCGTCCCAACATCTCAACCGACCCTTTGTCAAATTTCGAGAACGCAAACCACTTTTTACCCAAATCTTTAAGACTTGCCCCGATATGGTATATCTCATCTTCGTCTAGGATTAAAAAGCGATCATGCGAAGCGGAAAACTCTTTGATCTCTATGGGTGGATACTGGACATTATGTTTTTTTAGATCAAGAGAAAGTTGTGAGGTTATCGTTTTTGTGTAGATCGTTGCTCGACATCCATCGATTCGTTTGGATAATAGTACCAATACACTCTCATCGACATAATTATCGATAAGGACGATAGAGCGTTTGGCACTTTTGATTAGATCACTGGCAAACACATAAGCATCGAAGATTTGGTTCTCATAAAATATCCCGTGATCGGGTTTAAGGTCTTTGGATTCTATCGCATTAAAGAGTTGATTGAACTTTTTATCCGATTCTATCTTGTGTTCTATTTGGATACTTTCCAATCGATCAAGGCGTTGAAACAAAAGGGCATTTTGAGAGATGAATTTTCTCATCATGACAAATGAATCGATAATTTTGATACTGATTTCTACAGCCGTATCACTCTTTAAAACGGCACTGAGCATCGAAACCCCTTGTTCGGTAAATGCGTAGGGGAGAGACGTCGAATGCTTAAGAGTATGGAACCGGTCGCAATTTGCGACCAGTTCATCTCTTTCATCTTGTGTAAGTTGAAATCGAAAATGCTCGGGAAATCGATTAAGATTTCTTTTTACCTGCTCGTTTAACCGTTTTGATTCCACACCGTACAACTCCGCCAAATCTCTGTCCAACATCACCTGTAACCCGCGAAGAGTGTATATCTTGTTTTGGATGGCATTTTCGTCTACTATGACAATATCATTCATCCAAAAACGCTCCTTCGTTGCAATGGCACAATTTTATCTATTTTATCTCTACATACCAAAGAAAGTAAAAAAATGACAAATTGAAACATTTTATTCGCTTACTAGCTCAATCACCCGTCCAAACGGAACTTCACCCTTCAGCGGTGCAATCCAAAACACCTCATACGAAGGCTCGCAGGGAGGGAATTTTCCCTCCAAATCGGTAAAATAGAGCAAGAGCTTCGGACGGTACATCCACGATTCGATCAGCTCAAATACAGGACTAAAGTCTGTCCCCGCTCCACCGCTGAGAGCATAAGTGATCGCCTCTCCCCGCTCAAAGCGTACATGGGAACGGATTCGATCATCACAAACGATCAGATCGATCGTATAGGAGCCGAACAGTTCGGTGATCGATTCCACTTCGGCGATAAACTGCTCAAGCAGTACCTGATCGACCGATCCCGAACTGTCGATGGCGATGGCGAGTTCCAAATGGCGCGAATGGACCCCCGGCAGATAGACCCCGTCATAGAGGAGCTTTTTACTCGGTGGGATGAGGGTGTAATCGCTGACATAGTACCCGCCGATCTCTTCGCGAAGTTCACTCCGCCAATCGATCAAAGACTGTTTGTTCGGTTGGATCAAGCGATGGATCGCTTCGCTGAGGGGATCAAATTTCTCCATCGCTTCCTCGGAGCGCTTTTCGCGCTGGGCACGGGAGAGCTTTTCATCCAGCCCCGGCTCATCACGCCCCTCGTCACTGTCTCGGTCGTTTTGTTCCTGATCCAAAAACTCAAGGGAGAGCTCATGATAGATCTCTTCGGCGCTCAAATTACCGAACCGTTGATCGTAGG
>CAZBIR010000136.1:0-2556 GCA_964491035.1 uncultured Sulfuricurvum sp.
AAACCAAGCATTTTTACGGTATAATGGAGCAATTTTTAGTTACAAGGGATTAGGTATGGCTTTCGATAACGAAGCATTCGAAGAAGAAAATTTCGCCGAGATGTTAGAGGCGTCTTTCAAAGAACAGGAGTCTACGCGCATCACCGAAGGTGAAATCGTAGAGATCCAGGAGAGCGACAACCGCGCGTTGGTAGGCGTCGGTGAGAAACTCGAAGGGATTGTCTCTCTGGATGAAATCCGCGATGCGGAGGGGAAACTTCTTTTTAACGTCGGCGACAAAATTACGGTCATGATTACGGGGCACTATAACGAACGTCCGAAGATTTCGTACAAAAAAGTGCTGGAGCAGGAAAAAACCCTCGCGTTCATCAACGCCCACAAGGACGATTTCGAATCGGTCATCGTCGATGCGGTTGTGACCAAGAAAAACAAGGGAGGCTATCTCCTCGAAGCGGACGATGTTCACTTCTTCCTCCCGCGCTCGCTCGCGGCGTTCAAGGAAACCGACAACGTGATCGGTAAAACGGTCAAAGCCCAGGTCGTCAAAATCGATCCGGCCGAAGCGTCCATCGTCGTATCGCGCCGCAAACTGTTCAACGACGAGCGCAAACGGAAAAAAGAGGTGATCGACGCCCTGATGGAAGAGGGCAAAATCATCCAGGGGACCGTCAAAAAGATCACCAGTTACGGGATGTTCGTCGATGTCGGCGGAATCGACGGTCTGGTCCATTACAACGAGATCAGCTACAAAGGGCCGGTTAACCCTTCCAAGCTCTACAAAGAGGGCGATGAAGTAACGGTCAAAGCGATCGCGTACGACAAAGACAAACGCCACCTTTCACTCTCGATCAAAGCGGTTCAGCCCGATCCGTGGAAAGAGGTCGAAGAGGCTCTGGACGAGGGTGATACCATCACCGTTACCGTCAGCAACATCGAGCCTTACGGCGTATTCGTCGATCTTGGGAACGATATCGAAGGGTTCTTGCACATCTCCGAAATCACGTGGGACAAAAACATCAAGCACCCCAAAGATTACCTGACACTGGGGCAGGAGATCGATGTCGAGGTGATCGAGATCAACTCCAAAACCCACAAGCTCCGCGTTTCGCTCAAACGTCTTCAGGCCAAGCCTTTCGAAGAGTTTATGAAAAAATGCAAAGAGGGTGATATCGTCAAAGGGACCGTTACCTCTCTGACCGATTTCGGTGCGTTCGTCAAAGTCGGCGGTGTCGAGGGGCTGCTGCACAACCAGGACCTCTCGTGGGACAAAAACGTCAAATGCAAAGAGACCCTCAAAGTGGGTGACGAGATCGAGGTGAAAATCGCCAAAATCAACGCCGAAGATGAGAAAATCTCCCTCAACCGCAAGTCGCTCGAAGAGTCTCCGATCGACCAGTTCGCGGCCAGCCACAAAATGAACGAAATCGTTCAGGCAACCGTCCGCGACGTCAAGGATTTCGGTGTATTCGTATCTCTGGAGGGGGGAGTCGATGCGCTGATCCGCAACGAAGATCTCTACCCCATGACCCCCGAAGAGCTGCAGATCGGTCAAACGATCGAAGCGGCGATCCTCGTGATTGACGCGAAACGCGACCGTATCCGTCTGTCGGTCAAAAAACTCGAGCGGATCAAAGACCAGGAGATGTTGAACGAAATCAACGACGACGAAACGAACAGCCTGGGCGATCTGATCAAAGACAAACTGAAATAACGTAAATGCGACGGGTTGCCTACTGGCTCTTTCCTCTGATAGCGGGGGCGGTGGCCGCCTTTATCGTCGTATTGATGATCTATATCAACCCTTCCTTGCCCCATTCGGCTATTCCCGGCGGGGCAGGGGACCAAAAGCTTTCCGATGCTTCACCCGCCGAAGAAAAGGGGTGGATCGAAAGATTCTCCCAAACCGGGGAAAAAGAGTACCTTTATCCGGTCAACGAAGTCCATCTGGTACTCGACACGGGAGAACATCCCGCGGTACCCAACTACCGTCTGAGAGTACCGCTGAAAGATTCGTACGAGCTGTTTTGTGTCAAGCAGGAGCTTTACAACAAAGCGCTCCCCTATTTTCTCCAGCGAGAGGGCGATGCGATGACCCTCCTGGTGGATTCGCACGACGAGAAAACACTCGCATCTCTTGTAACGAAACTAAAAACCTACCAAATCACGGCGACGATGTCGCCTTATACAGAGGAAATGTAATGGAAAAATACAAAATTGTCGTTTGTGACCATATCCACGAAGAGGGGCTGAACATTCTCCGCCGCGACGACCAGATCGACATGGTCTTCGCCGCCGATATGGACAAGACGGCACTTCTGGACGTTCTCAAAGATGCCGATGTCGCGATTACCCGCAGCTCCACCGACGTAGACGACAAATTCATCAACGCCGTCAAAGGCAAACTCAAAGCGGTCGTCCGCGCGGGCGTCGGCGTCGACAACGTCGATATCCCCGGTTGTTCGAAAGAGGGGATTATCGTGATGAACGTCCCGACAGCCAATACGATCGCGGCGGTCGAGCTGACCATGACCCACATGCTCTCGTGCATGCGGATGT
>CAZBIR010000137.1:0-2520 GCA_964491035.1 uncultured Sulfuricurvum sp.
TTCACCGGCAGCGATTTCGAGATTCAGCATAACAAGAACACCACGAAAAAAGGGATTAAAGTATTCCGATGAGACGCGGCCTCACTCTGATCGAACTGATCCTCTCGATGGTGATCATCGGGATCGTCTTTACCGTCATCCCCAAACTCATCATTTCGATGAACCAGAGTGCGCAGGTGACGATCAAGGAAGAGGCGATGTACAACGCGATGGCGATGATGGGAGCCATCATCAACCTCCCGTGGGATGAAAACAATACCTTACACGATCAAATTCTCCAAACCGATTCAACAGGCTACGAATGCAATACGACTAGCGGCTACCGGATCGGCGGATTTGTCGGAAGCCGACATTGCCGCGAAGAGAACGGAACTATTTTGGCAGCTACTTTCGGGATGGAAAAAGATTCTTCCGGTAATGATGTGTTTAATGATGTTGATGACTACTCAACGGAAATCAATGCTTCCAACGATTGTGCGAAATCGGCGGGGAAAAGTCTCTATTCGATACAACCGGTAGTCATCTACTCAAACGATCCAATACCCTCTTCATCGATTCAGCTTCCCGGAGATGATAAGAATGCTACTGCTGGGTCCACAACCAATACCAAGCGGATTATTGTCAAAGTCGGTTATCATTCCGACAATAAACAATCAGGTTGTATTACAGCACTCGAATACCACTCATTCAATCTCGGTAATATTCACATCAACAGCAGGGATTGGTAATGCGGCGCGGTTATACCCTCATCGAGATCATCATCACCGTCGCCATCACCGGTATCCTCTCCGTGGGAATGTTCAAAGCCTTCGAAGCGATCACGCTACGGAGCGAAAAAGCGAAAATCCTCACCACTCTCTCCATCGATAGCCAAAGCGCCCTCGATCAGATCAGTCTGCTGCTCTATAACCGTGCACCGATGTCGCTCAAGTCCTGTACAAATGAAAATGATTGCATCATCATGGATGAAACAACCACCGGTACGATTCTTCAATGGTATGGAACCGCTAGCGAAGCATATCAATCCAATGCGTACAGTGGTTTTATTGATATGAACAAATCGACAAAGCCAAATCTTTTCACTCCTGACACTTTTAAAAATGCCATAGAGATTAATCAAAGCGCAAAATGGGGAAGTTTTGATATCGCCAACATAGGGCTTAAATTTGCGGGTACTTTTGAAGACGGTTCCGCAGACGAGCCATATATTATTGAATCTATTTCTGATAATAATATCAAACTGCCCGATAGCACCCCTACAACCAAAATCTATGAAAAATACTATCTTATCGACAGTGCGTATGCCGTAACCCGCAAGGAACACAATCCATGCGGAGTAATGTACACCAACGAAGACAAAGACGATCTCCTCCTCTACTACAATTTCAGACCATGGAAAACACCTGCACAAACCATGTGTGACGGTGACGTTTCACTTCTGTCCAAAAACGTCAACGGCTTTAGTGCCCACATCGTCAACGGAACCATCCGGCTGGGAATCGACATGAACCGAAGTGTCAGGGGAAGTCCGAATCCGGTCCGATTATCGAAACAAAAGGTGGTGTTCTGATGCGCCGCGCATTCGGTCTTCCGCAGGTATTGCTGATCATTCTCTTTATCGGCGGAATCGTCACCGTGACGATGCGCTATGCCTCGCTGGGGGCCAAGCACTACGCCGACAGCTACACGCGGGAGCAGGCGGAACTCTTTTTGCAAAGCGCGACCGAAGCGGCGCTGCTGCAGATCAGCGGATATGACCGTTCCCTCAATCACGACTGTCTTGAGACGCTCTCCATCGAATCTCCCGACAGCCGCTTTCGCGCCGACGTCAACATCAGCCGATACTATCTGTACGACGGCAAAGACAACAACGGTTTAGAGTTAACAAACTGCAACCGCGTTGTCTCGATCCAGACCCCTGAATCGCACGGGATGATCGACATGAGCGTCGTTGTCACCTCTCAGGGGAGCAAAACCGGCAGCCCCGTCAAACTGGTCCGAAGGAGCCTGCAACGCCCATGAAACGACATGCTTTTTCCCTCGTGGAGCTCATCTTCGTCATCGTCTTGATGGGGGTTCTCACCGGTATCGGATTCTACATGAGTCGACCCGATCCGACCCGCGCCGACGCCCAGTACGCCCTGCTCAAGCTGAAAGAGGCCCGCTACCGGGCGATCGGATACGATGATTACAATGAATCGAATTGCGTCACATTGACCAGAGAGGCGCTCTCTCTCAACAAAGTTCCCAGACACGAAATCAAATCGGATGAAGTGTCAATCAAAAAACTCTCAGACGGAAACGATTATGCATCGGAACTCGAAGATCGTACGATTTGTTTCGATTCTCTCGGGCGTCCGCACAAAGAAAAAAATATCGATTTATCCTCATTGGTTCATGAGGATCTCAACATAACATTTGAAAAATCTGCGAAAAGCACCTCTGTCACGCTGTTTAGTGGTACGGGATATGCTATAATCCCCTGTAACAATTGACTAATTACAAAATTTTAACCTGATC
>CAZBIR010000138.1:0-2502 GCA_964491035.1 uncultured Sulfuricurvum sp.
CCCGCGCTGCCGTCAAAACCGACACCTTTTTCACCGCCGTCGATACCCCATCGAGTTAAGGTATAATCTCCGTAATGAATTTCCGTTGCGGAGCATGAATGGCTTTTTCCGAATCCGATACCCGTTCCAAACTGATCGATCCCCGTCTTTTTAACGACGGCTGGAACGAGTCGCACATCGTCCGCGAATACTACTTTACCGACGGGCGGAAACTCATCGGAGGCAAACGGGGCAAACGCCACTTTGTCGACTATCTCCTCGTCCACCGCAACACCAACCTCGCCATCGTCGAGGCGAAATCCGAAGAGCGCGATCCCCTTGACGGTCTCCAGCAGTCCATCGACTACGCCATCAAACTCCGCATCGACATCGTCTACGCCACCAATGGGCACCGCATTTATGAGCACGATTTACGTCTCGGTTCGGGTCGATGGGTTGAGTCCTTCCCCTCACCCGACGAACTCTTCGAGCGTCTCAAACACGACATTTCCGCCGTCCCCGCCGTCACCGAGTCGTTTCATTTTGAAGGGGGGATGAAACCCCGCTACAATCAGCAAATAGCCGTCCAGAAGTGTATCGAAGCGTTCGCCGCAGGCGCTCCGCGCGTCCTGCTGACCCTCGCGACGGGGACGGGGAAAACCTATATCGCGTTTCAGATCGTCTACCGGCTGTTCGAGAGCCGATGGAGCCGCAGCGGTGCATCGCGCCGCCCCCGCGTCCTCTTCCTCGCCGATCGCAACGTCCTCGCCGACCAAGCCTACAATACCTTTAACCCTATCGAAAAAGAGTGCGTCCGACTCGACGGCAAAGAGATCCGGTCGCGCAACGGTCGCGTCCCCACCAACGCCAACGTCTTTTTCGCCATCTACCAGAGCATCAGCGACCGGGGCAGTGACGAAGCGGAGAATGAAAACGCCATCGGCGGATATTATCGCCAGTACGATAGAGATTTTTTCGATCTCGTCATCATCGACGAGTGTCATCGCGGCAGTGCAAACGACGAGAGCAGCTGGCGCGCTATTTTGGATCATTTCGGCGGAGCGGTGCATTTGGGTCTCACCGCCACCCCAAAACGGGACGACAACGGCGATACCTACGCCTATTTCGGCGATCCCGTCTACGAATACTCGCTCCGCGACGGCATCAATGACGGATTTTTGACCCCCTACAAGGTAAAGCGTATCCGCACCAACATCGACGAATACCGATTTAACCCCGATGACATCATCACGGGGGATTTGGAAAACCAGATCGTCACCCTCGATCAGTTCGAGAAATCGGTCGTCATCCCCGCACGCACCGATCTGATCGCCCGTACCATACTGGGGCAGATTCGACCGTTGGATAAAACCATCGTCTTTTGTGTCAACCAATCACACGCTTCTATGATGAAAACCGCCATCGACGCGCACAAGAGTATCCGTGACAACCACTACTGCGTCCGCGTCACCTCGGATGAGGGGAAAATCGGGCGCACCTTTTTGGAGCAGTTTCAGGACAACGATCTCACTATCCCCGCCATCCTCACCAGCTCCAAAATGCTCACCACGGGGGTCGATGCGAAAAACGTCCGCAACGTCGTCCTCACCGCCCCCATCCGCTCCATGACCGAGTTCAAACAGATCATCGGGCGAGGTACGCGGGTATTCGAGGGGAAAGATTTCTTTACGATCATCGATTTCGTCGGTGCGACCAATCTTTTCTACGATCCGCGCTGGGACGGCGACGCCGAACCTACGGACGATCCAGCCGAGCCGAGTAAACCGAAACCTCCACGCGAACCCAAAGAGCCGACCGATAAACCCGACGGGGAGAAAAAAGAGAAAGCGACCATCACGATCCGAGGACGGCGCCTGCGTGTCATCGACATCGAGACCACCTACGTCGGAGCCGAGGGGAAACCGCTCCGCACGGGAGAATATCTCGAATACCTCATCGGAGTGCTGGGGGGATTGTATGATGATGAATCACGTCTGCGGGAGATATGGAGCGATCCGCGTGAGCGCCGCGCTCTGCTTGCAAAATTGGAAGAGATGCACATCGACGCGACACAGCTTTCCGAACTCGCTGCCATATTCGAAGCAGAAGATGCCGACATCTACGATGTCCTCGCCCATCTCTCGTTCAACCACGAGATCATGAGCCGATCCGAGCGGGTCATCGCCGTGGAACACCGAGACTTTATCGAACGCCACCACAGCACCAAAGCACGTGATTTTCTCGAATTTATCCTCCGACGCTATGAGCGCGACGGGGTGAGCGAGCTGGCGGAGGAGAAACTCAGCTCCCTCATACAGCTCTCCTCCATCGACAAAGAGGAACTCAAAGAGGCATTTGGGGGATTGCGGGAGATCAAAGAGGGGTATTTGGAACTTCAGCGGGAAATTTATCGGTGATACTAAAAAATTATACCCGTAAACATAACAAATCATCTCCATGCTTATCGGTATAGGTACGAAAACCAAACTGCTCGATATAATGGAGTTTTAGTCGTTCATTATC
>CAZBIR010000139.1:0-2421 GCA_964491035.1 uncultured Sulfuricurvum sp.
GTGCCGAAGCGTTGGTATCGCTGTTCATGAGGGCGAACATAGCACTCTCTCCCATATTGTGCTCGCCGTGTTTGGACGCAGCCGCTTTCCCCTCATCGCACGCGTGAGGTGCCCAATAAATTGTCCCATCGCCATACCCCCAGAGGGTTACGGCATAAAGGAGGGTTAAAAGTGTTTTTTTCATTCGATCTCCTTAAAATTTGACGGATAATCCGGCGGTGTAGACGCGCCCGGGGTTGACCGTGATCGAGAGGTCTTCGGCATCGAAGATGCCGTCATTGTTGGCATCTGCGCTGGAGCGGGCGGTGTTGAAGTAGTATTTGTCAAAGAGGTTGTCGATCCGGGCGAAAAACTCCCATTTCGTATTTTCGGTCTTGTAGACGTAGTTGGCCAGCAGATTGATCGTTGCCTGTCCGGCGATTTTTACCCGGTTGAGTTCGTCGGCGTAGTAGCTGGATTTGGCGTTGAGCTCGGTGGTGATGAGGAGATTTTCGGCGGCGTTGTATCCGAGGCTCAGGTTGAGGGTGTGACGGGGAACACGGGGGACGACGTTGCCGGTGAGATTGTAGTGCTCGATCGTGTATTGCGCCGCGGGATTGACGAGCGTTGCGGCATAGGCGCCGTACGGGTTCCCCAGCGTCAGGTTGAAGTTGTCGTACCGGGTGAATTTCGCATCGATGTAGCTGTAGGCGACGTCGACGAAGAGGGGTTTGGACGCGTCGGTGTGCAGGGAGAGTTCGATCCCCTTGTTGCGCATTCCCCCGATGTTTTCGTATCGGGTTTTCGTGTAGAGTGGGTTGGAAGGGTCGGTCGAAGCGTACTGGCCGACGTTGGCCATGATGTAATCGTCGCGGTCGATGACGAACGCGGCGAGGTCGTAGTCGAAATAGGGGGTGCTCCCCCGGATCCCGATCTCGTAGTTGTAGGAAGTTTCGGGGTCAAGGTCGGGGTTGCTCTCGACTTTGGTATTGGTCGGGTCGATGTCGCCGGCAAAAAGCTGGCTCACTGTGGGGGTACGAAATCCGGTCGAGACGTTCGCATAGAGTGAGGCGGAGGGGCTCAGCGCGTAAGTGGCGCCGAGGCGGTAGGAGCCGACATTGAACGTTTTGTCGAGTTCCACGTCGTTGAGGTGGTCGGTGTAATCCATGGCGATCCGGTCGTAGCGGGCGTTTGCGGTGAGGACGAGGGCATCAGAGAGGGCATATTTGAGCTCGCCGTAGAGGGCGTAGACGTTTTCGTCGGTCTCGTCGTCACCGGTCACCGTTCCGGCCGTTTTGATATTGGCGGGGTTGGCGCACGCTCCCCCCATGCGGGTACAGTAGTCCTGGAGGATGCTGGTTTTGTTTTCGTAGTAGTTGTCCCGCAGGTCAAGTCCCAGAAGGGTGGCGAAGGTATCCCCCGAGGTGCGCCACTCACTTTTGACCCCCCGCTGGATCTGGAAATAGTCGTTGTCGGTGCCGTAGGCATCGTCGTCGGTGACCTTGGCTCCGGTCGTGTCGTATTTGATCGGAGCGCTGATGAAATTCGTCTCGTCGTTGTACTGGTAGACGTTCACGAGCAGGTTGGAGGTATCACTGAAATCTTTCGAATAGGTGAGGAAGTATTTGGCGAGTTCGACGTCGTAGCGGCGGCTGTAGTCGCGGTCTCCCGTACCGTTGTAGACGCTGCGGGGGTTTTCGTCGGCTTCGGTGACCCCTTTAACCGTTCCGTGGCTGTCTTTGATCCGGTCGGAGAGTTCCAGCCCGGCGGTGATATCGCTGCTCTCGTCGAGGTAATACTGGAATTTGGCATTGAGGTATTCGGTATCGTAGCCGCTGTTTTCCCAGTATCCGTCGCTTTTCCGTTCGGTTCCCTGGACGTAGACATTGTAGCTCTCTCCCGCGTGTCCGAGCCGCACGAGGGTTTTGCGGTAATCGAAGCTTCCCGCTTCGACGCCTACGGCGCTGTAGCTGTTTTTCGCCCCCCGTTTGGTGGTGATGATGACGGCCCCGCTGAGGGCGTCTTCGCCGAAGAGGTAGGAGGCTCCCCCTTTGACGACCTTGATCGATTCGATGTTGTCGAGATCGATGTTGACCGCTCCGGTCCGTTCGAACACGGGAACCCCGTCGATGACGACGGCAACGCCTGGTTTTTCCCCCATATAACGCTGGTTCTCAACCCCGCGGATGTGGAGTTTGAATTTGTCTCCGCCGGTCACTTCAGTGGTGAGCCCGGGGATGCGGTTGAGTACCTGCTGGATGTTTTCGACGTGGGCGGAGTCAAATTTTTCGCCACTGATGGTCGCAGTATTGGACGCTTCGGTCGTCCGGGATTCGAACCGGTCGTCGATGGTGGTAGAATCGACGTTGATGAGTCCCAGATTTTCCGCTCCGAAACCGGAGCTTATGATGAGAGATGAGAGCAAGAGAGAATGGGTAATTC
>CAZBIR010000140.1:0-2376 GCA_964491035.1 uncultured Sulfuricurvum sp.
GTGCCGAAGCGTTGGTATCGCTGTTCATGAGGGCGAACATAGCACTCTCTCCCATGCCGTGACCGCCGTGTTTTTTCGCGGTTGCTTTCCCTTCGTCGCACGCGTGGGGGGTCCAGTAGATTGCCCCTTCGCCGTACCCCCAGAGGGTAGCGGCACTGAAGAGCGTTAAAAGCAGTTTTTTCATCGTGTCTCCTTAAAACTTGACGGAGAGGCCGGCGGTGTAGGTTCTGCCTTGGTTGACGGTGATGGATAAATCTTCGGCATTAAAGAGTAAATTTTCGTCTCGATCACTGCTGGCACGTGCCGTGTTGTAGTATTGGTTATCGAAAAGATTGTCGATTCTTGCAAAAAACGCATATGTCAAATTGCCCGTTTTCGCTTTATATTCGGCGAGGATATTGACCGCTTCTTGACCGTCAATTTTGAGACGGTTCAAATCATCCGCGTAGTAATCCGATTTTTTGCTGTACTCCGCAGAGAGCTTGAAATTTGCATTATGCTGGTAGTCGAGTATGAAATTGAGATTGTGTTTGGATGTACGGGGTATAACGTTTCCGGTCACATCGTAATACGCCACTTCGCCCGTATCGACACGTCCGTCATGATCGGCATCAAAATGGATCCCAAAGTTCTCATATCTGGTGTATTTCGCATCCAAGTAAGTGTAGGCAAGGTTGTACGAGAAACGGTCATTAATTTTGGAGTTTACGGCAAGCTCCAGCCCTTGGTGTTTTGCTCCCCCGATGTTGTCCCACATATCGGTCACCGTGCTGTCGACGCTTCCGTAATTTCCGGCTGTTTTCATGATGAAATTTTTTCGGTCTATTCTGAATGCAGAGGCTTCGTAATTGAGGGTATTGATCGTTCCTCTCAACCCGATTTCGTAGTTCTTGGCGTGTTCGGGTTTCAGATCTGGATTGTTCTGCGTACTACCGTAGGTACTCACGTCCCCTGCAAAAAGTTGGGTAATCGTCGGTGCTCTGAACCCTGTGGAGTAATTTAAAAAGAGGCTGTTTTGAGTATCTAGGTTATAGTTGGTTCCGATTCGGTAGGAATAAACATCGAACGATTTTTCAAGAGCGTTAGAGCGAGAATCGGTATAGTCGAGATTGATATCATCATACCGAATGTTAAACGTTGCGCTCAGTTTGTCAGTGATCCCTTGTTTGTACTCACCGTAGAGGGCGTACACTTTTTCATCCGTTTCATTGTTGCTGTTTTCATCGCCAGCTGAAAGATAAGTATAGGCGGGGAAAAAGCCAGCACGTTGATCGACACGGTAGAGCACTTTGTTTTTATAATTATTGTCTCTGATGTCGATCCCTAGAAGGGTTGCAAAGGTGTCAAACGATGCTCTGTATTCACTTTTAACCCCTTTTTGAATTTGTTCGTAGTAATTGTCGTAGACATAATCATCATCGGTATACATTCCGGATACGCCATTACCGTCTTTAGTCTGCGGACTTGACCAGTAATAGGTATCGTCGGTATAAAGATAGCCGTTGATAAGGAGATTGGAATTGTTCGAAAAATCTTTCGAATAGGTGAGAAACAGTTTTAGTAGCTCAACATCAAATTTTCGTGTGTAGTCTCTGCTCTCCATATCGCCCGTGAATACGCTTTCGGGATTGATTTGCGCCTCGGTTTCCCCCCCGACTGTTCCGTGAGAATCTTTTTTGCGCTTGGACGCTTCTAAGCCGAAGGTTAGATCGCTGGTATCATCGATGTAGTATTGAATCTTACCGTTGAGGTATTGGGCGCTGTATTCGGAATCTTCATGGTACCCGTCTGCTTTACGTTCGCTCGCTTGGATATGAAAACTAAACTCGTCGTTTGCGTATCCGGTTCGCGCCAGTAATTTCTGATAGCCAAAGCTTCCCCGCTCGATTGCGGCAAAATTTTGGCTGTATTTTGCCCCTTTTTTGGTTGTAATGATGACCGCACCGCTTAGTGCATCATCCCCGAAGAGGTACGATGCCCCCCCCTTGATCACTTTGATCGATTCGATATTATCCAAATCGATGTTCACCGAACCTGTTCGCTCAAATACGGGAACACCGTCGATGACGACGGCAACCCCCGGCTTTTCTCCCATATAGACTTGGTTTTCTACGCCTCGGATATGAATCTTTAAACTATCTCCGGTTTTCACCTCGGTCGTGATCCCCGGGATACTTTGAAGAATCTGTTGAATGTTTTCGGTATGGGCGTTGTCAACATCCTCACCGCTGATCGTTGAGGTGCTTGAGACCTCGGTATGTTTGGTTGCGAAGCGGTCATCGATCGTGGTCGAATCGATACCGATGATGCCGAGGTTTTCGGCTCCGAAACCGGAGCTTATGATGAGAGATGAGAGCAAGAGAGAATGGGTAATTC
>CAZBIR010000141.1:0-2275 GCA_964491035.1 uncultured Sulfuricurvum sp.
GAACTCAAAGCGGCCAAAACGGGCGGGAAAATCTTTTTCGGAGCGGTTTGAGCGCTGTGGCGCTCACCCGTTCGAGCGCTCCTTCTCCAGACACCCTTTCTCCATGCAGTTGATTTTGGGCATCGGTTCGACATACCGGTCCAGCACTTCGGAGACTCTGTTTGCATCGAATCCGCACAATTTTTCCGTTCCGATAATCATCAGCGGACGACGGATCAGGATCGGATTGGCCATCAACAGCTCCATCGCCGATGCTTCATCCAGTGTTTCGGGAACAATCTCGCCGTTTTTGATCGCGGGTGCGGCGGGGTTGAACCAATCGGTTACCGCTTTGTCCCCCATAAAACTCCGTAACGCTTCGGCGTCCAATCCGTGCTCGAGGAGATTGCGTTCGATGAGGGTACAGCCTGATGAGCGCAATATCTGCTTTTGTTTGGCGTTGGCCGCACAAAAGGGCTTTTCGTAAAAGACGACGAGTTTCATCATCCCTCCGCTCCGATCAACGTCCGCCCTTTGGCGTTGAGATAAAAGGTGTCATACCCGTCATCCCCCACCGTCATACACTCTCCCAAATACCCCTCTTCATAGAGTTCCGAGATGATTTCACGTACCTCATCCTCATCCATACACGCGTATTCGGCAATATCGACCGCCTCGTAAATATTGTAGTCGATCTCGTCGCTCAGAGCATAGATCGATTTCATAACCCTGATTTTTGGTTCACTCACGGGATATCCTTTAACTGATGTATCTGTTTCGTCAGTACGATAGTCTGAAGCGGATGGAGTTTTTCGCGGGAGAGCCACGTCTCAAACTCCGCACCATAGTGCGCTTTAATCACTTGATGCAACTTTTGTGCCTGATCCACCAATTCACTTAAAACGGCTTTGGCTTCATCGAACGACAACTCCTTGATCGGCTTTAGCCGACGTATTACCCCCTCGCATAACGTATCGTTTATATGCTCGTTCGCAAGATTCAGAAACTCCGAAGCCCGCAGCGGTGTTGCGTAGTTTTCGTTCCATATCCGTCCGTTGATCATCTGGTCGCACGCCTGATCGATAAAAACGGGGAAAAGTCTAAGCACCTCCAGCAGTTCGCTAAAATCGTTATCGACGAGGGCACGAAAGAGCATCCGGCTACGGTTGCGGATATGTCGACGTAAATCCGGGTTTTCAATCACCTGCGGATTGAGTCGCGTAAAACGCTCCAACGCCCCCAACCGAGAGTGGTTAAACGCCATAATCGCCACTTCGGTGTTACGGTCACCCACCTGATGCGGGTGTGAACCGCTGGGGCGGTGAAACGCCCATAACAGCCGTGCTTCATCATCCTTATGGTTCAGATAAATAGCATCACCCTGCTCCTCGAAATCCAAATCGTCTTTCAGTAATTCGATGTGTTCACGATAAGTCAAAGTAGACGACGTCTCCATAACGCTCAAACCTTTTCAAATTGTGTTTTTCGCTCAGTAAAAAGAGGGTCTGCATCGCGGGGGCTTTCTCTACCGTGAAATAGCCATCACTGAGTATCACCGCAAGGTTCTTCTCCCCTGCATGGGTGTTCAGATACTCCAATATGGGACCAAACTGCGTCCCGCCGTTCCCTTTGGCAAACAGAATCTTCGGCAGTGAGCCTTGGGCATCGTAGCTCTTGATCTCTTCGCTATAAACCCGCTCATCGAAAGGGATCACACTCACCTCAAAATCGTGACTCATGCGGACAATGGAGTCGATAATCCCCAGAAATCGTGCAAATACCTCCCCCGTGATACTCATCGAGCGATCGAGAAAAATAAAAAAACTCAAACGGTTACGATCAAAGCGGTATCCGGGGAGATAGAGCCCCTGATGGATAAAACGGCGGTTGGGACGGGAAAAATCGGACTCTTTATCGAAAAAACTCTCGCTCATATAGGTGTGCAGGAGCGTGTGCAGATCGATGGAGGGTTTCGTGATCTCATCGAACATCTCTAGCAGTGATGATGGGATATTCCCCTGCTTCCGCGCCGCACCCATCGCTTGGATAATCAGTGCATCAAGCTCTTCTTCCGCGACCTGAGTATCCCCTTCATGTTCGATAATGTCCATCTTTTGCTCTTTGGGGTTCTCCTCATCGGGTTTCCCCTCCCCCTCTTCGCTCTCACGGTAGAGGGCATGATACACCTCTTCGACACTTTTGTCGCGAAACGATTCTAGGACAATCGCCTCCTCATCCGCTTCCCCTACCCGCTGAAAATCGCTGAGCAACAGTCCGATCACGATGTCACATGAGC
>CAZBIR010000142.1:0-2273 GCA_964491035.1 uncultured Sulfuricurvum sp.
ATTTTGAACGGATTGGGAGCAAAGCCCCCAATCCTACGCTGGCCGCTATGGCACTGAAGCTACGTCCTGACGGACGAGAATTAAACAAACGCATTGATAAACTCCTGTAATGACATCGGGATCACTTCGAGGTTGTGTTTGTCGATAAACTTCTGCTCTTTTTTTCCCAGTTCGCGGTCCGTAACGACGTATCCCCCCTCCAGATCGAGGGTGAGTTCGTTGGCCACCATACGGTCAGTGTCGCGGTCGAAAGAGGTCCCCAGAAAGAGGTACTTTTTGGTCTTGCGGTAGGTTTTGAGCACTTTGGGGACGGCGTAGCCCCCCATCGCTTCGGTGAGCCAGTCGACGTAATCGGCATCGCTGATGACGAAACTGGGATTGGGCAGAGGCGATCCCATCGGTTTGAAGAGGATTTTTTCAGCCGTTTCGAGCACTTCGTCGTCCACGAGGAAATACTTCTGGTTCTCGACGTCGTATTCGTAGACTTCGTAGCGGTAGTCGTTCCCCATGATCCGCGATTTGCCGATGATGAGACAGTGCGGGGTAAAGGCCAAAAGTTCCTGGAGTTTCGTATCGCGGTTGGTGTCGATGAGGTAGCGCGGCGACATATCATTGATCGCCTTGTGCAGCGGGGTCGGGTCAAAGGGCTTGGTGTAGATGTGGTTGATGAGCTGCGTCATGTACTCCACCCCCCGGCGTTGCTCCAGATGCATCGCGGCGCGCGAATACTCGTACATCAATCGCGGTGCCATTGCGCGGCCGCCGTTCATGGCGAGGATCAGCGAATCGCTGTCATGGGGGACGGCTTCCCCCTCCTTGGTCGTGATCCCCTCAAACACCCCCAGCGCGAAGTAGGGGATGGTGGTCTGGTTTCGCAGCTCTTTTTTGATGGTTTCGATTTGGGTATTCATCCGTGGCATCCTTTTCCGGTGTAGCAGGTTTGGGCGGCGGCGATTTTGACGATCGCTTTGGCGGTATCGAAGGGTGCGTTCAGGTCGCTCAGGACATCGCAGTGAAAGAGGGCTCCGTCTTTGGAGACGATCAGTAGTGCTTTGGCGAACTCCCCGCCGAGTTCTCCGGGGGAGAGGCGTATGCCGTAATAATCCCCGAACGCTTCGCCCGCATCGATCCCGAATTGCCATTCGGGCAGTTTCGGATCGTGATGTCGGTCGGTGGCGACGACGAGCGCCTTGGTGATACCGCCGAGCGCGTTTAAGGAGAGTAGGGTGTCTAACTCGGCCAGCTGGACGAGCAGTTCCTCATCGACGAACGGCGTGGTGACGATCAGCTGTGTCGTGCCGTTCTGGCCGCCGATGCTGAAGCGCTCTTCGGACGCGTTTGTGAGTTCCACGCGCTCGGAGGCATAGCCCGGATCGAGGGGGATGTCGTCGAGATGGAGGGTGTCGGTGCGGTAGCGGATCGGCATCATGGGCGGCTCCTGAAATGGGTTGGTGATCTTAAAAAATGCATTTCATGTTCTCACGCGGGATGGACGCATCCGAGGTAGCGGGTGAGGCCGCTGCCGATGATGAAATGCTCCAGCGCCTCGGGGGCGGTTTTGACGAATGGGGGAACCTGGTGGATTTTGATCCCGACGTTTTTCATCGCGTAGAGGGTGTTGAGGCAGTAGTTCCCGGCGATCAGGACGTCGCATTTCCCGATCGCCTGCAGCAGGACGTAGTGCTCGCTGATGTGCAGGGGGTTTTGGGTGAGGGCGCACTCGCATTCGCACGCTTTCATGGCCGGGTCGCGGACCATGCTGCCGTTGTAGCGTTCCCACGGGTTGAGGCGGGATTCGACGTAGCGGTAGCGGACGTCGTGTTTATCGCCGGTGACGTCGTAGATCGCAAAAAAGGTCGTGCTGCAGGGATTGTCGTGGTAAACGCGCTCTCGGGCATCTATCGGAACGGCTACGATCATGCGTCCTCCTCCGGTGGTATTGCCCGCTCATTGCAATTTCCGTTCTGTCGGACGTTGTTGCTCCGAAATGTTGAGGAGAGGACAAAAATGTCCGGATTGTCGCCAAAGGGGGAGAACGGCGGCGGGAATGGGGGATGCATTGATACCGCAAAGCCTGAGCAAGGAGAATAAGATGAGCTGTTCATCCAGTCACAACGAAGCGTTTATGCCCGACGATATCAAGGCAAAGATCCACAACCACCCCTGTTATTCCGAGGGGGCGCACCATCACTATGCCCGTATCCACGTCGCGGTCGCCCCGGCGTGCAACATCCAGTGCAACTACTGCAACCGTAAATACGACTGTTCCAACG
>CAZBIR010000143.1:0-2255 GCA_964491035.1 uncultured Sulfuricurvum sp.
TGCCTCGATTGAAAAAGCACTGGTAGAACTGATTACCAACAGCGACGAGAGCTATGCCCGCCTGGAAAAGGCTCTTCATGCCGTTACGGGCCGCGTCCGGATAGGATTTGAACGTCATCAGAATGGGGCGATCCTTACCGTTACCGACGAGGCCGAGGGGATGAGTTACGATCAGGTTTCGTACATACTGACTTATGGGGGTGCTCACAGTCCCCTTTCCCGGGGTGAAGGGGATGGGAGGGGATATTTCGGCCGGGGGCTCAAGCAGGCGGTTTACGGTCTGGGGCATGGCCGGATCGAGACGATCCGGGAAGGACGCTATTCGTCGATGGAGCTTTTCCGAAGTGAAAACGGGGGATATCTGTATGATGACGGAGGGGGAGAACGCGAGGTGTGCTCCGAGGATCGTGCCCGGACCGGGATAGAACATAACGGTACGCGCGTTACGATTGTCGTGGAAAATCCGCAGGTGAATATCGTGCGCTACGGTTCTCTGCAGCAGGCAATTTCCCGGAACATCTATCTGCGCGATCTGCTTTTGCGCAGGGAGGTGGAGCTCTACAGCATGCAGCAGGAGAAAGTGCTGGAACGAAGCGGGACCATCCGTTACGTCGAACCCCCATCGCAATTGCTGCTGGGCCCAGAGGTCGAGGGGAACTTCGAATACGGCGATAAACGTTATCCGTTCTATCTTACCCTCAAACGTGCCGAAGGGGTTGAACTCTCTTTGAAAGGGGACCAGCGGACCAACGGCATCGTTGTCCTCTCGGGCAAAGCGGTTCTGGACTGTTCGCTCTTCGATTATGAAAACCAGGTGGGGACGGAGTACCTGTTCGGGACCGTCCGCTGCCCGGTGCTGATTGAAAAGCTGGGCACCGGGATGGCGATTATCAGCGACGAACGCGAAGGGCTCAACCGCAAGAATGACCTGGTGGAAGCGTTTTCCCATGCCCTGAGCCGGATGATCGAGCCCTCCGTTCTGGCCGAGCAGGAGAAGCTCAGGCACCTGGAGCGGGCTACGACGTCGGATCGGACCGCCCGGATGATCGAACATCTGCTGGAACGGATGAGCAAGGCGGCGACAGAGGATCTGGGAATCTACCTTCCATCGGGGCATCCGGGTGCCGAATCCTCTTTCGCGCTGAGATTTTCGACCCCGTTTTATTATCGCAGGCCGGGGCACCCTTTTCATGTTTCGCTGCTGATCGACGCGAAGGAGATCGGCGGCGAGGAGACGGTGACGTTCAGCTGCAACCTGCCCGATTCGATGCGGATCGATCCTCTTCCCTCACCGGTCGGGGTTCAGTCGCTGGAGGGACAAGATCGGCTGGAGTGGAGCGTCGTCGGGGAAAAAGCCGGGGAAAAAGGGGAAATCACGGCCCGGGCGGGCGCGTTTTGGGCCCGGTGCGAAATTGTCGTGTCGGAGGAGGCTTCCCGCCACGGCGGCGGAGGCTATCCGCATCCTCCCCGCTCCGGGATCCCTCGGGACCACGGAGTTGCGATGTTTTCGGGTTACGAGTTCCGTCACCTGCAAAACGAGCGCGAACGGGCCCACTACAGTCCGGATGAGCGGAAAATCATCATCAACACGGGGGCCCCGACCGTCCAGCTTTATGTCGACGGGCGGGGCCATTTTCGGGATACGGCCCGGCTGCTGCTGGCGGAACTTTTCATGGACGTGATCTCGGACGAACTGGCGCGCCATGCGGTTGAGAAGCTTGGGAAAACGGGAGATTTCGACGCGTTTCATAGTGCAAAACAAGAGATCATCCGCCGCTACGGCAGCGAGATCCATCTTTCGTTTCTAAACGCTCAGGGATAAAAAAGATTCCGGTGCGCCCGGGGCGCAGGAATCAGGAATGAGAAGGGGTATTGATCATCCAGATCGAGAAGACGTCGAGGTAGTCCCAGAACGATTTGATGTACTCGGGGCTGATCCCCTCTTTTTCGAGTTCGGGGAGGAGAACGGCGTAAAATTCCAGCCAGCGGCGGCGCG
The DNA here is from genome assembly GCA_964491035.1 of uncultured Sulfuricurvum sp. Lineage (GTDB taxonomy): Bacteria > Campylobacterota > Campylobacteria > Campylobacterales > Sulfurimonadaceae > Sulfuricurvum. Next base: position 1,997 of record CAZBIR010000143.1, read on the forward strand.
CGTGCTCATCGATCCGGAAGGGGGCGTGGCGCCCCACCATCCGCGGCTCCCCCCGCGTCTGGGCGAAATAATCGGGGCCGCCGCAGATCTGGATCAGAAAATCGGCTGCATGTTTTTTGGCCGCAGAGAAGTCCTCTTCGTCGAAAACCGGGAACAAAAATGCGATGTCGCTGTTGCGGATCATTTCGTAGTGGTCGTTGACAAGCTTGCGAAACCGCTCTTCTCCGACCTGAAAGAAAAACCCGGGATGGGGTTTCGT
>CAZBIR010000144.1:0-2193 GCA_964491035.1 uncultured Sulfuricurvum sp.
GTACTGTATCCTTTTAATGCGTTTTTGGTGCCGATCGGCAAGGTGATAACATTTCCGTTACGCAGGATGCCGATAAAGGCCAGTTCTCCCTCTTTCAGTTTTGAGAGATGAGTGTTGAGCTCTTTGATTGTTTTCACGTAACTGCCGTCGATTTTTATGATGACGTCATTGGGGTCAATGCCGACGGTTTTGGCTTCCGAAAAGGTCGTTATGACCCGTAGGGCATGGTCAGTTTCGGTAAGGATCAATCCGAGTTTTTCCGCTGCATCCGTGCTTCCCGCGTTCGATGTTTCGTTTTTCTCGACAGGCGGATTAGCCAGACACACTGACGTGTTCAGGGCCTCCCGGTCGCGGGCATACGTGATGCCGAAGCAATTGCCCGGGACGGAAGATTCAAGCAGGCGGTGCAGTTCTCCCGGATCGCTGAATGGGGTGGTGTTAAGCTCATATATGAGATCACCCGAACGTAGTCCCCCCTTAGCTGCCGGTGAATCGGGATCTACACGTGTGACGAGTACCCCGGTTCGTTGCCCCATAGCACGGGTCAGTTTATCCGAAAGGAGAAGTTCGGCACCGAGGTATCCTCTGGAAATCTTTTTCTCTTCCAGCAACCTTTGAGCGATCCGGGACACTTCGTCTATCGGAAGGGTGAACCCCAGATTGGTGTAGTTTCCCTGTTTGGAAAAATAGGTGGATACCATCCCGATGATTTCTCCCTTCTCATTAAACAGGGGACCGCCGGAATTGCCTGGATTGATCGCCGTATCGGTTTGCAGGTAATGAAGGTAAGGGTAGTTCGGAAGGTATCGCTTCATGTGCCCGATTATCCCCCCGGAGACGCTACGGGAGAGTGAATAGGGGGCGCCGGCGGCGTATACCTTCATTCCCAGCTCGAGCGCGTCCGGATCCGCGAACCTGGGAACGATGAGCGTCCCGGCGGCTACTTTCAGTATCGCGATGTCGCTCTTGACATCTTTGGCTACGAGTTGGGCCGTATATTCCGTGTTCTTATTATCGATGACGGATATTTTTTTGGCGTTACGGATCACATGTTCATTGGTGAGGATGTGCCCCTGTTCGTCCAGGGCAAAACCGCTTCCCCCGGCATCGATCTCTATCCACTCTTTATCCTCGTTGGCTGGGGTCGAGCGTTGAATTTTGATTTGAACGACCGAAGAGAGGGCTTCGGTGATGTTTTGGGAGAGAGATGACGTTTGCGCCGCTACCAATGTCGAAGCGGTTACCATCGAATATAAAAGTTTCACACCGTATCCTGTGAAGAAAATGGATGTCATTATACCCGATGGTGGAGAACAGTCGGTATAATTTCCGCATGAATACGATCCTCTATTTTCTTCGCTCTTCGGAGCAAAAAATCGTCACCGATATGCTGCATTATGCGATGCGGCTGGACCAGGTCGGCAAATCTCTCTCCGATATTCCCCGGCTGAGTGTGCATGAGGCGTTTTACGGCTTTACGAGTAAAGATCTCGGCCTTTACGCGTTGGTGGACAATCAGCTTGCCGGTGCGGCCTGGATTCGTCGTTTGAACGCCGATCATGGAGCCAACGGGTATGTGGATGATCAAACCCCGGTATTGACGATCGGGGTTTTGCCCGAGTTCAGAGGGCGTGGAATCGGATCGGTAATGATGGGGCAGTTGCTGCTGGAAGCCGGGGCGCTGCATGAGCGCATCAGCGTTTCCGTCGTGAGTGTGTCGCCGGCCATCCGTTTTTTTGAGCGTCTTGGATTTGTGGTGCATCCACGAGCGTATGTTGAGAAAAGCTTCGTAGACGGATCGGAGACGCTTACGCTGTTTCGAACACTGGAAAAATCAGAAGTGAAACGTCCTGACGATGGATACGATCCCAGACGCTGGATGGATTGATAAAAAAGGTTTTTGAAAGAGGGAGAGTGAAAGAATGCAGGCCGGCAGAGATGCCGGTCTGAAGAGCGATTAACGAATTTCTTCGAAAGAAGCGCCCGCAACGACTTTGCGTGATACGGTGTAGGGGACGAGGGCCGCCGCGCGTGATTGTTTGATCGCGATGGTTACCATATCCTGGTGGCGTTTGCAGTTACCGGTAAGGCGGCGTGGCATGATTTTGTAACGCTCGGACAGTGAGTATTTCAAAGACGCAACGTCTTTGTAATCGATGTAATCAACTTTGGCTTCGCAGTATTTGCAATAGC
>CAZBIR010000145.1:0-2187 GCA_964491035.1 uncultured Sulfuricurvum sp.
CGGTCGAGAAGTTGTCCAGCCCGACGACTTTCTGCCCCAGATTCAGCAGCGTTTCGACGAGGTTGGAACCGATGAACCCGGCGCAGCCGGTAACGAGCCAGTTTTTGGGTGTTTGGATAAGATCCGAAAGAGTTTGATCGTATTGCACGGTAGAGTCGCTTTCACAAATAATGATCTTGGAGAATATATAATTATAGCAGGAGTAGACTGAACTCTTACTGGCACGGGCGCGGGGGTCAAAACGTAATAAAGTCCTTGAGAATCCTCTCCTGACGTTTATTCTCTCCCGCATTGAATGCTTTGCGGCTTCCGGTCGGGATGCTGAACCCTTTTTTCTCCCGTTCGATGATCTCGATGGGGAGCAGGGATTTAAAGGCCTGCTTCATCAAACCTTTGAGTTCGCCATGGCAGATGCGCACCTCTTTTTTAAGGGAGAACGCGTATTCGATGATCGCCCTGGATAAAAATGGGACCCTGCACTCTAGTGATACGGCCATGCTGACCCGATCTACCTTGGTCAGAATGTCGTCGTGCAGATAGGTATGAAAATCGAGATACTGCAGGCGGGTGAAAAGATCGAGGTCTTCGCGGTAGTATTGCCGGAAATACCAGTAGTCGTCGTATTCATCGGGAATATTCCACATCTTCCGATACGTTTCTTTATCCTGCCTGAGCATTCCCCCCATCATTTTCGTATAGATTTCCAGATCGTCCAGCAGATACTGGCTTTCGAAACGGTCGGCCGCCCTTTTGAATAGCGTAAATGCCTGTGCTTCCCTCAGCAGGGGACGTAAAAAGCGGAGGGAGGGGATATTCTGACGTTTAAGCCTGGCGAAACGTTTGTAGCGTTTGTAGCCGCCGAAGACTTCATCCCCTCCATCCCCGGTCAGGACGACGGTGGAATGTTGCTTGGCCAGCTCGGAAACGAGAAAGGTGGGAAAACAGGAGGTATCGCCGTAAGGTTCGTCGTACCACTCCTTCATTCTTGAAAACAGATCACCGGTTGTCATTTCGTCAAGAATTTTTTTGTAATGGTTCGTCTGGTACTTCTGGGCGATCATTTCGGCGTAACGGGTCTCATCGTGCGCTTCATCGGTAAACCCGATCGAGAAGGTGTGTAAATCCTGATGATTTTCAGCGGCTACGGCAACGACGGTGCTCGAATCCATCCCGCCGCTGAGGAAAAAACCGACCGGGACATCCGCGATCATCTGCTCTTCAACCGATGCCTTCACCAGTGCGTGAAGTTTTTCCTTGGCGGTTTCAAGATCGTCGTTACATGCGGTATCCGGTATGCTCCAATACCGGGTTTTGGTGCGGGCATTGGTCCGGATGTCGATCGTGAGGTAATGGGCCGGTTCGAGCTTATGCACGTCGCGGTACATCGTTTTGGGGACGGGAATGTAGCGGTAGGTCAGAAAATCGTACAGGGCGGTGTAATCGTATTCGAGCCGGTCGCGGTAGAGATGCTGAAGCGCTTTTAGTTCCGAAGCCCACGCGATACGATTGTGAACGGTCGAATAAAACAGCGGCTTGATGCCGGCGCGGTCGCGTACGAGAAAAAGACGGCCGGCTGTTTTATCGTAGATGCAGATAGCATACATGCCGTCAATTTTTTCGAGCAATGCATCGATTCCCCATTCGATGTAGCCGTACAGGATCACTTCGGAATCGGACGTGCTGTTGAACCGGTATCTGGATTCCAGTTGATGCCTGAGTTCCAGAAAATTGTAGATTTCGCCGTTTACGCTAATGATGACGTTTCCATCCGGAGAGACCATCGGCTGTTTGCCGTGCTCGGAGAGGTCGAGGATGCTGAGACGCTGATGGCCGATGTAGAGGTCGGAATCGTAATAATCGTTCCACTGGTCGGGTCCGCGGTGGTGCAGCGTATGCAAAGAGGCTCTGGCCGTTTCCAGCTCATTTTCGTGAAAGCGCGTAAATCCGAATATCCCGCACATGGCAAGCACCCCTTCTTCTGCCGCCGCGCGTGTCTGTCACAATCCGCAACGGCGTTGATATGAACGGCGCATTGTAGTCAAAAAGCTCTTAATCGCCGGATTATTTCTTTGAAAGTGTGGTGCTGATACAATGAGAGCATTACAATCATCCCAAAAAGGAGCACGAGCTGCATGATCCGTCTTACCGCCCCCGAAATCGGCAAAGGGAGTGAACGCAAATGTTTCC
>CAZBIR010000146.1:0-2117 GCA_964491035.1 uncultured Sulfuricurvum sp.
TTTGTATTCGTCATGGGCGACGGCGAGGACGAGGGCGTCATAACGGCTGAAGTCCGGTTTTTCGGTCAGTTCCAGACCGTATTCGTGCTTCACTTCGGCTCCGTCCGCCCAGGGGTCGCTCACGTCGACGTTACAGCCGAATTCCTGAAGTTCGCGGATGACATCGATCACTTTACTATTACGGATATCGGGGCAGTTTTCCTTGAAGGTGATTCCCAGGACGAGGACGCGGGAACCTTCGATCTTGTGCCCTTTTTTGATCATCAGTTTGATCACCTTGTTGGCGACGAAGATCCCCATATTATCGTTGATCCGGCGTCCGGCCAGGATCACCTGGGGATGGTATCCCAGTGATTCGGCCTTGTGGGTCAGGTAGTAGGGATCGACGCCGATGCAGTGGCCGCCGACCAGTCCGGGTTTGAATCTGAGAAAGTTCCATTTGGTCCCCGCCGCTTCGAGGACGGCGTTGGTATCGATCCCCATCCGGTCGAAGATGAGGGAGAGTTCATTGACGAACGCGATGTTGATATCGCGCTGGGAGTTCTCGATTACCTTGGCCGCTTCGGCGACTTTGATCGTCGGGGCCAGGTGGGTTCCCGCCGTGATGATGCTTTTGTAGAGGGCATCGACTTTTTCCCCGATTTCGGGGGTGCTTCCGGAAGTCACTTTGAGGATTTTGGTGACGGTGTGCTCTTTGTCGCCCGGGTTGATCCTCTCGGGGGAGTAACCGCAGTAAAAATCGGTGTTGAAGGTCAGCCCCGATACCCTCTCCAGTACGGGAACGCAGTCCTCTTCGGTACAGCCGGGATAGACCGTGCTCTCGTAAATGACGATATCGTTTTTTTTCAGCACTTTCCCGACGGTTTCGCTTGCTTTGATCAGGGGGGTGAGATCGGGTTTCTTGTAGTTGTCGATCGGGGTGGGGACGGTGATGATATAGACGTTGCAATCGCGGATGGTTTCGAGATCCAGGGTGAACTCCATGCCGTTGGCGATCGCTTCGTTCAGCTGCTCTTCACTGAGCTCCAGCGTCCGATCGAATCCCCCGCGCAGCTCGTCGATACGCCACCGGGCGATATCGAATCCGACCACTTTGTATTTCGCGCTAAAGGCGTGTGCCAGCGGCAACCCCACATAACCCAGCCCGATGATGCAGATTTTTGGTGTCATGATTGGCTCTCCGTTGTACGTAGGTTATGGATGTACCACTCGATCGATTCGCTCAATCCCCGATCGATGTCGTGGGTGGGGACGAATCCGAGGGTGTTGCGGATCTTGTCGATATTGGCGTTGGAATGGCGGATATCCCCCTGCCGGAAATCACGGTAGAGGGGCGGCTTGGCCGCGAACCCCTCCAGCGAGTGTTCAAGCCGGGAGGTGATCGAGCCGTAGAGGTCGTTGAGGGTCAGTCTCCCCCCCACCGCGGTATTGAACGCTTCGCCGAACGCCGCCGCTTCGGTCGTCGTCCCGGCGAGAATATTGGCCTGGATGACGTTGGCGATGTAGGTGAAATCCCGGCTCGTCTCCCCGTCGCCGTTGATGTAGACCGCCTCCCCCCGCAGGAGTGACGCGATCCATTTGGGGATGACGGCGGCATAGGCCCCTTCGGGATCCTGGCGTTTGCCGAAGACGTTGAAATAGCGTAGCCCGATCGTCTCCATCCCGTAGCATTTGTGGAAGACTCCGGCGTAAAGCTCGTTAGCGTATTTGGTGACCGCGTAGGGGGAGAGGAGGGCGCCGGTCCGTGCTTCGACCTTGGGGAGCTCGGCAGAATCGCCGTACACCGAACTCGACGAAGCGTAGACGAAACGTTTGACGCCGTTATCCTTGGCCGCGGTAAGGAGGTTCAGAAACCCCGTGACGTTGGAACGGTTGGAGTTGATCGGGTTGTCGATGGAGCGGGGGACCGATCCCAGCGCCGCCTGGTGGAGGACGACGTCGATACCCGCACTGGCCGTGACGCACATATCGTAATCGGCGATATCCCCTTCGTAAAACGTAAAATTTTTCCAGGCTTCGGGTGACACGTTATGCTCGATGTCGACGAGGTTGTGGCGGTGCCCGGTCGAGAAGTTGTCCAGCCCGACGACTTTCTGCCCCAGATTCAGCAGCGTTTC
>CAZBIR010000147.1:0-2089 GCA_964491035.1 uncultured Sulfuricurvum sp.
GGTTACTTTTTTTGCCGGAACAAAAAAAGTGACAAGGGTTTACTGTTCAAAATAAGTAAAAAATGCCTGACTCTTTCGTATGACAGCATTGTGAAAAAAATGTATGTATCTCAAGAAAAAACCAGCAGATAAAATCGTAGTATAATACCATCATGAAAGCGACGAAAGAAAATATTTTACGCTATCTCGGCGACATCAAATCCGATCTCACCCAAAACGGTATTGCCCGGATTGGTTTGTTCGGTAGTTACGCGCGGGGAGAGGATACCCTATATAGCGATATCGACATCGCCATCCAAAAAGAGGAAGGCTACCTGAGCCGCCGCAGCGCGTACGACTATTTCGACGAAATCGCTAAAATCAAACGGCTCGTCTCCCGGCAGTTCAACCGTAACAGCGACGTGTTCGACCTCGACAGTGCCTCGTCGATGAAAGATTCTATTTTGAGGGACATCGTCTATGTATAGTGAACGGGCCATTGAACGTATCCGTGTCATCGACAAAAAAATCGGATTTATCGAAAACATCGTCGAAAACGTCATCGAGCATCGTCTTCCGATCATCAAAAGAGGAACCGAAAAGGTTCTCGCTTCAAGCATCTAATCCCTGCGTAATTCTCCTTCTTATGTCTGGAACCGGACGTACCTTTCTTTATTAGTAAAGAAAAGCACATTGGACTAAAAATATATATTTTAGTATAATGCTTTAAACTAAATCGGGGGAGTAATGATGCAGCAGCTGCTTGAAAACGCCAAACGCCTCTCGCGCCTCAAGCTCAATCTCAAACTTCCCGAGTACCGACGTTTTTTGTTTGAGCCCATTGCATCCTCACGCGGTAAAATCACGGGGCTGTACGGCTCGCGCGGTGTCGGCAAAACGACGCTGCTGCTGCAAATCATGCACGCATCGTTGATCGACAGCGACAAAAAGCTCTATATCTCGTGTGATCATCCGATGTTCAAAGAGATCAGCCTGTTCGATTTTATCGATGAGTTTTCCAAGCGGGGAGGAGAGCTGATCGTCATCGACGAGATCCATGAAGCGCAGAGTTTTCAGGAGCATCTCAAATCGGTATACGATTTTCTCGATATCAAGGTCTACTTCTCCGGTTCCAGTGCGATCAGGATCACCAATCCCGATTTTGCCCGACGCTACTCGATGTACCATCTGCCCATCCTGTCGTTTCGTGAGTATTTGGAACTCTCCCAGGATATATCGCTCCCCTCCTATCCGCTGAACGATCTGCTCGATCATCATGAAACCATCGTCCATCAGATATTCGATCTTTTAAACGACAAAAAAATACTCAAATACTTCGATCGGTTCATCGAAGAGGGGGTCTATCCGTTTTATTTCGAAGATACGCGCAAATACATCGACCGGATACAAGAGACGATCAATACCATCCTCCATACCGACCTCGCCCCGCTGTTCAACATCCAGCCTGACAAGATCGACACCCTCAAAAAACTCCTCCTCACCATCTGTGTCTCCAAACCGCTCGAAATCTCTATCGATAAGCTGGCCGCGACGGTGGGGATTACCAAAACGACGCTCTACAAATACATCGAATACCTCGGTCGCGCGGAGCTGATCCATCACATCAGCCATGAGGCGAAACGGTTTAACGCCATCCGCAAGCCCGACAAGCTCTATCTGGGCAACACCAATCTCTTTACCGCGCTGTGCATGGAAAATGAAAAAGGGACGGTGAGAGAAACCTATGCGGCGAGTATGATGGGTTCACTCCATGTTCTGCACTATCTCGATCGGGGTGATTTTCTCGTGGATGAGAAATACGTTTTTGAGATCGGCGGAAAAAACAAGAGTTTCGAGCAGATCAAAGACCTTCCTTATTCTTATATCCTCTCCGATGATATCGAAATCGGTTCGGGCAACAGGGTTCCGCTATGGTTGATTGGCTTTTTATATTGATTAGATCCCCTCTCAAACCGCTGTCCGGTTTTTTGGTGGCAGTGTAGAAAGGGACCCAAAGAAAAGCGCCCCCTCAACAGGTCGCTTAACCGGCCGCTGCGCACTGCTGCTGCGCGGCCTCGCTCTGGGTGTGTTGCGGAGGCAATCCGTTTTC
>CAZBIR010000148.1:0-2080 GCA_964491035.1 uncultured Sulfuricurvum sp.
TATTATGGCGGTAATGATTACCGATTCGTGCATCAACTGCGATGCCTGTATCGAGGTGTGCCCGGTGGGTGCGATCGTAAGCGAGGGGGACTCCCCCCGCACCGACTGGGAATACACCTACGTCAAACCCGAAAAATGCATCGAGTGCGTCGGCCACGCCGAAACCCCTGCCTGTGCCGCCGAGTGCCCGACCGAGGGGTGCATCGTGTGGGATATGCCCTATACGGCCGAGTACAACGACTATTACGTGAACAGTTCGGAGTATGTGATCGGAGAATCGAAAAAACGGGGCGTATTGACCCCCGAAGTGTCTCCCCAGCCGTTTAAAGAAGAAATCTCCATCGCCGCGCGCGAAGCGCACGAAGCGGTCGCGGTCTAAGGGGGAGATCGTGCTCGTGGCGTTTGCAACCTCGGACGGCATCCATGTCGACCAGCATTTCGGATGGTCGAAGAGCTTCGAGCTCTACCGGGTCACCCCCGATAGCGCCGAATACGTCAAAACGATCGACAGCTCCGCGGACGACATCGCTGACGAGCACGAAAAACTCGCCTACAAGATCGGTACGGTCAAAGAGGCCGATCTCCTCTACTGTACCCAGATCGGGCCTACCGCCTCGAAAATGGTCCTCGCAGCGAGGATCCACCCGATCCGTGCGGAGGAAAACGACCGGATCGACGAAACCATCCAGAAAATGCAGGAGCTTCTGCTGGGCAACCCGCCGCCGTGGCTGCTGCGTCTTTTGCATAAAGATAAGGAGAATTAACCATGTCCGTCATCATCAACGATACCTGCATCACCTGCGACGCCTGTTTGCAGCAGTGCCCTGTCAACGCCATCCTCGACGATCAGTATAACCCGACGGGGAAAAAACAGTACTATGTCCAGCCGGAAAAATGTGTAGAGTGCGTCGGCATCTATGACGATCCGCAGTGTGCCGCGATCTGCCCCAGCATCGGGTGCATCACGTGGGACATGCCCTTTACCGCAGAGTTCGACGCGTATTTCCGCAACGAGACGATCTACAAGCTGGGAACGAGTAAAGAGGGAACCCTCAAATCGCCCCTCTACAAAGAAAAACCGTTCCGTACCGACATCCCGCTAGCCGATCGCGGGGTGGGGCGGATCGTGCAGGAAGAACCCGAAACGCTCGACGAGGCGGGGTGAATCGTCCCCGCCATCCTGATTCATCCCCCTCAAAGCCAAAACAGCGCACAATCGCGCCATGAAAAAAGATTCGCCTACCCTCTATTTTATCGGCATGATTGTAGCGATGCTCTTGTGGGGGGTGGCGTGGACGGCGGGCAAGGTGGCGGCGCATCACTCCAGCGCCGAGATAGCGGCATTTTGGCGCTACGCGGTCTCCCTGGCATCGATCATTCCACTGATCTGGTTGATGAAATCACCGCTGCACTCGAATCGGCGGGGATTCATGTACATGATCATCGCCGGATTGCTCACGTCGGTCTTTAACTATTTTTTCTTTGTGGGGTTGCTGCACGGTCAGGCCGGATACGGCGGGACCCTCGTGACGTCGCTCTCCCCCATCATCACCTATGCCCTCTCCATCGCATTGCTGGGGCTGAACGTATCGACCAAAGAGGTCCTCGCCCTTGCCGTTGGGATGGTCGGGGCTTTGGTTCTCCTCCAGGTTCCGACGCAGGGATGGGCGTTTTTGACACTCGACAATATCTATTTCGTCGCGGCGGCGATTGTGTGGGCGCTGGTGACCATCGTGTCGCAAAAAGCCTCCAAACACGCCACCCCGATGCTCTATACGACGGTCGTGTTTGCCGTTGCGATGAGTTCGAATCTGCTGTTCGCGTTGCCGTATGAGCCGTTTGCGTTTTCCAACTACGACATGACGTTTTGGTGGACGATCATCTTTATCGGGATTTTCCCCGGCACCCTCAGCACGGCATTGTTTTTCGCGTCGGCGGGGAAGGTCGGGGCGCATCGGACGGGGGCATTTATGTTTATCGTCCCTATCGGAGCGATAGTGTCGAGCATGATCGTGTACGGTGAGAGTATCGAAATCTCGACGATTATCGGATGTGTGCTGGCGTTTGCGGCGGTGGTGAT
>CAZBIR010000149.1:0-2024 GCA_964491035.1 uncultured Sulfuricurvum sp.
TAACCCCACCTTTGATTTCGTTGTGGAATACGAAACCGGTTCCCGGAGTACCCGGCTTGACGCGCAGGTAAACGTGACCGAACTGACCGCGTCCACCGGATTGTTTCGCGTATTTGTATTCCTGGTTCACTTCGTTACGGATCGCTTCACGGTACGCTACCTGAGGAGCACCGACTTCCGCTTCGACTTTGAACTCACGGAACATACGGTCAACCAGGATCTCGAGGTGAAGCTCACCCATACCGCTGATGATCGTCTGTCCTGTCTCTTCGTCCGTGTGAACACGGAAAGAAGGGTCTTCCGCCGCCAGTTTGCCCAGAGCGATACCCATTTTTTCCTGGTCAGCTTTCGTTTTGGGTTCAACCGCAACGGAGATAACCGGCTCAGGGAAGTGCATCCGCTCGAGGATCACGCGATCTTTGTCGTCACACAGGGTATCACCCGTAGTGGTATCTTTAAGACCGACAACCGCACCGATTTCTCCGGCGTAGAGGGCTTTGATCTCCTCACGTTTGTTCGCGTGCATTTTAAGCAGACGACCGATACGCTCTTTTTTCCCTTTGGTCGTGTTGATCGCGTAGGATCCCGATTCGAGAACCCCACGGTACATACGTACGAACGTCAATTGTCCGACGAACGGGTCGGTCATGATTTTGAACGCAAGACCGGCAAACGGTTCGTCATCGGTGGAGTTGACGACAACTTCAACGTCTTCGTCATCTTCGAGAGTACCGCGGATTTGCGCTACTTCGAGCGGTGAGGGGAGGTAAGCGACAACGGCGTCAAGAAGAGTCTGTACCCCTTTGTTCTTGAACGATGTTCCGCAGACCATCGGGATGATCTCCATTTTCAGACATCCGGCTTTGATCCCGCGCATGATCTCTTCGGTGGTGAGTTCACCCTCTTCGAAGAATTTTTCCATCAGGGCATCGTCGCCTTCAGCGGCCGCTTCCATCATTTTCGCGCGGTACTCTTCGGCTTTGTCCATCAGGTCGGCCGGAATTGCTTCCTCGCGGTAGTTGGAACCCATTACCGCATCATCATCCCATACGATCGCTTTCATTTTCACGAGGTCGATAACCCCTTTGAACGCATCTTCCTGACCGATGGGGATCTGGATGGGAACGGGGCGCGCTTTGAGACGCTCGGCGATCTGGTTTTCTACGTTGTAGAAATCCGCACCGATACGGTCCATTTTGTTGACGTAAACGATACGGGGAACACCGTAACGGTTCGCCTGACGCCATACCGTTTCAGACTGGGGCTGAACGCCTCCGACCGCACAGAATACGGAAACGGCACCGTCGAGTACCCGCATCGAACGCTCAACTTCGATCGTGAAGTCAACGTGGCCCGGAGTATCGATGATGTTGATCTGTTTCCCGGCCCACTCACATGTGGTCGCAGCCGAGGTGATCGTAATACCGCGCTCCTGTTCCTGTTCCATCCAGTCCATGGTTGCGGCACCTTCGTGAACCTCACCGATTTTGTGCGATACGCCGGTGTAGAACAAAATACGCTCGGTCGTCGTCGTTTTACCCGCATCGATGTGCGCGGCGATACCGATGTTTCTAACGTCTTCTAGTTTATGGGATCTTGCCATGATAATAGCCCTTAAAGAGTTGTATGAATTGGGGATGATAGCCTATGAAGGCTATCAAAAGGTTACGGATAATCTTACCAGCGGTAGTGAGCGAACGCTTTGTTCGCTTCCGCCATTTTGTAAGTGTCCTCTTTTTTCTTGAACGCTGAACCTTTATCGCTCGCAGCATCCATCAATTCGTTGGCCAAACGCTCGGCCATGGTGCGCTCGTTACGTTTGCGTGCCGCATCGGTTAACCAGCGGATAGCAAGTGAAAGCTGACGGACAGGGCGTACTTCTACTGGAACTTGGTAGGTTGCTCCACCCACACGGCGGCTTTTAACTTCAAGTACGGGCTTGATGTTGTCGATTGCGGCGTTGAATACTTCGATACCGCTTTTTTCACCACGTGAACTGATGATATCCAAAGCACCGTACATGA
>CAZBIR010000150.1:0-1980 GCA_964491035.1 uncultured Sulfuricurvum sp.
TGGGGTCCATTTCTTCGACATGCTCAGCTGGATCTTCGGCCCTATCGAGGAGAACCTCGTCCACCTTAAGCAGCCTGATGCCAATGCGGGATACATGAAACTCAAAAACGCCCGTGTCCGGTGGTTTCTGAGCGTCAACTACGATTACATCCCCGAAGAGGTCAAAGCCTCGGGGAAAACGACCTACCGCAGCATCACGGTAGACGGAGAGGAGTTCGAGTTCAGCGAAGGGTTCACCGACCTGCACACCACGAGCTACCGCCATATCCTGCAAGGGGGCGGTTTCGGCCTGGAGGAGGCGCGCAACTCGATCAACATCGTCTCGACGATCCGCAAGCTTCCCGCACTGGGGCTGGAAGGGGAATACCACCCTTTTTGCCGGAAGGTACTGGGATAATGGCGCCGTTTTTCGCCCATGAGTCCAGCTACGTCGACGAGAACGTCACCATCGGCGACAACACCAAAATCTGGCATTTCAGCCATATCCTATCGGGAAGCGTCATCGGGGAAAGCTGTTCGTTCGGCCAAAACTGCGTCGTGGGGCCGAAGGTGAAAATCGGCAACGGCGTCAAGGTGCAGAACAACGTCAGCGTGTACGAAGGGGTGGAGTGCGAAGACGACGTATTTCTGGGTCCCAGCATGGTGTTTACCAACGTCGTTAACCCCAGAGCCTTCATCGTCCGTCGCGACGAGTTCAAAAAAACCCTCCTCAAGCGCGGATGCAGCGTCGGGGCCAACGCGACGATCGTCTGCGGCGTCACGATCGGCGAATACGCCCTCATCGGAAGCGGTGCGGTGGTCAACCGCGACGTCAAACCTTACGCCCTGATGGTGGGGGTCCCCGCGAAACAGATCGGATGGGTGAGCCGCGCGGGCAATACCCTGGCTTTCAATGAAAACAACATCGCCGTCGACCCTTTCGACGGCAGCCGCTACCTTCTCGAAAACGACGCCCTGAAGGAACTCGCATGACGATCGATTTCGCCAACCTCCAAAAACACTACCGCCTCTATCAAGAGGAGATCGATGCGGCGGTGCACGCCGTCATGGCCAAATGCAACTTCATCATGGGCGAAGAGGTCGCGCAGCTCGAAAGCGCCCTCGCCTCCTACGTCGGCGTCAAGCACGCCATCACCTGCTCCAGCGGAACCGACGCGCTGCAGCTTGCCCTGATGGGGATCGGCATCGCACCGGGGGATGAAGTAATCACGACCCCTTTCACCTTTATCGCCACCGCCGAGATGATCGCCCACCTGGGGGCCGTCCCCGTCTTCGTCGACATCGACGAAACGACGTACACGATCGACCCTTCGAAAATCGAGGAGAAAATCACCGTCAAAACCCGTGCGATCATCCCCGTCAGCCTCTACGGGCAGACCGCCGATATGGATGAGATCAACGCCATCGCTTCCAAACACGGCCTGGTCGTCATCGAAGATGCGGCGCAGAGTTTCGGGGCAACGTATAAAGGGAAAAAATCGTGCGCCTTGAGCAACATCGGCTGCACCAGCTTCTTCCCCGCCAAGCCGCTGGGATGCTTCGGCGACGGCGGGGCCCTTTTTACCGATGACGACGCGCTGGCCGAAAAGATCCGTTCCCTACGCGTCCATGGCCAGAGCAAGCGTTACCATCACCGCTACATCGGTATCGGCGGCCGGCTCGACACGATCCAGGCGGCGGTGCTGCTGGTCAAGCTCCGCCATTACGAAACCGATCTGGCGCTGCGCCAAGAGGTCGCCCGCAAATACGACGCCGCGCTGAGAGGCAAACATTCCGTTCCCTTCGTCGCTCCCGAACGCACATCGGTCTACGCGCAGTACTCGATTCGGGTCCGTAACCGCGATGCGCTCCAAGACGAGCTCAAAGGCCGCGGCATCCCCACGGCGGTCCACTACCCGATGCCGCTCCATCTGCAGGAGTGCTTTGCCTATCTTGGGTACCAGAGGGGGGATTTCCCCATCAGCGAAAAGGTCTCTGATG
>CAZBIR010000151.1:0-1934 GCA_964491035.1 uncultured Sulfuricurvum sp.
CGCCTCGCTAGGGGCTCAAACCCTCTCGATCGAACCGATCGTCGTCACCTCCAACAAGACCGAACAAACCATCGGAGCCACCACCTCCCCAATGGAAATCATCACCGCCAGGGATCTCGAAGAAAAACGGATCACATCGGTCATCGACGCACTGAAACTGCTCAGCAGCGTCCCGATCACCCAGTACGGCGGAATCGGCCAGAACAGTTCTTTTTTTCTGCGCGGTCTGAGTTCTGAAAATACCGTCATACTGATCGACGGTATCCGCTACAACGATCCCACGACCACCAAGGGGCAGGCGCAGCTCGAACATCTGAGCGTGCAGGATATCGAGCGGATTGAAATTCTCAAAGGGGCCCAAAGCGGCGTCTGGGGTGCCAATGCCGTTGCCGGGGTCATCAATATCATCACCAAACAGCCCTCCGAGCATCTGGCGATCACCGGCGCTTTCGAATACGGCAGCTATGCCTCAACCAAAGCGAGCGCGTCCCTCTCTCAAAAAAGGGGGAATCTCTCGTATTATCTGGGAGCGACCCAGATCAAAACGGACGGGATTTCATCCCAGACTCCGCGGGGCGAAGACCCGGAGCATTACGAAAACGACGGCTACAAAAACCGGACCGTGAACGGTAAGCTCGCCTATTCCCTCACTTCCGCAGATACGCTGGATGCACAGTTTACCTATATCGATGCCCTAAGCCAGTACGACGGTTTCGGCAACCCCGACAGCTATCCCAACGAAATCCGTCAGATCAACCGTCTGGCAACGCTCGGTTACGCGCACGCGTTCACCGGGGATACGCTCTTCAAAGCCCGTTACAGCTCCAGCCGTTTTGAAAAAAACGATCCGCTGGGGTGGACAAGTCGCTACAAAGGGAGCAATAAAGAACTCGCCGTGCAGCTCGAATCGGCCTACGCTCCGCAGAGCCTCATGGTCATCGGTGCCGGAAAACTCGATACCAAAGACCTCCTCTCCGGCAACGAACTCGATTCAAAAGGGATCTTTGTCTCCAACACCAACCGTTTTGGCAACCTGGTCCTCAACGAAACGCTCCGACGCGACGGCTACGACTCCTTTGAGGATAAAACAACGGGGAAAATAGGGTTCAAATATTTTGTAACGGAGGATCTTGTTTTAAGCGGAAACTACGGAACTGCCTACCGTACCCCTTCGTTGTTTGAAATGTACGCCGATTATTACGGCAATCCGAATCTCAAACCCGAAACGACCGAAAGCTACGATATTTCGGTGGGCTATCAAGGGTTTACCTTCACCTACTACACCTATACCGTCGATAACCTGATCGGCTTTGATCCCGTTACCTACATCAACGAGCAGGTCGAGGGCAAATCCCGTTTTAAAGGGTATGAAGCATCGTATGAAACCGGAGCGGGAGAGTGGTTTACCCTGCAGGCCAGCTATAACCGACTGTTCGCGGCCAATCAGGACCAGAAACACCTGCAACGACGCCCCCACGACAGTTTCCGTGTTTCGCTGGACTTTTACGGCATCCGGGATCTTCATCTGGGGGTGAGCGGCCATTATGTCGGAACGCGCTATGACAACCTCGCACAAACGGTACAAACCGGGCGTTATACCCTCTGGAATGCGGTGGCCAACTACGATCTCAATCCCCGCGTAGCCTTTTACGTCAAAGGGGAAAATCTGACCGACAAGCGTTACCAGGAAGTAGACGGTTACGGAACTGCCGGACGAACCGTGTATGCCGGACTGACAACCCGATTCTGATGAAACTCCTCTTCCGATCCTACCTGCGCTATAAATTCCTCAACTCCCTCTTTACGGGGCTGGTCGGGGGATCGGTGTTCACGATCTACGCTTCCCTCTCCCCCGCGACGTTTTCGATCGGGGGGATCGTGCTGGCGGCGGGGCTCATGGGGATGGCCTACCTCTACCACCGCCTGATGCGGCT
>CAZBIR010000152.1:0-1866 GCA_964491035.1 uncultured Sulfuricurvum sp.
CCGAAAACCGCGACGTCGCGATCTCGAACACCTGCAGCGGCATCTCGATAACCGGAAGCGCGACGATGCACACCGTGTATCCGGCGAGGACGAACCCGTACGACTGGAAATTGCGGTATTTGAGCCCCGCGGCGGTCGTGATCGCGATCCACAGGGCAAAGAGGGCGATGAACCACCCCCTCTCCTGCGCGAACATCCCCATCAGCGCGAGCGATACGGCCACCCCCGCCACCGTCCCCAGGATCCGGTAATAGCTTTTCGAAAACACCGGCCCGCTCTGGGGCTGCATCACGATAAACGACGTGAAGATCGCCGTCCGGGGATCGGGGAGGTTCAGGATCATCGAGACCGACAGCGCCAGCAGTCCCGCGAGGGCCGCCTTGACCATGTAGATCAGGACGGGGGCGTCCTGCACGCGCCACTCGGCGAATGCGCGCCCAAAAAGGCGGTAGGAAGCCGAGGTTCGGGCCAACGCTCTCATGCCCTACTCCTTCCCCTCGCGGTAGCCGCCGCCCAGGGAGCGTACCAGTGCGATCTGCAAGGATGCTTTGACGTTTGCAAGCTCCAGCGCCCCCAGTTCACCCTCCAGTACCTCGCGTTTGCGCTCCAGTACGGGGAGTTTGTCGCTGAGTCCCAGAAGATGCCGTTTGCGCGCGCTCTTTTCATTCATCCCGCGTGAAACGAGCTCCTCGCGGTGAAACCGGATCTGCTCCTCCAGCCACGCCGACTGCTTGAGCAGCCCCACCACCTCGTTCGCGGCGCGGATCACCGCGTCGTTGTACTCGTAGACCGACGCGTTGTAGTCGCTCGCGGCGTTTTGGAGGTTCGCCTCCCGCTCCCCCCCGTCAAACAGCGGCAAGGAAAGGGCGATCCCGATCCCGGGGGTGGCCGAGGCATATTCGAACAGGCTCGAGTGTTCGAACGAGGTGAACCCCAGATTTGCGGATAGGACGATGTTGGGATAAAACTGCGCCCTGGCGTGCTCGATTCCGTATCCCTTGGAGAGGAGCGTGTATTTGGCGATCGCGATGTCGGGGCGGCGCGAGAGGAGGTTCAGGACGATCTCTTCGGGGAGCGGCGCGCGGAAATGCTCCGTAACGGCGGGAGGTTTGAGCTGCGAAACGCGCGAGGGGAGGAACCCGGCGAGGACGCAGAGGCTTTTTTTCCGCCCCTCTATCAGGCCCCCCTGCGCCGCGAGGCGCTGATGGATGCGGGTCAGTTTTTGTTCGCTTTCGCGCACCTCCGTTCCGGTGCACAGCCCCAGGGCGTACCGGCGGCGGATTATGGAGAGTTCCTCTGTCGCCGTCTGCTCCAGCGTACGCAGCACGCCGGCCTTCTCCTCGTCGTAGTGCCACGCCAGATAGGTCTCGCAGATCGCCCCCGCAAGTGCCAGCTTCGAGGCGGCGAGATACGCTTTCTGCGCGTACGCGCTGTGTTTGGCCGCATTGATCCGTGACTCCCGGGCATTCCAGAAATCAAAATCGTACCGCAGCCCCAGCGAAGGGTGATAGAGGGTATTCGCGCTTCCCCCCAGCGGGGCGGGGAAAATATGGTTTTCGCTGAACCGTTCCCTCAAAACCCCGGCGTCGGCCGAAACGCCCGGCAGATTGCGCGACTGCGCGGAGCGGATGATACTTTCGGCCTGCGCGTAGCGGGCCTGGATGCTTTTGAGGCTCGGGGCGTGCTCTTGCGCTTCGGCCATGATCGCGTTCAGCTGCGGATCGCCGAACCCATTCCACCACTCTTTGTTCAGGGTTTGTTTGTCGAAATCGCTCAGCTCACGTTCGAGATCGGCATTGACTTCCGCGAGCGAAAGCGGCGTGGCCGTATCGGTTTTGGGGACGCACCCGCCGAGGAGCACGAGGG
>CAZBIR010000153.1:0-1846 GCA_964491035.1 uncultured Sulfuricurvum sp.
TAGTCTTATTTTCTTAAAGTTTTAATAATTAAAAGTGACATCCGCCGTGAACCGACGCGGCTCACCAGGGCAACGTTCTGCTCTTCCGGGGCGACGAGAGAGCGGACGAACCCGAGTGCGGCGTTCGAGCCGACGTAGTCGCGCGGCGCGTCACCGCCGAACGCATCGTCCCAGAACGTCACCGTCCCCTGCGGGATCAGCGCCTGGGCCTCCTGCTTTGTTGTGCACAGGACATACTGCACTACTTCGGCGATCGGGGCACGGGGGCGGGTCGTGAGATGGACCCAGTATCCCCCCTCCTGCGGGTCGCGGACGGCTTCCATCCCTACGCTCTCTTTGAACGCTTCGAGCGGGAGGGCGGCTTCGTCGGTGCACCCCGCCAGGGCCGTATCGCACTTGCCCGCAACGATATCCCGGTACGCCGAAGCGAACGCCGTTTCAAAAGGGGCACTCGCATGGGAGAGCGTGTAATTGCCCCCATGCAGGCGCAGCGCGCTGGCGATGTGATAGCTGGCCATGTTGCTGGACGAGGCGATAAAGGTAAAGGGCATCGGCAGCAGCGAATCGCGGTAGATCTGCCCCAGCATAGAGACGGTTTCGGTGATGCAGCCGTTTTTGGTGCCGATATAAAGCCCCGACGAGGGGGGGACGGCGCCGATGGAGGGGAGGCGGAAAACGCCGCACAGCGCCAGCAGGATATAGCGGTTGATACGGCGGAATTTCTGATTGCTGAGCCGCTCAAGCTCCTGCTTGAGGTCGGATGCGGGGTGAGCGCTGCTGCAGACGAGTTCGCAGGCCGATTCGATGTAGACGCCATCTTTCATCATGCGCTCGCTCCGTAGCGGAAGATCAGGGAGGTCCCGTTCCCCCCGAATCCGAAATGGTTGATCAGGGCTATCCCCCCCTCCCCGGCCCCGATCGGTGCGCCAAGCGGGGTGATCCCCAGTGCCTCGTCGGGGGTTTGAAAGCCGAAGCAGCGGGGGATAAACCCGGCTTTGAGGGCGAAGTAGAGGAGCGCCAATTCAATCGCCCCGCATCCCCCCAGCGTATGTCCCAGCACCGGCTTGAACCCGATCACGGGGGGAAGCGGGGAAAACAGGGCGTTGAGGCCGTTGCCCTCGGCGGTGTCGTTGTTGTAGCTCCCCGTCGCGTGCGCTTTGATCAGCGTCACCTCGCCAGGCTCCACCCCGGCGTCTCTGAGGGCATCTTCGATCGTGACGATCACCATGTTGCCATCGGTATTGTGGGAGGTGGGAGAGGCCACGTCACAGCGGTTTTCTCCCCCCGCCAAAACCATCTCGAACGTCCCTTCGATGCGCTGCGAATCGACGACGATCGCGGCGCACCCCTCCCCCAGCATGATCCCCTCACGGTCGCGGTCAAACGGCCGGCACCCCTCGTCGCTGAGGAGGCCGAGGGTTTCGAACCCCGACATCGTAAATTCGTTGTAAAACTCGAATCCCAGTACGATCGCCCGGGCAAACCGCCCCGATACGATCCCCCGCTGCGCGTAGAGAAGCGCGCTGGCTGAGGAGGTGCAGGCACTGAGAAACATCGCGACCTCCCCGCCGATCCCGCACTCGTGCGCCAGCCACTCCCCGATGCGCCCGTAGCCGATATAGGGGAGCATCTCGCGCGGGGAGTCGCGGTAGATCGCTTCGGAACAGGGGATATTCATCGACGTCGACCCGATCAGCAGCGCGCACGCTTCGAGCTCCGCCTTGCTTAGGTTCGTTTTCGCGATCGCTTCGCGGACGATGCGCGCAAGGCGGGCGAAGAATTCCTCCTCATCGACCACTTTGTGGCCGCTCATCGCCCCATAGGGGCGGACCCGCGTCTCTTTGCC
>CAZBIR010000154.1:0-1839 GCA_964491035.1 uncultured Sulfuricurvum sp.
CTCGCGACCCCAACCTTGGCAAGGTTGTGCTCTACCACTGAGCTATTCCCGCATTCATTTTGTGGACTGGAAGTATAGCAAAAAAAAAATAGCGTGTAAAGAGTTTTTGAAAAATTTCTGCAATTTTTACGGTGTGAAAGGTTTTGTGAGCTGTGCTGAGGTATAATCGCGTCCATTGAACCACTATAGTTAAAGGAAAACCTATGCGCAGCGATACGATCAAACGGGGGTTTGACAAAACCCCTCACCGAAGCCTCCTGCGGGCGACGGGGCTCACAGACGAGGATTTTAACAAACCGTTCATCGGGGTGGCGAATTCGCACATCGATATCATCCCGGGGCACTTTTTTCTCCAGGAGTACGGCCGTATCGTCAAAGAAGCGATCCGTGAAGCGGGCGGGGTGCCGTTTGAGTTCAACACCATCGGCGTGGATGACGGGATCGCGATGGGACACGACGGGATGCTCTACAGCCTCCCCAGCCGCGAGCTGATCGCCGATTCGATCGAGACGGTGATGAACGCCCACAAGCTCGACGGCCTCATCTGTATCCCCAACTGCGACAAGATCGTTCCGGGGATGCTGATGGGGGCGCTGCGGGTTAACGTCCCGACGATCTTCGTTTCGGGCGGTCCGATGAAGGCGGGGCACAAAAAAGACGGTACCCCGATCGATCTGGCGACGGCGTTCGAAGCGGTTGGCAAACACGCCGACGGCAAGATGAGCGACGAGGAGCTCTACGAGATCGAGTGCGAAGCGTGTCCGAGCGGCGGATCGTGCTCGGGGATGTTTACCGCGAACTCGATGAACACCCTGTGCGAAGCGATGGGGGTCGCACTGCCGGGGAACGGCACCGTTCTGGCGATGACGCCGGAGCGGATCGAGATGGTTAAAACGGCGGCGCGCCGGATCGTCGAGATGGTCAAGGATGAGAACCCTTCAAAATGGAACATGCGGAACATTCTCAACGACAAAGCGGTCCACAACGCGTTCGTCGTCGACATGGCGATGGGGGGAAGCTCGAATACGGTCCTGCATATGCTCAGCATCGCCAAAGAGGCGGGGGTCGATTTTGATATCACCCAGATCAACAAGATCAGCGAGAACGTCGCCCACATCGCGAAAATCTCCCCGTCGCTCTCGACCGTGCACATGGACGACATCAACCGTGCGGGGGGGGTCAACGCGGTCATGAAAGAGGTCTCCCGCCGCGGCGGAGTCCTGCATACCGATGCGATGACGGTCACAGGGGAGACGATCGGCGAGCGGATCAAAGACGCCGCGATCAAAGACCCCAACATCATCCACACGAACGAGAACGCCTACTCTCCTGTCGGCGGCCTCTCGATCCTCTTCGGTAACCTCGCCGAAGAGGGAGCCGTCGTCAAAACGGCGGGGATCGCTCCGGGGATGCGTCAGTTCAAGGGGACGGCGATCTGCTTCAACTCCCAGCAGGAGGCGATCGCGGGGATTGTCAGCCACAAGGTCAAGGCGGGCAACGTCGTCGTCATCCGCTACGAAGGTCCCAAGGGCGGTCCGGGGATGCAGGAGATGCTCGCCCCCACCTCGCTGATTATGGGGATGGGACTGGGTGAGAGCGTCGCACTCATCACCGACGGCCGTTTTTCGGGTGCGACCCGCGGAGCCTCGATCGGTCACGTCAGTCCCGAAGCGGCGGAAGGGGGGCTGATCGCCCTGATCGAAGACGGCGACGAGATCGAGATCGATGTCGATAAGCATCTGCTGCAGCTCAATGTCAGCTACGAAGTGCTCGAACAGCGTCGGCTCCACTGGAAACCGATCCAAAAAGAGATCCCTTCCAAATGGCTCAAACGCTACA
>CAZBIR010000155.1:0-1769 GCA_964491035.1 uncultured Sulfuricurvum sp.
GACGGATTTCAGTCCGTTTTCGGGGGACGTGTCCTTATGGAAGATTTCTTCCCCGCGGTCGAAGCGGCGAAAGAAGCGGGAATCCGCCATTTCGAGTTCGGCGGCGGTGCGCGCTTTCAAAGCCTTTTCTTTTACCTGAACGAAAACGCGTTCGACATGATGGACCGGTTCCGTGCCATCGTGGGACCCGATGCCAACCTTCAGACCCTCGCACGCGGTGTCAACACGGTGATGCTCGATACGGGGAGCCGCGAGCTGGTCGACCTGCACGCCAAGATGTTCAAAAAACACGGCACGACGACGATCCGCAACTTCGATGCCCTCAACGACGTCGAGAACCTCAAATACTCCGGCGAGCGGATCGTTCACCACGGTCTGAAACACGAAGTGGTCGTCACGATGATGGACCTCCCTCCCGGATGCGTCGGGGCGCATGACGTCGCGTTTTACGAAAAGACGCTGCGCGACATTCTCGATTCGGGGATCCCGTACAGCTCGATCTGTTTCAAAGACGCCAGCGGAACCTCCAGCCCGCAAAAAGTGTACGAGACGATCCAGATGGCGCGTCGCCTCGTCCCCGAGGGGACCCATCTGCGCCTCCATACGCACGAAACCGCAGGGGTCAGCGTAGCGTGCTACATGGCTGCCCTCGAAGCGGGGGTTGACGGTATCGATCTCGCGGCGGCTCCCGTCAGCGGCGGTACGTCGCAGCCTGATATCCTCACGATGCTCCACGCGGTCAAAGGAAAAGATTTCGACCTCGGCGGGCTCGAACTCGAAAAAATCCTCAAATACGAAGACGTTTTGCAAGATTGCCTCAAAGACTATTTCATGCCGCCCGAAGCGACGCAGGTCTCCCCTCTGATCCCGTTCTCGCCGATGCCCGGCGGTGCGCTCACGGCCAACACGCAGATGATGCGTGACAACAACATCCTGGATCGCTACCCCGAAGTGATTCGTGCCATGCGTGAAGTGGTCGAACGGGGGGGATACGGTACTTCCGTCACCCCGGTATCGCAGTTTTATTTCCAGCAAGCACTCAACAACGCCCTGATGGGACCGTGGAAAAAAATCGCTCCCGGCTATGGCCGTATGGTCCTGGGCTATTTCGGGAAAACGCCGGTGGAACCGGATCCGGAAATCGTGAAAATCGCCGCCGAACAGCTCGGGCTCGAACCGACAAGCGAAAAAGCGATCGACCTCGCCGACAAAGACGAAACCAAATCGATCGCCTTCTGGACGAAGCGTCTCGAAGACGAAGGGATTGCCGTCAATGACGAAAACATTTTCATCGCCGCCTCGTGTGATGAAAAAGGGATCACCTTCCTCAAAGGGGAAGCGGCTATCAACGTTCGCAAAAACATTCCCGAAGCGGTTGTCCCCGCAGGGCACACACCTACACCTATCAAAACCGAAGGAAAACAAACCATGTCCAATGCTACCGGAAACTATACCGTCGTCGTTGACGGTCAGAAATACAATGTCCAGATCGCCGCAGGCAATGTCGACGTCCAGGTCGTTCCTCATGTAGCCACCGCTTCTGAAGCGCGTGATGAACTCCCGGTTCAGGAAGGGGCCGAAGTACGTGCGATGCTCCCCGGCGCGGTATGGAAAATCATCGCCGAAGCGGGCACCCAGGTCAACGAAGGGGACAAAATCATGATCCTCGAATCGATGAAAATGGAAGTGGACATCGTTGCCCCGTGCAACGGCGTCGTTCAGAGCATCCTCGTACGCCCCAACGACAAAGTGGTCGAAGGGCAAGCCCT
>CAZBIR010000156.1:0-1749 GCA_964491035.1 uncultured Sulfuricurvum sp.
TCCAGCAGATTATCGCCCTGATCCGTCATGAAGACGCGGACGACGGCGGCGATATTGAACTGTTCTGACGGCCGGATATGATCAAAACCTTTTGGGAGGGGTGCAAGGATTGCCCGTTGAAGGGGGCGGAAGGGTGGCTTCATAGCCGTTATTTCACCGTGATCGGGTTTTTTGTGTCGGTTGCGATGATTTACGGCGTCCTCTTTTTTTCGGACCGCTATTTCCACAATCAGGCTCAGCACCATTTCGAAATTCATGCGAGCGAGCATTTCCGGTTGTTCGGCGAAAAAATACGAAAAAATTCGCGAGATATCGCCCAAGTCGCCGAGTCGATCAACGTTTACAAGGACGATCTGTACGTCGAGATCCACGACGATCGGGGCACTTTTGTTTTCCGCTCCTTCCGTCCTTACGACAACCATTCGCAATACCGCGCCGAACGGATACTCCGAATCGGAGCAAAAAACTATCATATTCATTACGATAGCACCCCTCTCTACGATGTGAACCACAGCGGCCGCTTTCCGATTCTCTATGCCGTCGTGGGGATCGTGCTTCACCTCTTTTTACTCTACATCATCGTCGAACTCCTCCGCAGCCGCGCGTTGGTGAGGTCAAAGGCCGCCGAGCTCGAAAGCAGCCGTGCATGGCTCGATACGATCCTCAAGTCGTCGGTGGACGGGGTTCATATCCTCGATGAACAGGGGAAACTGATCGCCTGCAGCCCGTCGTTTCTGGAACTGACCGGCTACAGTGAAAGCGAATCGCATAACCTGAGCGTTTACGATTGGGAAGCCAAATTTCCCGCCGAGGCGATCGCTCCGATCATCGACTGCCTCACATTCGAGCCGGTCCGTTTCGAAAGCCAGATCCGTAACCGGGAAGGGCGGCTCATCGACGTCGAAGTGACGGCCCGTCTGATCTTCGAGGGGGATCGGCGCTTTATCTACGCCTCCTCGCGCGATATCGGCGAGCGCAAACGGTCCGAAAACGCCTTACGGCATGAAAAAGAGACGGCCCAGAGCTATCTCGAGATCGTCGACGTGATGATTCTCGTTGCCGACGCGGAGGGGACGGTCCGCCTGATCAACCGCAAAGGGTGCGAGATCATCGGGTACAATAGCGAAGAGGTGATCGGATCCAACTGGATCGATCTTTTCATCCCCGAACGGCTGAAGGGTGAATTGCGCGAAGTCGCTCAAAGCCTGGTCCGTTACGGTACCCCGGCGTACTATGAAAATCCGATTATCACCAAAAGCGGCGAAGAGCGGCTCATTGCCTGGCGCAACCAGATCATCGTCGATGACGAAGGGCTGTTCGCCGGGATGCTGAGTTCGGGGGAGGATATTACCGATGTTCGGCGCGCCCAGGAGCGGCTCAAAGAGAGCGAATCGTTTTACAAGAGCATGTTCTCCTCCCTCAACGAAGCGATCCTGATCCTCGAACACGATACCCTCATCGACTGCAATGCCGTCGCTTCGGAACTTTTTGAAACACGGAAAGAAGAACTCGTAGGCCTTCGGTTCAATCAGCTTACCAGCCAGATCGAATGCCTTGAATGCACGCCGGACCGATGGATCGAATCGGCTTACGCGCAGGGGATCGCGCGGGCCGAATGTTCGTTCCGGTTTGCCGAAGAGCGTTCCAGAATCATCGATCTGACGCTGTCGCGTTTCGGGGAGGCGCGGGAGAAAAAACTGATCGTCATCGCCCGCGATATCACCGAAAAGAGCGAGGAGGAGCGGCTGT
>CAZBIR010000157.1:0-1724 GCA_964491035.1 uncultured Sulfuricurvum sp.
CCGATCGAGTTGGAGAAAAAGTCCTTGAAAGCGTAGAGCCCCCGTTCGGTCTGGAGGTATTTGTCGGCGATGGCGCGCGAGATCGTCGATTCATTAAACCCCAGCTCGTCGGCGACGTCCTGAAGGCGCAGAGGTTTGAGCTCTCCCCCCATGAAAAAGGCATACTGTTTCTCGATCAGGACGAGGGCGACGTTATACAGCGTCGCCTTGCGCAGGTCGAGGAGCTTGACGAGCTCGCGCGCCTCTTTGAACTTCTGTTTGGCGAAATGGTCGTATTTGTCGATCAGGTTGACCTGCAGGTCGGGGTAGAAGGCGTGGTTGATCCGGATGGTGAGCTCGGAGCCGCTGAACTCGACGAACAGGTCGGGGGTGATCTGCGTCTCGGGTTCCATGTACTCCAGCGCCGGGGGATTTTTGAGATGCTGGAGAATATGCTTCGCATCCCCCAGGCGGGGGTGGTTAATGAATTTTTCCATCCTGTCGAACTGCAAGATCATGGCGCTAAGCAGAATACTCAGCTCATCGTCGAGGTCGTAGTCGTTTAGCTGGAACAAAAACGATTCCCGGTAATCCACCGCCCCGACCCCCGAGGGTTCGAGGTGGGCAAACCGCTGCCGCACCCGCTCGACGTTCTGGGGGTCGGTATCGCACTGGCGCGCCACCTCCTCGACACTCCCCTCGAAATACCCCTCTTCGTTGATGTAGTAGATGATCTGGCGGGCGATTTTCTGGGAGATGGGGGTCGGAAACAGCGGCGCGACGATCTGTTCGTCGAGCTTCTCGTACAACGACGTCCCGGCGATGCTGAGCCATTCGATCTGGTCGCTGGAGGCGTTGGAAACGTAGTTCTGGAACGCTCCGTAGGCCGATGAGCCTCCCGTATGGGAGTTGGCCTGTTCGAACCCCGATTTGACCTCAAGACAGGGGTTTTCGTTCGTGATCACCTGCAGGTGTTTTTCAAGGTCGTTGAGCGAGCACTGCAACAGCGGCAGCCAGGTCTGCATCGAGAGTCGGGGAAGCTGTTTTTGTTTGAAAGCAAGGGATGTCTGCATCGTCTACACCTGATAATTATTATGCGATTGCACTATAAGCTGCATATTTCGTTCTCGAAACATTATAGGGGGAGTTTCGGGGGGAATTCGGAGATAGCTGATTAAAAAACGATCAATTATGCCCGGGCGGACGAAAACTCCGCCCGGAGGGTCTGACACGGCCGCGCGTATCAGTATTTGAGACGGACCAGTCCGCTGGGTGCAACGACTTTCATCTGGCAGGCGAGGCGTGCTTTGGGGTTGCTTTCGTTGAGGGTTTTGAGTACCGCTTTCTCTTTTTCGTTGATTTCGCTCATGTACTCCATGCCCGATTCCACCATGACGACGCAGGTACCGCATTCCCCGTCGCGGCATCCGAACGGAAGCGCCGATCCTGACGCTTCGACGATATCCTGGATCGTCTTGCCGGGACGGACGTTGATTGCCAAAAAGTCATTCATAATTTCTACACGTGTTGTCATTGTTTTTCCTTTTGATACGCACAAAGGAGCAAAGCCCCTTTGGCAACGCTAACGCTGAGTTTCGCTCGGCGCGAAGCCCGCGCGCACTTGTGCGCTTTATGCGCACACCGCCACCACTCCGTATTCCTCTATCCGTTCTACGACCGGAATGTCACAAATCCCAAAAAAAGCGTGATCTTACTCCCCCTTTTCCTGAGATTGCGCCGCATTG
>CAZBIR010000158.1:0-1718 GCA_964491035.1 uncultured Sulfuricurvum sp.
CCATCTCACTCGGTTTTGCTATAATTGCATCCTTATTGTCGAGAATCAATTGGCAGTTATAGCCCCCCATCTCACTCGGTTTTGCTATAATACTACCCCGCAAAAATCCCGTATATCGGGGGTTTTGCGGGGAAATTTTTGAAAAAAAATCAGAACAGAAGCAACTGTTTCGAGCCGATTTTTTCCTCTTTTTTATCCATTCCGATCAAAATTTTCATCCGTTCATACTGCGTATTGGTCACGGTCATGGCCCTGACGTTCCCTTTCGGCGGAAGATTTGTTTCCAAATGTGACAGGTAGCGTTCCGCCGTGTCCTGTCCCTTGCAGATGCGGCAATAGACGGAGAACTGGAGCATGTCGTAGCCGTTTTTGAGGAGGAATTTTCGGAATTTGGTGTACTCCTTGCGCTCTTTTTTTGTACCCGTGGGGAGATCGAAAAAGACGAGGAGCCGCATGAATCGCACCGGGGTCATACAAAGCTCGCCGTCTCGATCAGAGAGGGGTCTTTGGCGCGGGTGGCGCGTAATAGCGATTCGGCGGAGAGTTCACACGCATAGGGGAGCGTCGTCTCCGTATTGCCGACGCGGCAGGGCATCGTGACAAGCTCGAGAAGGCGAGTTTTGTAGCGCATATCGAGGGTTAGGGGAAGCTCATCGCCATCTTCGTCCAGCAGCTCCCGCACGAGCGTATCGACGAAGGGGCGGAACGGCTCGATGAGGTCGTCCGCGAGATTGAACGCGTTAAGCTCGCTGTCGTGATGAAGGCCGAAAGCGGGGAGGAACCCGCTCCCCACGAGGGCGCGTGCGACCATCCCCCGCACGATCGCGTAGCCGTAATTGAGCGCGCTGTTGCGGATATCGTTTTCGTGGATTTGGCGGGCAAAGTTTTCGAACAGCGCGCTCCAGTAGGCGCGCGCCGCCTGTGCCTCGACGTTGCCCGTATCGCCCGAAGTGATATGATGGCACAGGGAACTCAGAAAACCGGCCGTTTCGGGATCGCGCTCGCGGATTACCTGGGCCTGGTTGGCGACTTTGGCATGGACGATGTGCCGCCAGCACCGCTTTTTGAACGGTTCACTCCAGAGTGCCTGCATCCGTGCCACCCCCGCCTGACGGCTATGGGCATGGAACGGGAGGAGGATCGAGGTGGGGAGGTGTTTGTCATCGCAGATATAGGTGACCGCACCCGAAGCGGCGAGCGCATCGATGAGAGGCGAGGTGAGGGTGCACTGGCGCGATTCGATCACGACGCAGGAGAGATCGCTGAGCGGTATCGTGTACTCATCGCCGTTATCGAGTACCAGAGAATCGTGCCGCAGGCTCAGTCGTGCGGGATTGGCTATGTGCAGCGTACGCCACCCCATGAGACACCTCCGAATTAAGATCGGATAAAAATCGGCATATTCTGTTGTTGCTGAAATCTATGGTATAATTTTTTCGCGGTAACAGCTTTTTCATAGTAGTTGATGGAGCGGTACATGAAGGTCGGGAGGAGTAATTACCTCTCGACCTTTTTTTTTGCCCTCCAAAAACTACTCTGAGGGGGTCTTTATGGATAAGTTAGTTACCGCAATTCTACTTATGTGCATTTTTGCACCGTTGCTGAGGTGACGCCAAGGGGTTTTACCCCTTGACCCCCTGTTATTTCCGTTTTTTCCGCTCTTGCGGGATGGTTCCGAGACGTTTTTCCCCTTTGACTTCGTGGTAGTAGCCCAATGG
>CAZBIR010000159.1:0-1714 GCA_964491035.1 uncultured Sulfuricurvum sp.
CTGAGCCCCTCGAAAAACCCTTGGGGATTGCCAAACTCGCTCGGGGGACAGTTGTAGGTAAAGCTGAGCATGTAGCGCTTGTTTTTCATCAGCCCGCCGCTCCCGTACTTTCCGCCTTCGGCGCGTCCGTCGTTGACGAACGTCACGGTGCCGTTGCCGCCCGAGAGGATCTCGTCCAGGTATTTTTTCCCCAGCCAGGGCAGCCCCATCCAGTAAACGGGAGACTGGACGAAAAACAGGTCGGCCCATGCGAATTTTTCCAGTTCTTCGGCGACGTCGTAGCCGTTTTCGATCACCGTCTCTTTGACGTCATAACCGTTTGCGGTAAAAAATGCTTTGGCTTCGGTAACAAGATCGCGGGTCAGGTTGCCGTTGGCGAACCCTTCGTATTTTTGGTGGAGGTTGAGGAGGAGGACATGTTTCATCGAGTTTCTCCGAAGATGGTGTTATAGACAAGATTGTACATCGATAGGGTAAATGGGAGATATTTGTATTAATCGTATCAAATATTGATGTGATTAGTGTTAATCGTATCATATTATGATATGATTATTGTATGGAAACGTATCAACAATGGATTTGGCAGAGCGATAGCTGGCCGCACTTTACCTACACGCTCCCGGATGTAGCGCAGGCCTATCACCGATTCGGACAACTGATGATGGTGGAATCGCTGTTGCAAGATACCCTCAGCGAAGCGATGATCGCGAGTGCGTACGAGGATGAAGCGATAGCGACGTCGCTGATCGAGGGGGAAGTGTTGCAGCGCTCGTCCGTTCGTGCGTCGGTACACAAAGCTCTTTCGCTTCAAAGTGCCGATGAACTCCACGCCACCGTCCAGACCGATGCCCTCGTCGAGGTGCTGATCGATGCGAAAAAAGGGGAAGGCCCTCTTGGCAGCGAACGGCTGTTCCGATGGCACAAAGCCCTTTTCCCGACGGGACAATCGGGGCTTAGAGTGATCCGTACGGGGACGTACCGTGATGATCGTGACGGAGAGATGAAAATCGTTTCGGGGCCGTGGGAAAAAGAGAAAGTTCACTATGTCGCCCCGCCCGCCCATAGGATCGAAGCGGAGATGAGCCGCTTTTTGCTGTGGCTCAACACCGAAGACTCCTCCGATCCCCTCATCAAGGCCGCGATCGCTCATCTATGGTTTTTGCTTATCCACCCTTTCGATGACGGCAACGGTCGGCTGGCGCGCGCGATCAGCGATTATGTCCTGTCGCGCTCATCCGCGATCCCCTCGGCCCTCTTTAGCACCGCTACGCAGATCAACCGACGACGGCGTGAGTATTATGGCCAACTCGATAGTGTGTGCGTCCGTTCTGACGGCGATATTTCGGCATGGATAACGTGGTTTGTTCAGACGGTGGATTCGGCGCTGGCGGATGCGCTTGCGAGAGTCGAAGCCGTCAAGTTCAAGAGCCGCTTTTGGGAAAGCGTCCGCGACATCAGCCTCAATGAGCGTCAGCGCAAAGTATTGACGAAAATGCTTGATGTATTGCCGGAGCCGTTCGAAGGAGGGATGAAAACCGCCAAATACGCCTCGATCGCCAAAACGTCCAAACCGACCGCCGCACGGGATCTCAAAGAGCTGTGCGATTACGGGATATTAAAGAGTCACGGAAGCGGGAGGGGGGTTTATTATACGGTGAGAGAAGCTTAAAGACTTTTCTCGCACAAAACTTGCATTTTCCATGACACAAGGAGT
>CAZBIR010000160.1:0-1667 GCA_964491035.1 uncultured Sulfuricurvum sp.
GGCATATTCGCCCCTTCGCTGACGCAGACACATCCGTTTTTGAGCAGTTCCTGCGCATCGGCAAGATTCAGTTCATTCTGGGTCGCGCTCGGGAACGCGGCAAAACACGGAACGGACCATACGGCGTTGCGTCCCGCAGGGTACTCTTCGATCGGAGTGTATTTCGCGTTCGGGCGATGCGAGAGGTATTCGGTGAGTCGGACGCGCTGGACCTCTTTGAGTTCTTTGAGAAGTTCCAGATCGATTCCGTCGGGATCGTAGATCATTCCGTTCGAGTCGCTGCACGTTACGGGTTTCGCACCGAGATGGTAGAGTTTTTCGATCGTGTAGATCGCGACGTTGCCCGATCCGGATACCGTACAGATTTTTCCTTCGAGCGTTTCGTTGCGGTCTTCGAGCATGTATTTGGCAAAATAGACGGCGCCGTACCCGGTCGCCTCGGTCCGCCCGAGCGATCCGCCCCAGTTGAGCGATTTGCCCGTCAATACCCCTTCGTAGCTGTTGGCGAGTTTTTTGTACATGCCGAACAGGTAGCCGATCTCACGGCCGCCGACCCCGATGTCTCCGGCCGGAACGTCGGTCGTCGCCCCGATGTGGCGGTAGAGTTCGCTCATGAACGCCTGACAGAAACGCATAATCTCGCGATTCGATTTCCCTTTGGGATCAAAATCGCTCCCCCCTTTACCGCCGCCGATTTGAAGCCCCGTCAGGGCGTTTTTGAAGATCTGCTCGAACCCGAGGAACTTGATGACTCCCGCATTGACGCTCGGGTGGAAGCGCAGCCCCCCCTTGTAGGGCCCGAGGGCGGAGTTGAACTCGATACGAAACCCCTTGTTGACCTGGATTTCACCTTTGTCATCGACCCAGTTGACACGGAAGAGGATCTGGCGCTCGGGTTCGACGATCCGCTCGATGATTTTGTGTTCCCGGTATTTCGGATATTTTTCCATCAGGGGACGGAGCGATTCGAGGACCTCCTCGGCCGCCTGATAGAATTCGGTCTGCGAGGGGCTGGTTCTTCTGAGGTAGTCAAAGACTTCTTTTACGTACGGCATTTAGACTCACTTGCTTACAAAATTGTAAGAATTATAGCAAGAATTACAAGTTTTATTCTAGAGTTAAAAAGAAAATTTCGTGCTACAATTTCCCCATGATAGAACTCGATAACCAAACCGAAAAAAAATACGATTTTACACTGATCGAAGCCATTGCCACCGAAATGGGGCGCGGGGAGATTGAGCTGATCCTGACCGATAACGAGGAGATTGCCGCCATCAACCGCCAGTTCCGGGGAATCGACAAACCTACCGACGTACTGAGCTTTCCGAGCGATCCGTTTCCCGGCGCACCGCTGGGAAGCATCGTCATCAGTGTGGACAAGGTCGCCTCCGTCGCCGCGGAGCTGGGACACACGGAGGAAGAAGAGCTGGCCCTCCTCTTTATCCACGGAATGCTCCATCTGCTGGGGTACGATCACGAGGTGGACAACGGAGAGATGCGGGCCAGGGAGGTAGAGCTGATCGAGCGCTTCAGCCTCCCCAAAAGCCTGATCGTCCGCACCCTCGAAGAGTAATTACCGTCTGATGTTACGCACTTTCTGAGCAGGGCCCAGAAAGTGGCAGGGACGGCCCGGCCGGTACTTCGTACATCGACCGGGTTCCAAAGCT
>CAZBIR010000161.1:0-1632 GCA_964491035.1 uncultured Sulfuricurvum sp.
TCTACGGGATGCCCAAAGTCGCCTTTGAACTGGGGGCCGTGGAGCGGCAGCTGTCACTGGAGAGGATTCCCGAGGGGATTCTGGGGCTGCTGACGTAACCCTGCGTTATTGTGACCGTTTTATGATTTTTGATTTCTATGATTACGGAATCAATTATTATTCCGAGGAGATACGATGAAGAAACTAAGCGTCTGTGCCGCATTGTTGCTGTGTACCGGGGCGTATGCCGCCGATGATCTCGCCGCCGCGTTCAAGGAAGGGAAACTCGAAGGGCGTGTCCGCGCCCAATACTTCCTGACCGACTGGGACGAAAACGGAGCCGGCGGCAAAAACGGCCCCGAAGCGCGGGGGCTTGCCGTAGGGGGAAGCCTGATTTACCAGACGGCCCCTCTGGCCGGATTCAGCGCGGGGGCGGGGCTCTATACGACCCAGAACCCCGGCGGTATCACCGAAGAAGAGGACGGAACGACCGCCGCAACCTCCAAAGACCTCTTTTCGCGCGATGCGGGCGAGCCATACGGGGAAGGGTATGCCGTGCTCGCACAGGCGTATCTTCAATACGGCCTTGCCAAGACGAAAATCAAAGCGGGACGGATGCTCGTGACCAATCCCTGGATCACCCCGAATGACACGAAAATGATCCCGATTGCGATCGAAGGGGCCCAGATCGTCTCCTCGGATCTTCCCGCTACGACGATCCAGATCGATTACGCCGACAAGATCAAAGAACGGGGGATGAGCTATTTTGGCAATATGGCCGATGCGGGCGATGCCCCCGACAAGATCAAGGCCTATTACGCAACCCATTACGGCAACGGCACCCACGGCGATGCCCCCGCCGTGACCGTTTCCGGGGTCAAAAACAAATCGATCCCGAACCTCGACGTGCAGGGGTGGTTCATGCACTGGCCCGACCTGGTGGACCAGCTCCTTTTCGAAGCGGCCTATTCGATACGGGCGGGGGATGTGACACTGGGCGTCGCGGGGCGTTTCATCCGTCAGAACGACCGTGGAGCAGGGGATATCATCCTCCCCGAAGCGAACAATTATGACGACGACAACCGTATCGATTCGTATCTGTGGGCACTCCGTACGACGGCCGCATATGGCCCGGCCAAACTCCTCCTGGCGACGTCCCGCACCGATGGCGGCGGGGACATGATCGCCCCGTGGCGCGGTTTCCTGACCCAGGAATATACCCGCAGCATGACGCAGACCGACTGGACCGCCAACACCCGAAGCTACAAAGCCCAGATCGATTACGACTGGAACGCGCTGATTCCCGGATTCAGCACGATGCTCAGCTTCGCCCGCTACGATCGGGACCCGGGCAAACGGCCTTACCAGAGCCTGACCAACCGGGGATACCAAAACGGCGATACGCGGCAGTGGAACTTTGACCTCCTGTACAAACTCGGCGGAGGCTGGAAAGGGCTGGAACTCAAAGCGCGCCTGATGGATCAGGAGAACGAGACGACCGAACTGGCCGCTTCCGAGACTTCCAACCGTGAAATGCGTCTCGAGGCGAATTACTTTTTTTAATGGCGTGATGCCGCAATCTGACTCAAAGGAACAGCATGGCTACGATCAAAGATGTACAGAAGTTTTCCAAACGGCTGAACGTCCTCTACG
>CAZBIR010000162.1:0-1629 GCA_964491035.1 uncultured Sulfuricurvum sp.
CTGGGGTGGATCCGCGGCGACGCGTCGCTCCTTGCGCCGATCCTGGCCCTCAAAGAGCGCTCCGACCTGCACACCTCGACGCTCTCACAGCTGCTGGCGGAGCGTTTCTGGGAAAGCGGACACTTCGGCAGACACCTCCGCACCGTCCGCGCAACCTACAAAGCCAAATGCGACGCCCTCGCCGCCGAGCTGCAAACGCAGCTGGGCGATTTTCGCTTCACGAAGCCCAAAGGGGGGATGTTCATCTACGGCAGTTTCCCCGAGTGGGTCGATGCGAAGGAACTCGCGATGGAGTGCCTGAAACAAGGAGCCGTGTTCGTCCCCGGCGGAGAGTTCTATCCCGGTGCTCCGCGCAGCCCCGAAGCCCGTTTCAACTTCTCGGGCTCCACGCCTGAGCAGATGCGGCGGGGGATCGGAATCATCGCCGACACCTATGAAAAATACAAACATCAAAAGGAAAAACGGTATGCATGAGATCAAATTCCCGTTTCTGGAGCACATCGGCGGCAAGCTGATCCGCTACGAGCCGGGGAGCGCCGAGGTCGAGCTTTCCACCATGCCTTGCCATCTGCAGCACCTCGGGTTCATCCACGGCGGGGTCATCTCGACGCTGATGGACAACACGGGGTGGTACGCCGCCGTCTCCAACCTCCCCGAGGGGTTCACCTCGGTCACGATGGAGATCAAGATCAACTACCTAAAGCCCGCCGCGGGGAGCCATCTGCGCGCGCTTGCAAAGGTGATCCGTCAGGGGAAAAAGACGTCGTTCGTCACCATCGAACTTCACGACGGAGAGAACCTCGTCGCGTTCGCGACGGGAACATATGCAGTGTTGGAAGAAGAAAAAAAAGGCTAACGGAGTTTTGAAAGCAGTTTGTTCAGCCCGTCCGCAAACGCCCTCACCGTTTTTTCCCCGATAGCGCTCGGCCCTCCGGTAATCTCCCCCGCGTTACGGAGTTCCTCCATCAGGTTGCGCATTGCTAACAGGTGTTTGACGTTTTCGGCGTTATAAATTGTGCCGCGCGGGTCGAGGGCAACGGCCCCCTTGGTGACAATCCGGTCGGCCAGAGGGATGTCTGCGGTGATGACGAGATCGTTGCATTCGCACAGTTCGGCGATGCGGTGATCGGCTTCGTCCGGCCCCTGCGCGACCACCTCCATCGAGACATGGTGCACATCGGGGATACCGATCCGTTTGTTAGCGATAAAAACGGTGGTGATCTGACGCTTCAATACGGCGCGAAGCAGTATTTCCTTCAACGCGTTAGGAAACGCATCGGCATCGACGAGGATTTTCATAATATTTCGTTTTGAACGCCAAAGGAATGCATCCCTTTGGCTACGCTGGCCGCTATGGCACTGAAGCTTGCCTCTGTCGAGGCAGATTTTACTCTCATCTGCTTCGGCGGCTTTCGCCGTGATGGGTGCGGGATTCGCGTTTCTGGGGCTCTCTGTGTCCGCCTTGCGGCTTCTCCCCACGGGGTTTGGAGCGAGGGGCGTTGCCGCGTCCTCCCCCGCCGCCGCGTCCTTGCTGGATCGGCTCGGCTTTGATCGAGGGATCGGGTTCGAACCCTTCGATGATGGTGCGGTCGAGTTTGCGGTTGATCAGTTTTTCGATCCCCTTGAGGT
>CAZBIR010000163.1:0-1620 GCA_964491035.1 uncultured Sulfuricurvum sp.
ACCCCTGACCCTTGGTACCGGAAACCAATGCTCTATCCAGCTGAGCTACGGACGCGTGGAAAAATCCGGGAAAGAGGCCCTTTCCCGAAATGGATGCGGAAGTGTACTCTAAAAAAGCTTAGGCTTTCAAGAGGGTTACGCTTTTTTCATATAGGCGGCAACCAGAACGATCGTCGAACCGTTGATTTTTCCCTCGATGTACTTCGGATCGTCGGTGAGGCGGATGTTTTTGACGACGGTTCCCCGTTTGGCGGTGAACCCGGCCCCTTTGACCTCGAGGTCTTTGATCAGGGTGACGGTATCCCCTTCGCTGAGGATTGTTCCGTTGCTGTCGCGGGTTACGCTGGTACTCCCCTCTTCGGTGGCGGTGTTCAGCATCCCCGCTTGGGCCCACGTTTTGACGTCGTCTTCGAGGTAGAGCATGTCCAGCTGGTCCTGATCCCCCAGGGCGCTGAGGAGGCGATAGGCCAATACCTGCACCGCCGGAGTCTGGCTCCACATGCTCTCACCCAGACAGCGCCAGTGATCGGGATCGAGACGGCTGGGATCATTCAGCTGCGTTCGGCACGTTTCGCACAGATAAGCCGCTTTTTCCGCTGAACCGTCCGAGGGGGCAACGTCATAGACGCCGAGCCCTTCGGCAGATCCGCACAGTTCGCAGACGCCGCCGCTGCGTTCAATCAATGTTTGTTCAATACTCATGCTAAACCTTTACAAATGAAAGTCGCATTATAGCGCATGGGGGCGTGAATAGTCCACGCGGTCACCGTCTCGGAGGATTTTGCCGTTTGGACCCAACAGCCCGGAGGATGCGAGCTCCTCGATGATGGTCGCGGAAAAGAGGGTTTTGAGATGGAGAAAATAGAGGGCAAAATCGTTCCGTTTCGATTTTCGGAGCTCGTCGAGTAACAGGGCGGGGGTGAGGTGTTTGCTGTCATAAGCAAGCCGTTCGAACGCCGAAGGAAAAGAAACCTCGATAATAAGTGAGTGGATATGAGGATGGCGATCTAGCATCTCCCAGATCCGGTCGCATCGGTAGGTGTCGGCGGTAAAGAGAAGCGCCTCCGGCCCTTTTTCAATCAGGTAGCCGCAGCTTCCGCCGGTGTGATTGGTTTTGAACGGGGTGAGGGTGACGCCGTCGATCGCATAGGGGGTATCCGGGAAAATTTCGATCAGTTCGATCGTTTTTTCGTCGTGGCCGATCAGGTTGATCTCTTCGAAATTGGGCCAAACGCGATGGTTGAAGATGAACTGCCGCAGATCATCAAGGGTCTCTTTGAGGGCGTATATTTTCAGCGAAACCTTTTTTTGGGTGACGAACAGATCGGCGAGGAAGGGGATGTCGATGATGTGATCGAGGTGCGAATGGGTCAGGAAGATGTGTTCGATCGTGAAAACATCATCACCGAACGAGTTGATCAGGTTGCCCGCATCGATCACGCAGTGTTCCGATACGCGAACGCACGTCGTCCCTTCACTCGGAGTTCTGGTACCACTGGTTCCTAGAAATTCGATATAGTCCATAACACCCTGTCATTATCGTATTTGGTTGATTATATTGGAAAAAATGTTAATTGAAGTTTTAATAGAACTTGCAATGATGGAAAGTTATATACATCA
>CAZBIR010000164.1:0-1616 GCA_964491035.1 uncultured Sulfuricurvum sp.
TGCGTCGAAGCGATCCAGGAGATCATGGGCGGCCGTCGCCATATCTTCAACCTCGGCCACGGCATCCTCCCCGACGTCCCCGTCGAGAACGCGAAGCACTTCGTCCGGGAATGTCACAGAGTCAGTCTAAAAGACTGACTCTGTGACAAGTGCTAAGTGGGAAGGGCTAAGTATTAAGTGAAATGCGAAACGCTTGATGTCTGGAAACGAAGCAGTAGACTATCGGTCAATATTTATAAATACTTCAAAGAGTCCAAAGACTACAGTTTCAAGGACCAGATAACACGTGCCAGCCTTTCTATCCCAAGCAACATCGCTGAAGGCTTTGAAAAAGAATCGGACAAAGAAAAAATACGCTATATTGAGATAGCCAAAGGCTCATCTGCAGAATTGATTACCCAGATCTATATCGGTATTGAAATCGAATACATCGATAAAACCGCCGGTTTGGAATGGATCAAAGAGCTCAATGAGATTTTAAGAATGCTAAGCGGGTTAAAAAAACAATTATGCGCTATCTAATACTTGCCACTTATCACTTATCACTTATCACTAAACTGGTCCAAAAATGAATACCATTTTTGGACCAGTTTTTTCCCGTCGTTTCGGCGCCTCGCTGGGGATCGACCTCTCCCCATCGCACAAGCAGTGTAATTTCGACTGCCTCTACTGCGAGCTCGCCCCCGCAAAGGCGATTCATGCGCAGCATGATATCGTCCCCGTCGATACCGTCATTTCGGATCTGCAAAAAGCCCTAAGCGAACATCCGCATATCGACGTCATCACGATCACCGCCAACGGCGAGCCGACGATGTATCCCCATCTGGGAGAGCTGATCGGGCGTATCGATTCGATCAAAGGGGAGGTCCGGACCCTGATCCTCTCCAACAGCGCCTGCCTCACCGACGAAACCGTTTTCAACGCCCTTTTACGGCTCGACCAGGTCAAACTCTCGCTCGATGCCGCCCGTCCCGAGACATTCAGAAAAATCGACCGCCCCGCCGAGGGGATCGCAATCGAACCCATCATCGACGCGATCCGCCGCTTCTCGCACGTTTATACGGGCAAACTCTTCATCGAAATCCTGTTCGTCAAAGGGGTCAACGACTCCCCCGAAGAGATCGCGGCCCTGGATGCCGCCCTGCACGGTATACGATGCGAACGGATCGACATCGGCACAATCGACCGCCCCCCCGCCTATGACGTCTCTCCCCTCTCTTTCGGGGAACTGCATCTCCTCGCGCACCGTTTCGATCCCACCCTGCCGATCCATATCGTTTCGCGCACCCATGCCGAAGCAATCCCCTCCGCATACGATGATGACGAAATCCTGACTACTCTGGACAAACGCCCCCTTACCCGCGACGACATCGCCGCCCTCTTCGACACCCCCTCGATAGAGAGGTTCGAGCGGCTCCTCGGCGATGGGAAAATCGCTTCGACAGAGCGTTCCAACATCATTTTTTATCTCCCTACCGAAAATATCGCCAGAAAACGCTCGAAATAGGGGGCGTTTTCTTGACAATCGCGCCTTCATGCCGTATAATTACGCCTCTTAAACATTCCGGATTAGCTCAGCGGTAGAGTAGGTGACTGTTAATCACTTGGTCACTGGT
>CAZBIR010000165.1:0-1614 GCA_964491035.1 uncultured Sulfuricurvum sp.
TATTGACGTTGGCGAGGTTATCCGAGACGATGTCCATCCCGTACTGGTGGGTCATGACTCCTGCAACGCCGGTGTAGTATCCCTGCATCATGGATTATCCTTTGGCTCCCGTGACTTCTTTGATCGTGCTGAAATCGACGTAATTGGAACCGAGTTTAGCGTAGGTTTTGCCGCTGTCGAACTTGATTGATTCGATGGGATAGAGTCCCACGCGTGTCGTAGCATTGGTTCCGTCGGTTTTGGCATAGCTGGCTTCGACGTAATAGACCCCTTCGTCGAGCGCCGCGCCGTTATTGTTTTTTCCGTCCCAGCTGTACTGGGCGATTCCAGCGGCGGTTGCACCGACGGGCATGGTGCGGAGGATGTTTCCGTTATTATCGAGAATTTTGATCTCGCCGCCGGTAATCTCTTCAGGGAAATAAAGCTCGAATTTGGGGTTGCTTCCGGTCTCTTTAACGATCGCGTTGCTCCCGGTATCGGCGATTTTCCCGATGGCCGCGATCCCCGAATACTGCATGCTGGCACCCAGCGCCGCCGCCAGTTCTTCGAGGGCCTTGTTGGTGTTTTCGGTCGATTCGAGGGTCGCCAGCTGCGAAGTCTGGGTCAGGATCTTTTCCGAATCCATCGGGGAGGTGGGGTCCTGGTATTTGAGTTCCAGCAGCAGGAGCTTGAGGAAATCGTCTTTTCCGAGGATTCCGTTGGGGTTGGTCCCGCTGGATGCGGCGGCAGTGGTTCCTGCTGCGGATGTGGCGGCGTTATTGCCGTATGCGTCGATGGCCATGATGTTCCTCCTTAGGCGTAATGGGGAATGATGATTTCAAGAGCGCCAAGCTGCTCTTCACTCCGTTCGAGCTCGGCGAGGGACTCGTAAGCGCGAAAACGGTTCTGGGAATGGTGTTGCTGTCCTCCCCCTCCGGAAGGATTTTGTTCGCCGCCGCTCATGAAGTTCATCGTCGCGTTGGTGATCCCCTGATGGGCCAGCTGGGCTTTGAGTTCGGTGGCGTTGTGGGCCAGAAAGGCGACACTGGCGGCATTGTTCGACTGGATGTTGACGTGGACGTTATTCCCCCGCTGCACGAGGGTGACTTCCACTTCGCCCAGCCGCTCGGGATTGAGTTTCATCGAAAGACGGGTGAAGGGGGGCTTGTAGTTCTCCACCGCCTCTTTGAGCTCCCCGGCAAAATGGCGCAGCCCCTGTTGGGCCTCTTTGGCTTTTACCTCGATCGATTCGGCTTTGGGAGGGGCAAATGATTTGCCCCCTTCGATTTCCGTTTTCCCGGCGACGGTTTTTTCCGTATTTTCCCTTTCGCCCCCTTTGGCCTCGCCCTGGAGGAGTGCGATCAGCCCTTCGGTCGGTGCCGGGGATACGGCCTGGTTTTTGGAGGTCTCCTCTTTTATGCCGTACCCGGGGGCAGGCGGGAGTGTCGTCTCGTTGCCCTGCGGGGTGGTTTTGGCCGTTTTGGTTTCGTTTGCAGGGGATTTGGCCGG
The DNA here is from genome assembly GCA_964491035.1 of uncultured Sulfuricurvum sp. Classification (GTDB taxonomy): domain Bacteria; phylum Campylobacterota; class Campylobacteria; order Campylobacterales; family Sulfurimonadaceae; genus Sulfuricurvum. The sequence goes on from CAZBIR010000165.1 coordinate 1,489, forward strand.
TTCATTCCCCTCCAGCAACGTTTTGAGATCCCTTTCCCCTTTTTTAGAAGTTTCGGTCGTTTCGGCAGGGTTTTTTCCCTCTTTGAGCGCCTGGAGGAGCTGCAAGAGAGGATCGGCCGGAGCCGT
>CAZBIR010000166.1:0-1590 GCA_964491035.1 uncultured Sulfuricurvum sp.
TGCACGCCGGAACGGTGGAGAAATACTATTTCGATTTTTTGGTCATGATGTTCGAAGAGGGGGGAAGCTGGATTAACCTCGCGCTGGGAGGCGCGCTGCTGGTGTGGCTGTTTTTTTAACCTGTCGCCCCCAGGGATGAAAGGGCCTCGTTGATCTGCTCCAGCGCGAGCGATTTGGCGTTTTCGACCTCTTTGTTGTCCCACCAGTAATCGATAATGGCGTGTTCGATCTGCTCGATCTGCTCCATCCGCAGGTTCGCGAACACTTCGTAGGAGCTCACGTCGTCGGGGCTGACCCCTTTGTTTTGCGCGATCTTGCGGAGCGTCTCCAGGATGCTCTGCTCGAGCGTTCCGGGTTCAGTTTCGAGGCGTGAGTGATCGATCCACGCGCGGATCTCCTCTTCGAGATAGTCATGCCCCCACACCTGGTAGCACAGGATGCGGTTGGGGCTGTAGACCATCGTCTCTTCTTCGCCCAAAACGTCGCTCGTCCTGACAGCCCCGTCATACAGGTAGACTTCGATACGTTCATTCTCTCTGAGCGAACAGGCCCTCTCGAACGCCAGCCGGGCGTGTTTGAGGATGTCGCTGCGCAGGTTTTCGTTCATGGATACTTTCCTTTGGTGTTGTGGTAATCCCAGAGCCGTTTGTAGTGCCCATCGAGCTGGCTGAGGGTTGCGTCGACGGTGATGAGTTCGTTGGAGTGTTCGAAACGCTCCCCCCTGGCGTTCTCGTACCACCGCTGCATCTCCTGCTTGAGGAGATTGCGCCGGGCTACGGTCGCGATGATGAGGTTGCGGATCTCTTCCATTTCGGCGGTAATGATCTCAGTCATGGCCGCATCCGCATTCGCACGCACCGGCCGCGGTTCCCGGATCGAGATAGACCCCGGCGTTTTCGGGGGTTACCTGCGGCAGCATCTGCGAAAAGGCCGCTTCGATCGCCTCGCTCAGCGGCATCGTCTCTTTTCCCAGCCAGTACACCTTCATCCCGCCGCGCACCATGACGTAAAACGGTCCGTCCCCCAGAAAACCGTACAGGGCGGAGGTGGCGTTGTTTTGGATGAGGTGGTCGGCGGTTTTGATTCCGTTGCCGCATCCGGCGTTGGGGACGATGGTCGCTTTTTTGGTTTGCGGATCGACCAAAGCGAAAAAACGGGCATTTCCGAAAAGTTTGGTGGTCGCTGTGTCGGGTGAATCGTTTTCGACGGGAATCGCGATCATGGTTGCTCCTTCTGTCCAAATTCAGGCAGTGTTTGCATATTCCGTTCTTCGGTATAGAACGGGGTTTGCACTGGGAGTGAAAACTGCGCGAGGTCTGAAGCGATGGACGAATACCGTACCCATTACCACTATTTCAGTAACGAAGAGGGGGACGGCTATGAAATCTACAGCTGCGATCTGCCCGGGCTCAAAGGGTTTGGGGAGACTTACGAAGAGGCGATGGAGGACCTGCGGCGCAACCTGAAACGACATGAGGAGGATAAAATGGAAGCACAATCACTGATGGAAGAGGCGATCGGCGCGTACGAGCGCAAAGAGTACGCCGCCGCCCGGTCGATCTGGGAGTCGCTCATCCATTCGCACCCCGA
>CAZBIR010000167.1:0-1553 GCA_964491035.1 uncultured Sulfuricurvum sp.
TGCCGTGCTGTTCCTTTCGGACCGCTATTTTTACGCACAGGCGCAAAAGCATTTTCAAATCCATACGTCGGAACATTTCGACCTTTTTTCCAAACAGATGGAGGAGGGGGGAAATCCTGCGGGGACGGCCGGATCGATTACGACCTACAAGGAAGATCTCTACCTGGAACTGCGCGATGAAGCAGGAAAAGTGCTCTACCGCACCTTCCGCCCCATGCCGCACCGCTCGGAGTATCATGCCCGGCGGAGTTTGGTCCATGGAGGCCAAACGTACCGCCTCGACTACGCTAGCACCCCCCTCTACGATGCCAACCACAGCAACCGCCATGTCATTTTCTATGCCGTGGCGGGAGTGATCGTCCACCTCTTTTTACTCTACATCATCGTCGAACTCCTCCGCAGCCGTGCGCTGGTCAAATCCAAGGCCGCCGAGCTCGAAAGCAGCCGCGCATGGCTCGATACGATCCTCAAGTCGTCGGTGGACGGGGTTCATATCGTGGACACCGACGGGAGATTGATCGCTAGCAGCCCGTCGTTTCTGGAACTGATCGGCTACGGCGAAGATGAGGCGTGCGATCTAAGGGTGTTTGACTGGGAAGCCAAAGACTCTGCTGCTACGATCGCCTCGGTCATCGAATCGATTTCCGAAGCGCCAAGCACGCGAGAGAGCCTTTTCCGGCGCAAAGACGGGCGGCTGATCGATGTCGAAACGACGATGAGGATGATTCGCGAGGGGAACCGCCGCTACATCTACGCCTCGTCACGCGATATCGGTGAGCGCAAGCGCTCCGAAATCGCACTGCGCCACGAAAAAGAGACGGCCCAGAGTTACCTCGACATCGTCGACGTGATGATCGTCGTCATCGACACCGGGGGAAAAATCCTCCTGCTCAACCGCAAAGGTTCTGAAATCCTCGGCTTTTCCCAGGAAGAGGTGGCCGGGAAAAGCTGGATCGATCTTTTCATTCCCGAGCGCCTTCAGCCGCAGCTTCGCAGGGTGGCCGAGAGCCTCGAAGATTTCGATGGCCCGGCCTACAACGAAAACCCGGTCGTGACCAAAAACGGTGAAGAACGGCTCATCGCCTGGCGCAACCGGATTCTGCTCGACGATGAGGGGCGTTTTGCCGGTTTCCTGAGCTCGGGGGAGGACATTACCGAGATCCGCCATGCCCAGCTGCGGCTGATGGAGAGCGAATCGTTTTACAAGAGCATGTTTTCCTCCCTAAACGAAGCGATCCTGATTCTCGATCATGCGCGGATTATCGACTGCAACGCCATCGCCGCCGAGATATTCGAAAAACCCAGGGAGGAGATGGTGGGAAGCGACCTCTTCGCCCTGTTCCCCGATACCGAATGTCAGGAATGCGGTTTCGCCCGGTGCGTCGAATCGGCTTACGCGCAGGGGATTACCCGCACCGAGTGTTCGTTCCGGTTTGCGGACGAACACTCCCGTATTATCGATCTGACGCTGTCACGCTTCGGCGCGGCGCAGGAGAACAAACTGATCGTCATCGCCCGCGATATCACCGAAAAGAGCGAGGAGGAGCGGCTGT
>CAZBIR010000168.1:0-1542 GCA_964491035.1 uncultured Sulfuricurvum sp.
TTAAACCCCATGCACAAATTTGAGAGGAAAAAGGATGACCCTTTTTACCCCCCTTGTTAAACAACTGGGGGTTCTAGATGTATATATCTCGAATTTTCAAGAAAAAACGAGATATATGCACCATATCGAGGAATTATACCATTTTTTTTGCTATGAAGGTGAAGCTTCGCTTCAGTCCTGCGGAGCGTCTCATACTGGGGGATAACCCCCAGCCCCCCATTAGAATAGATCACAGAGAAATTAGAGATAGTTGCCCCCCATTTCGCGCACAAGGGGCAAAGCCCCAAGATGCGCTCATTTTGGTAGGGGGCGTTTCGGTATTTTAGAGATAGAGAAGCATAGAAAAAAGAAAATAAATTCCCCAAAGAAAGCTATATATTTATATATATAAAGCTATATATAAAGCTATCAGAGGCTAGAAAGCCCCTTGCAGACGGTGTTTGAGAGGTCGAACTATGGCTTTTTGTATCGTAACTATGGCTTTTTGTATCGTAAAAGTACTCTAACTATGGCTTTTTGTAGCGAACTATGGCTTGACAAAAGTTAGCATTAGTTGTAATATTATGGCTATTCTCAAAAGGAGCCATACATGGCAATATCAAAAAGAAACGTAGTGAAACAATCATACGAACTAAACAACGCAAGATACAGCCTATCAGCAGTAGAAACAGATTTAATAATGAAGATGATCTCAGAGATCAAGAACGAGGACAAAGATTTTAAGACATACCTATTCAAAATTTCAGAGATAGAGGAGAGAATAGGGAAGAAAATAAACCGTACAAGCCTAAAAACAATGGCTCAGGAGCTTAGAAAGAAGAATTTAACCATAGATAAGGGTAAAGAGGGTTTTCTAGTTACAGGATGGGTTTCAAGCTTCGAGTACCATGCAGAGAGAGGAGAAATAGAGTTATGCTTCGATCCTAAGCTGAAACCGTACCTATTAGAGCTTCAAGGACGTTTTGTTAAAGCGGATATAAGACACATATTCCAACTATCGAGCGAGTACGCCAAAAGAATATATACAATCTTCAAACAATGGGAAAAGATAGGAACGTACACAGTAAAAGTAGAAGAATGGCAAAAGATACTAGAAGTACCAAAGACACAGCTAATGTACGGAGAATTTAAAAGAAAGGTACTAGAGACAGCCAAAGAGCAGATCAACGCCAAAACAGACCTAGAAGTAAGCTACACAGAGATAAAGACGGGAAGAAAGATCACCGGTATCGAATGGACGATAAAAAAGAAAGTAGGACAGCAACTCACGATCATGGACGTATCAAAAGACGTAATAGAGACGGGAGAGAAGATAAGCAATAGGGCAGAGGCATTTTTAAAACACATAGACAAGAATTTAAAGCAGATAGTGGCGAAAAATGACAGAGAAAGAAAAGCGGAGATCATAAAAATATTCGAGTACCATGCAGAAAACTGGGACGATGAAATAATGAAAGAAGCCCTAAAACGGGCGAAGAAGGAGCCTCTTAAACCCCATGCACAAATTTGAGAGGAAAAAGGATGACCCTTTTTACCCCCCTT